>NZ_MWQN01000004.1:648774-973161 GCF_002024165.1 Embleya scabrispora
AAGAGGTCGATCTCCTCGTCCTCGGCGATCAGCGGCGGTGCCGCGATCAGCGGCAGTCCGTGGTTGGAGCCGTAGTAGGTGAGCACGTCGTGGTCGTGGTAGAGCGCCGAGATCACCGCTCCGGTGACCAGTTTCGAGCGCAGTTGCGGGTCCCGGGCGAAGGACCCCGGGAGCAGCCGCGTGATGCGGTCGAGCCGGGCGGGGCCGGCCTTGAGGAACACGCCGTGCAGCGCGCCGCGTCCGGTGGTCGCGGCGACGAGGCGATGGTGCGTCTCGGCGAGTTTGGCCAGTCCGTTCCCGAGGCGTTCGCCGATGTGCCGGGCCCGGGCGGGGTAGTCGTCCTCGACCGCGATCGCGACGGCTTCGAGCGCGGTGACGGTCTCCTCGCCGAAGCCGTGGTAGGTGGTGCTGTGCAAGGTGGCGTCGGCGAGGTTGTCGTACGCGCGGCGGAAGACGTGTTCGCGGGCCACGTAGCCGGCGATGGACGCCTTGCCGCCGCCGAAGGACTTGGAGGTGACGAGCACGTCGGGGACCAGGTCGCGGTGGCGCATGAAGTGGAACAGCGACCCGGTGCGTCCCCACCCGGTGAAGACCTCGTCGAAGACGAGCACGATGTCGAGTTCGTCGCACATCCGGCGCACTGTGCGCAGGAACTCCTCGGAGCACTCGCGCAGTCCGGAGGCGCTGAAGGGTTCGAGCACCACCGCGTACACGTCGCTGCCGCCGTCGCCGGTGCGGTGTCGGTCCAGGGCGAGGGCGAAGGAGTCCGAGTCGTCGTAGCCGAAGCGGTCGGTGCCGGGCAGGCTCGGGAAGGGGAAGTGGATCTCCGGCGACGCGGTGAGGCTGCCCGCGCCCAGGAGTTTGCCGTGGAAGGAGATGTCGGTGTGCAGGACGGTGCCGCGCCGGCCTCGGTGGTATTTGTACGCCATTTTCAGGGCGCCCTCCACGGCCTCGGCGCCGGAGTTGGGGAAGTAGGCGATGTTCAGGTCACCCGGCAGGAGCATCGCCAGGTTGTGGCCGAGCGCGGCGACGTACGGGGAGAGGTAGTTCTTGTGTACCTCCATGCTCTTGCGCTCGGCGAAGCGGCGCCGCGCGGCCAGGATCCGCGGGTGGTTGTGGCCGTGGTTGAGCACGCCCACCCCGCCGGTGAAGTCGAGGACGCGGCGGCCGTCGCGCAGGGTGATCCAGCACCCTTCCGCGTGTTCCACGAGGTCGCGGCCGAATCCGAACGAGCCGATCAGGGCGACCTGGCCGCGGCTGACGTGGCGCCGGTAGAGATCGTGCACCCGGTCGATCGACAGGTGCTCGCAGGCCTCGGCGTCGAGCAGTTCGCTCACGTCCCGTCTCCCGTTCGTAGACTGGCCAGACCGGTGCGTTCGTGGGCCCGCGCCCGATCGGCGACGAGCCTGCCCGCGTTTCTGCCGTGTCGCACCGCGTAGTTGGTGCCGCGATCCTCGGGGAAGACCTGCGCCATGCCGGCCATGTACAGGCCGGGTACCGCGCATTCCACGCCGGGCACGATCCTTGAGTAGTTCCGGGTGATCACCGGTTGTGCGTGTTCCGCGCGCCAGACGTGGTAGCCGCGCACCCATTCGTCGCGAAAGCGCGGGAACATCCGGCGCAAGTGGGGCAGGCTGTAGCGGAACACCTCCTCGTCGCTCATCCGATACAGCGCCGAGTCCTCGGGGAGGTATTTGGAGAGGTAGACGATGTGTCGGCCGCCGTAGTGGCCCGGGTCGTCGAAGTTCGTGTGCTCGATGACGCCGACATAGGGGAACGTGGGGTCGGTGACATTGAGCCAGTAGGTGTCGGAGAGCGCGTGGGTGTTCTCCAGCACCAGGCAGATGTTCGCCAGGTAGGGGATGCTGCCCAACTGGCGGCGCAGCGCGGGTACGGCGAGGTGTTCGTCGTCCTGACCGGTCAGCATGTCGGCCAGCACGCTCGGCGCGGTGGTCACCAACACCCGCCGGGCGGAGACCACTTCGTCCCCGACGCGGACCCCGGTGACGCCGCCGGAGTCGACCAGGACGGCGGAGACCGGGCTGTGCAGCCGCAGTCTGATGCCCAGTTCGCACAAGCGGGGTCGCCAGGCGTCGAGCAGGGCCCCGCATCCACCGCGCAGGTAGTGCAGCATCTCGCGCCCGGACCTGCTGCGGCTGCCGCCGCGAAGGTGCAGCTTGGTCCACATCCACGTGGCCCCGACCTGGGGGGCGTAGGCGCCGAACTTGCCTTCCAGGAGCGGCTTCCACACCAGGTCGAACACCCGGCGTCCGCCGATGCGCACGAGCCATTCCTCGGCGGTGAGCGCTTCGAGTTGGCGCCAGTGGCGTACCCGCGCGGCGCGCATCACCATCAGCCCCAGGCGCACCCGGTCGACGGGCGGAAGCGGCGCGAAGCGCAGCACGTCGAGCGGACTGGACAGGCGGTGGATGGTGTTGGCGTGGTAGAAGCCGGTGCGTGCCGGCCGGCGCTCCACCAGGTGGCCGCGGCCGAGTTCGGCGCACAGCCGGAACATGTCGTGGTCGGACTCGAACCAGTGGTGGTAGAAGCGTTCGAGGTGTCCGTCGCCGACGTCGAAGGTACCGGCCAGGCCGCCGATGCGGTCGTCCGCCTCGACGATCAGGGTTTTCAGGCCCGCCAGTCCCAGTTCGTGCGCGGCGGCGAGCCCGGTGAATCCGGCGCCGACGACCACCACGTCGAACCGGGTGTCCTCGCGGCTCACGACGCCTGCTCCTCGGGTTCGGCGAGCGCGGTCACCGGCGTGACCGCGTGTTGCCGGTCGCGCCGGGCGACCACGTAGGGCGGGCGGCCGCGCGCCTCGTGGTGGACCAGGCGCAGGTATTCGCCCAGTATTCCCAGGAGCAGCGCTTCGCCGCCGAAGGTCCATGCGGCGACCGGCATCGGCCGCCGGCGCACCGCGGAGGTGAGCGCGACGCCGCCGAGCCAGGCGACGCCGACGGCGGTCGGGAGCCGGGCGGGCGTGGCCGTACAGGTCATCACGCCCCGGTGGGACAGGCTCGCCATCTTGCGCAGCGTGTACTTGGAGCGGCCGGCCGAGCGCGGAGCCCGCCCGTATTCGATGCTGGTCTCGGCGAAGCCCGCCCAGCCGACGAGTCCGCGCACAAAGCCCGGGTCGCCGGACAGTCGGGTCAAGGTCTCCACGACCGAGCGGTCGAGCAGGCGGAAGTCGCCGGTGTCGAGGGCGATGGGATGGTCGGCGAGGGACTTGAGCAGGCGGTAGTAGACGTAGGCGGTGGCGACCTTGAACCGGGTGTCGCCGTGCCGCGCGACGCGTCGACCGGAGACGACGGGCCAGCCCTGGCCCCAGCGTTCGACCATGGCCGGGATCAGTTCGGGTGGGTCCTGCAGGTCGGCGTCGAGGGTGACCACGGCGTCGCCGCGGGCCTCGCGCAGTCCGGCCATCATGCCGGGCTGGTGACCGAAGTTGCGGGTCAGTTGCACGAGTTGCACGTGGTTGTCGGCGCGGGCCAGGGAGGTCAGGACGTCCCAGGTGTGGTCCCGGCTGCCGTCGTCGACGAAGACGATCTCGTGGTCGTATCCGTCGAGCGCCCGCATGACGGTGGAGATGCGGCGATGTGCCTCCGCGACCACCTCTCCCTCGTTGTAGCACGGCACCACCACGCTGATCAGCGGCGTGTGCGGCGCGGGTCCGTCCGCCTTTCGCTGCGACACGGTGCGGACTCCTTCCGGTTCAGCCCAGGACGGCGTCGCGCGTCGCCCGGAACTTCTCGGCGGCGGCTGCGATGTCGTGCGGGCGGCTGAAGACGTCGACTCCGAAGTCGGCTCCGAGGTAGGTGTCGGTCAACCCCACCGTCAGGGCCAGGGACCGGCTCAGGACGTCGTCGGTACGGGGCAGCGCGCCGGGGCGGTAGGTGTGTCCGCGGGCCGGGGGTTCCACCGGGCGGAAGGGGCAGGACGGGTGGTCGGGATCGGCCAGCGCCCGCAGTTCCGGCAGGCCTCCGTAGTGGTGTTTGGGCGAGTGCAGCAGGGTCTTGGAGCCGAGGCCCGAGGCGACCTCCTCGGCGGCCTCGCGGTCGTCGAAGACGTAGACCGCGACGGTGGCGCAGTCCCCTTCGGCGTCGTGCAGGACCCGTTCGGCGACGCCGTCGCGGGTGCCGATCGCGGCGGTGAGCTCGCGTTTGAGCGCACGGGTGCGGGCCAGGACGTCGTCCAGGCGCGCGAGTTGCGCGCGCGCCACCGCGGCACCGAACTCGCCCATCCGCAGGTTGAGGCCCAACAGCACGTCGCCGGGCCCGGTTTCGCGCGCGTAGGGGAACCAGCCGTGGTGGTGGAAGGAGTAGGCGCGCTGGAACGTGCCGGCGTCGCGGGTCAGCAGGAGACCGCCGTCGCCGCCGGTGACGACCTTGAAGACGTTGAGCGAGAAGGCCCCGGCCTCGCCGATGCCGCCGAGCGGGCGGCCGCGGTAGGTGCCGCCGCACGCCTGCGCCGCGTCCTCGATCAGGAGCAGGTCGTGTTCGCGGGCGATGCGGGTGAGGGCGTCCATGTCGCAGGACGCGCCCAGCATGTGCACGGGCATGATCGCGCGGGTGCGCGGGGTGATCCTGGCGAGCACGTCCGCCGGGTCGAGGGTGAGCGATTCGTCGATCTCGGCGAGTACGGGCGTCGCGCCGCTGTAGGCCACGGCGGACAGGCAGGCGACGTACATGTATCCGGGGACGATCACCTCGTCGCCGGGTCCGATGCCGAGCGCGGCGAAGGCGGTCAGCAGCGCCGACGTCCCGCTGTTGACCGTCAGGCAGTGCGGGGACGCGAGCCGGCTCGCCGCCTCCCGTTCGAGCCGGCGGCACTGCGAGTCCTGTGCCACGGGTTGGGAGTGCACCCCGACCGTGTTCTGCCAGGCGTCGAGGACCTCCGCGATGTTGCGTCGTTCCTCGTCACCGAAGGACGCGTACCCGGGACCGGGCATGCGACCGCCTCCTCACGTCGTGTTCGTGGCCGGTGCGGTGGACTCAGAACACCGTCGGGCAAAACGGCGCCGGGTCGTGGTGGAACGCCCGGGTCGCGGCCCGGAGCGCGCCCGCCCGGTGTTCGACCACCCGTCCGGCCGCGGCCAGTTGCGTCAACGAGGTGCCGCCGAGGTGGACGGCACCCAACTCGCGCACGGTCAGGGCCAGATCGGCCGGGGCCGAGGTGCGCGCGCACTCGCCCTCGTACGTGCCGGTGCGCAGTCGCCAACGGCCCACGTTCCACGGGCAGATCGGGTCGGCGACCGCCAGTACCAGATCGACCTCGGCCCCGTATCCGCGTCCGGCGAGGGCACGTGCGACATCCACCGGGCGGGTGTAGAGCTGATCGCGTGCGACGGGTGCGGCGCTGCGCGGGTCGTCGAGCAGGGCCAGGATCGCGTCGTCGACCGGGCGGTCGGCGATCACCGTGCCGCCGAGGTCGATGTCCAGCAGCGCCCGCCACAGATTCACGTACGCGGTCGGGTCGTTCGCGAACAGTTCGCGGACGTGCACCTCGTAGCGCGGGTAGGAGTTCTCCCAGTGGGCGGTCAGCGAGTAGAGGGCGTATCCCGTCGCCGGCTCGCCGTCGTCGGCCCCGGCCAGCATGCACAACAACCGTCCCGCGCCGCCGCGCCGCTCCGGCAGGTCGAGCAGGGCCCGGCGCATCCAGGTGCCGTCGCGCCGGGGCATGCCCGGCCGCCGGTCGATGGCGTGTTCGTAGATCCGCGTGATCTCCGCGCCGCATCGGGCCGGGTCCAGGACGCGCACGGACGGCGGCGGGTCGGTGGGCGCGGCGGGAGGTCGTGTCGACAACTCGCGGGAGGAGCGCGGGATCCGGATTCGGACGGCGCGGGTGGCGGAGCCGAATCCGAAGCGTCCGTAGATGGCCGGCTCCGTGGTGTGCAGCGCGGCGACCGCCTCTTCGCCCCGGTCGTGCAGGCCGGTCAGGGTGCGTCGGATCAGGTCGCGCATCAGGCCGCGACGGCGGTGCGTGGGATCCACGGTGACGTAGCCGATGCCGGCGATCGGCTGTCGACCGCCCGGGACGCTCATGTCCAGCGAGTACAGGGCGAGCGTGGCGCAGGTCTCGCCGGCGCGGTGCGCGAGCAGCGAGCGTTTCGGCTCGAATATGTCGCCGATGATTTTTCGGTATTCCGGGACCGCCTCGTATCCGCCGTAGGCGAGGGCGACGACGTCGGCGAATTGGTCCCATGAATCCGGCGCACGGAAATCGTACCCGTCGACACGTGATCGGGTCTGATCCACAGGCAAAGGCACCTCGCAGACATGCGAAAGAGTTCGGGGTGCGTGTCTCATCGACGACCCGAACAGGAGAATTGCCGAAATGCGGCGGGCTGCGGCCGATCGGCCGCCGAGTGATCTTTATCGACCGCCGGGTGATCTTTACTGGGCATCGGCCAACAATCATGCTTCACGCCGGGCCTGCGACTGTCAAGGCTTGTCGATGATTCGTTCGGGAAGCGATCGTGCGGGGTTCGCTACCGATCGATCGAGCAGGAATTGATCCTTCCGTTCCGGTGCTCCGAAATCGGAACAGATCATTCTGTCGAATTCCATGAAGATTGCCGGGGTGCCTTGTGATCTACGGAACCGATCGCTAACACTCGAACGCGACGCCGACGTGCGGATACGCGTCTTCGCTGCGACCGAGGAGATCACATGAGCAATCCGAGGTTTATCGCCGGCAACACCGCCATCGACGACTGGCAGCAGCACGTGGAGGAGGACAACGGCACCGGGATCTACATCGACGTGGACACCAGCGCGGGCAACTTCTCGGAAACCCCGGTGTACACGGCGAATCTGTGCGGGCGCGACTCCATGTGGACCACCACCGGTGGAAACACCATTTACACGCCGACCGCCAAGGGCTTCCGCATCTACGTGCGCTGGCAGGACGGTCGGCCGCTGCCCGTGGAATACGCGGTGAGTCACGGCTGGTATATCAGCTGGGTGGCGACCGAGGTCTGATCCGGCGTTTCGAAATTCCTGACGGGAAGGCCCTCGGCGACCCATCGGCGAGGGCTTTCCCACCTTTTTCGGCGTCGCGGCCGCGGCTTGTCACGAGTTGTTCGCACCCATGCGACAGGGGACTTCATCGACATGCAGAGGTTGCGCGAGACACAGGTTGCACAATTCCTGGGCCGAGCCGTCTCCCTCCCGCCCGACCGGACCGTCCTGGACCTCGTCGAGGCGTGGGCGTCGCGAACCCCACACGCCCCGGCCGTCGAATGTGCCGGCCGGGTCCTCGACTACGAGCGCATGACCCGGATGGCGAGCGCGCTGGCCCGTGATCTGCACGAACACGGTGCCGGGCCCGGCGACCTCGTACCGCTCCACGCCCGCAACGGCCTCGGCCTGCCGGTGGCCATGCTGGCCGTCCTCAAGACGGGCGCGGCGTTCGTGCCGCTGGACGCGACCTGGCCCGAGCAGCGGCTGCGCGGCATGATCCGGGCGTGCGACCCGAAGGTCGTCCTGTCCGTCGCCGGCCCGGGCGCGGCGCGGGATGTCGCGGTCGGCACGACGCGGGACGCCGGAGCCGGCCCGGGCCGAGACGCCCGGCCGACGTGGGGCGACGACTCCGCCGCTCCCGTGATCCTCGCGGTCGACCTCGACCGGCTCGGCGCCCCGACCGCCGACCGCTTCGGCCCGCCGGCCCGCCCCGACGACCTCGCGTACGGCTTCTACACGTCCGGGTCCACCGGTGTACCCAAGTGCGCCCTCAACACGCACCGCGGCCTGCTCAATCGATTCCTCTACATGACCGACCGATTCGTGACCGGCGATCCCGAACGGGTGCTCCAGAACAGCCGACACACCTTCGACTCGTCGCTGTGGCAACTCCTGTGGCCGCTCACCCACGGCGGAAGCGTGGTCATCCCCGAACCCCGGGGCATGCTCGACCTCGCCGCCACCGTCGACGTGATCGCACGGCACCGGATCACGATGACCGACTTCGTCCCGACGATCTTCAACAGCCTGGTCGAACTGCTGCACTCGCGGCCGGAGTCGGTGCCACGACTCGGCTCCCTGCGACGGCTGCTGATCGGCGGCGAGGAGATCAACGCACGCGCCGTCCGGCTGTTCCACGAGATGTTGCCCGACGTCGCGCTGATCAACACGTACGGTCCCACCGAGGCCGCGATCGGGTCGGTCTTTCACGACGTGACCCGCGACCGCCGCAGTCCGCTGCCGATCGGCCGCCCCATCGACAACACGTGGGCGATCGTCCTGGACGAGCGGAACCGGCCGGTCGCGCCGGGCGAGATCGGCGAGATCCACATCGGCGGCGAGTGCCTGGGCCTCGGCTACCTCGGCGATCCACAGCGCACCGACGCGGCGTTCGTCGCGAACCCGTTCGCCGAGCTGCCCGGGTCGCGGATGTATCGCACCGGCGACCTCGGTCACCACGACGCGGACGGCGTGCTCTTCTTCGGCGGCCGACGCGACCAACAGTTCAAGATCGGCGGGGTGCGGGTCGAATCGGGCGAGGTCGAGCAGGCGATCGCCACACACCCCCGCGTCCGCGAGGCGAAGGTGGTGGCGCACGAACACGGGGGCTCCACCTACCTGGCCGCCTTCGTCACGGTCGGCGGCGACACCTCGACCGACGACCTGATCCGCCACGCGCGCGCGACGCTCCCGGCCGAGTTGACCCCGAAACGCATCGTGATCCTGGAGAACATGCCGCTCAACGGCAACGGAAAGGCCGATCGCGGCGCCCTGAAACGACTGCTCGACCGCCCGGCGCAGGCCGGAGCCCCCGCCACCCCGGCCCCGCAGGGCACCGCCGGCGGCGCGACCCGCCGCCCCCCGACCGCGGAACACGCGCGGCAGGCACTGCTCGACCTGTGGGCCGAGGTGCTTCCGGAGCCCGTCGTACACGCCGACAAGGACTTCTTCGACAGCGGCGGCGACTCGCTCAGCGCCCAGCGCCTCGCCCTGGCCATCGCGGCCCGCTTCCGGACCGACTTCTCCGTACGCGACGTGGTCGCGGCCCCGACCGTGACGGACCAACTCGCGGCCCTGGGCGGCCGAACCGGGCCGAACGGCGACGGAAACAGCGGCGCAAACGGCTCCGGGAACGGCACCGGCGCCTCGATCGCCACACGGCGGACCCGCCGGGACGCCGCCGAGCACTTCGGCCACGATCCGGTGCTCCCTCCGGACATCCGACTCCCGTACGCGCCGGCGGAACCGCGCGTCGAGCACGTGCTGCTCACCGGCGTGACCGGCTTCGTCGGCGCACAACTGCTGCACGACGTGCTTCGCCTGCCCGGGGTCACCGCGTATTGCCTGGTCCGCGCGGACGACGCGGAATCCGCGCGCAGGCGGGTGGCGGACAACCTGCGCCACTACAACCTCTGGCGCGACGAGCACGCCGAACGCCTGCGCGTCGTGGTCGGCGACCTGGCCGCACCGGGACTGGGCCTGGACGACGCGGACACGCGCCGTCTCGCCGAGCGCGTCGACACGATCGTGCACGCCGGCGCCCTGGTCAACCTCGTGCGCGGATACTCGGCGCACCGCCCGGCGAACGTCGAGGGCACCGTGGAGATCCTGCGGTTCGCCACGCGGTGTCGACCCAAGGTGCTGCACTTCGTGTCCACCCTCGCCGCGCGCGGCCGGGCGCCGGTCCCCGACGGCCCCGGGTCCCGGGCGCCCGAGGCACCGTGGCCCGCCGCCGACGCCGCCACAACCGGGTACGGGCGCTCCAAGTGGGTGGCCGAACAGCTCGTCCTCCAGGCGGCGGAGCGCGGCCTGCCGACGGCGGTGCACCGGCTCGGCGAGGTCATGCCCGCGACCGACACGGGCGTCCCGAACACCGGCTCCCGCACGGATCTGTTCATCCGGGCGTGCCTGCGGGTGGGCGCGCACCCCACGAATCCGCTGCTCCTGGACTACACGCCCCTGGACACCGTCGGCGCGCTGCTGGCCGCCGCCGTGGCACACCACGAACGCGGCTGGTTCCACCTCCTGCATCCCACGCCCGTGCAACTGGGCGGGCTGCTCGGCGCGTTCGGCTCGGCCTTCGGGCTGGAGCCGGTCGGATACGAGACGTTCTGGGCGGCCCTGCACGACGCCTCGCTCGCCGCGCCCGGGGACCGCACCCTGGCGGGGGCACTGGCCGTACTGCCGGCGCCCGACGGGGATCCGCGATCGCGCCGCGATCGGCTGGCCGACGTGTTCCAGGACGGCACGGCGCTGTTCTCCGTCACACGTGCCGAACGGCTGGCCCGACGAATCGGCCTGCGACCGCCCGTCATCGACGCGAACGTCTTCGACCGCTACGTCCACTACCACCGGAAGTCGACGCACTCGTGACGCGACCGACGACCCGCCGGGGGCCCCGGCGCGAGCCCCACCCACCGCCCGGAACCGGTCGGTGGGGCTCGACCGGGTCAGCGGATGGCCCGCCCCGGCGCGCGCACCAGGACGTGGCCGGTGTCGGTCGGCGCGTACACCGGGGGACGCGGCCTGACCCACACGTGGGCGAACGGCATGTCGTAGGCGCCGACGGAGCCCACCAGGACCAGCTGCCCCGGGCGCAGCGACGAGGGTCCGTCGACAGCTTCGGCGAAGACGTCGCCCTCGTAGCAGTTGTTGCCGTACACCGCGTACGTCTGCCGGGCGAAGTCGGCGCCGGTGGGAACGAACTCGATCGGGTGAGTGCGGGACTTCACCGTTCGGGCGAGATTGGTACCGGCGTCCAGCACCAGCAGATCGGGACCCTCGGCGCGGCGTTTGCGAACCGCCACCCGGGCGACGAGCACGCCGTGTTCCTCCGCCAGGCTGCGCCCCGGCTCGACGACCAGGTGCACGTCCCGGGGCCGCAGACCGATCAGCCCGCACTCCTCGGCGACCTCGGCCGCGAACTCCGCCCAGGGCGCGGCCGGATCGGCCGTGCCGCCGCGTGGTGGAAACCCGCCGCCGATATTCAGGACGAACGGCTCCGGGGCGTCGCGGGCCAATTCCGGCAACGTCTCCCGCCACAAACGCATCGCCGCACGATACGTCTGCGGGCCGCGGACCAGCGTCCCGACGCCCAGATGCACCCCCCGCACCCGCACTCCCGCATCGGCCAGAATCCGCCGGGCAGGCGGCACCTCGTCGGGCATCAACCCGAATCGCGACCACTCCCCCGAATCGGTCCTGATGGCCAGGCGTAAACACACGCGCGGTCGCGGACCGCCCGCGGGAATCGCCGCGGCGATGTGTTCGATCTCCGCCGTCGCGTCGATCTGTACGCCGACCCCGAGAGCCAGCGCCCGGGTCAACTCCGCGGCATCTTTCACCGGCCCGTCGAAGAGGATGCGATCGGGCGGGAAACCGTCCTTCAGGGCGGTTTCGAGTTCCGGGCCGGAGACCACTTCGGCCGTCGCCCCCAGTGCGCACAACAGCCGCGTGAACGCCGTCAGTGGATTGCTCTTGTAGGAATACGCGAGGGTGAACCGCGGAAACCACTCGCGCCATGCCTTGTCCATCGCCGTGAAATCCCGTTCGACACCGCCCGGATCGACGACGTAAAACGGCGTCGGTATCTCTCGGGCGATCCGCTCGGCTGCGACTTTGAGACGATTTTCGATCACGACCCACCTCCGAATTTCTCGTCGGATACGCGGAAGATTTTCACCGTAGGACACCGAGCCGGGATCTGTCGAGCCTCGAAAATCGAATCAAAAAGCCGCGCCCGTATCGGATTCGCCGTCGAATTCCCACCACTCCACCACGAGTCGTGGCGACGTGATCACGACGGTGTTAAAGTCCCGGAATGGATGATGCGTTGCCTTTATGGGATCCCGAGCGTGATCTGTTGGCCCTGCCCGGGGCACCGGGCTGGTCGAGGCCGTGCGCGAGACGGGTGCGGGCGGCGTTCGAAGGCGTGGGCGCGCGTCTGGTGGCCGAGGGCGCACTGAAACCCGGGGCGCTGCTGCCGGCGGTCTCGGTGCTGGACCGCGGGGCCGAGCGCATGCTGCGCCGTCGGGTACTGACGGTTGTCGCCTGCCTGGAGCGGGTGATCGAGTGTTACCCCGAGGTCCGGCGGCTGTGGGACTTCCTGGACATCCCGCCGGTGTTGCACCGATGGATCCTGCGGCACGAACATCCGAAGCGGCTTCGAGTGGACTTTTGTCGGCTGGATCTGCTCGGCGCCGGTCTGGATTCCGTGCGGGTGCTGGAGTTCAATCCGAGCAGTCCGGGCGGCGTCCTGGTGGCGGGCGCGGTCAACCGGGAGTGGCGCCGGTCGCCGGTGGGCGCGGTCCTGGCCGACTGGGGCGTGCCCGCCACACCGGTGGAACGGCCGGCGTGGTTCGCCGACTGGCTGCTCGCCCACGGCCGCGAGCGGGGGGTGTCGGACGCGGACACGCAGCGGATCGCACTCGTGTGGGGCCGGTGGCGGACCCGGTTCGAAACCGACATGATGCGGGCGCAGTTCGCCGCGCGCGGCCGAACGTTGACGGCGGTGGACGCCGACGACGACGCCGCCCTGTCGGGGTTCGCGTTGGCGTTCCTCAAGTACATCCCGGACGACGCCGCCGAGGTCGAGAGGTGGGACACGCTCTGCGCACGGTTGACCGCAGGCGACCTGGTCGCACCCAATCCTCCGGCGGAGCGGTGGGTGGCGGAGAACAAACTGTGCCTGGCCGTCCTGTCCGACCCCCGGTTCCGGCACCTGTTCACCCCCGAACAGCACAGGGCGCTGGACGCGTTGGTGCCCTGGAGTCGCAAACTCGGCGACGGCGTGTCCCCGGCCGAGGCGATCGCCGGCCGGGTCGAGCTGGTCCTCAAGGCTCCCTACGGCTACCGCGGACAGGCCGTGCATCTGGGGGCCGATACGGACGCGGACACCTGGGCGGGGCTGCTGCGGGACCCGGCGCGGCGCGGGTGGCTCGTACAGGAACGCGTCGTGCCCGGTCGCGTCGACACCCACGAGGGCCGGTATCTCCGAGACCTGAAGGTCCCGATCCTGCGTGGGCGGGTGATCGGCTACGCGTCGCGGATGGGCCGAAATCACATCCTCAACGGCGCTCGCGGCAATGGGATGGCAGCCGTCTTCGCCCCGCACGACCTCGAGGGCGACTGACGCGAGGCGGGCCCGCGCCGGCGCGGGACGCCGTGCGCGAGAAGGCAGGCCCGAGAGCGCCCGAACCGGTCGGCGGTCAGTCTTTGCGACCGGTTGCCGCGACCGTCACGCCGAGGCCGATCATCGCGAGTCCGCCCACGCCGCCGACCGCGGCCAGCCGTTGGGGCGAGCCGACGAACCAGCCGCGCGCGGTCGCCGCCGCCACGCCCCACACACTGTCCGACGCCACCGCGATCACGTTGAACACCAGGCCGAGCAGCAACATCTGCACCGCGACGTGGCCCTGATCGCGGTCGACGAACTGCGGGAGCACCGCGGCGAAGAACACGATCGTCTTGGGGTTGGCCACGCCCACCAGGAATCCGTCCCGGAAGGTCCGCAGATTCCCGGCCGGCGCCGGCGTGTCCGCGGTGAACGCCGCGGGCAGCGCCTTGCGCTCGCGAAACGCCTGGACGCCCAGATGGATCAGGTACGCCGCGCCGACCAGTTTCAGCGTGGTGAAGACCAACACGGACCGCTCCACGATCCCGCCGACGCCCAGCGCCACGGCCACCACCAGCGTGTACGCCCCGACGGTGTTGCCGGCAACGGTCATCAGCGCGGCGCGGCGCCCGTGCGCCAGGGCTCGCCCCACCACGAACAGCACGCTGGGGCCGGGTATCACGATGAGCAGGGCCGACATGGCCGCGAAGGCGAGGAGACGATCCGGGGACATCATGCGGCGTAGCGTAAGGCGCGTACCCGCCGCCCGCCCAGGCGTTTTCGGCGTCACGGCCCGGTGCCGGCGCTCCGATTACGGCGGTCCCGTGCCGTGTGGGCTGTGGCGGACGCGGTACGGCGTCCACCACACGTATCGCCCCACCCGGTGCAGGAGGCCCGCCCCGTGGTAGCGCGCGGTCACCGCCTCGGTCTGGTCCGTCGTGGCCACGCCGCGCAGCAGCGGCTCGATGACCTGTTCGTAGCGGGGATTGCGGATGACGAGGCGCCGGAAGGGGTCGGCGCGGTGGTCGCGGACCTCGATGAAGCCGGGACCGTGGCGGTAGCCGAACTTCGCGGGGCGGAAGTCGTCACTCCAGGCGGCGGCGAGCCCGTCGCCGCCTGGCACGGTGGTCGGCGGGTGCAGGTGGCCGAGCGGCCGCCAGTCCCAGGGCCCGGCGGGCGGGCGGAGCGTCCAGTCGACGGCGATGGCGTGCGCGGTGAGTTCGCGGACGACCACGAGCCCCGCCACGGCCGCCGCGCCGTCGGCGTCGGACAGGTCGATCGCGGCGTGCAGCCGGGCCAGGCACGCACCGCCCGCGGCGAGGCGGGCCACCTCGTCCAGGGGGTCGCCGCCGACGTCCACCTCGCCGAGGTACATCCCGGGTATCCGCATGGCCTCCGGGTCGCGGTCGCGCCACAGGGTCAGCCGTACGGGCGGGAGGTCGGTGCTCATTCGGCAGCCGACGCGGGTACAAGCGGTGCGCTCCGTCGCGTGGTCGGCCGTCGCGGCCGGATCGGCGCCGGGTTGCGCGCGGCCGGGGCGACCTGGACGACCTCGCCGCCTTCGACGAAGACCACGCCGAGCGACCGCCAGCGGGTGAGCAGGTCCTCGATCGCCGCCGCGGCAACGCCGACGTGGCGCGCGGCGGTCTTGCGCAGCAGCGCCGCGGGGCTGTGCGGGGTGTCGAGCAGCCGGAACACCGTCGTCTCGACCGGGTCGACGAGTTCGAGCAGGTGCCAGTCGAACCCGGGTCGGGTGTCGACCAGGACGATGTGGTCCCCGAGGTCGTGGTGGGTGAGCCGGCTGCGCGGATGCGCGGCGATCCAGGCGGCGATGGCCGAGCGCAATCGCTCCAGGCACGCCGCCGAGATGCCGCGCCCGGGTACGTCGAAGATGTAGACGAGGTCGGCGAGTTCCGCCTCGGGCAGGTCGTAGATGTGCCGGTAGTGCGCGGCCGGTCGGGGTGGGCCGAAGCCCAGTTCCGGCCGGTCGAAGTACGGGCTGAAGCGTTCGACCTTGACCCGGCCGGCCCCGGCGGGCGGCATGAGGTGGTGCAGCGCGGGGAGTTGGTCGATCACGTCGTCGTAGTCCTCGTCGCTCTCGCCGGGAAAACCGTACAGGTGGTTCCAGCTCACCTCGGTCCCGACCGTCTGCGCGTCGCGGAGCAGCCTTACGTTGCGACAGGCCGTCACGCCCTTGTCCATCAGCCGCAGCACCTTGCTGCTCAGGTTCTCGATCCCCGGTTGCACATGGCTGATTCCGGCCGCGTACAGGGTTTCGAGCTGGTCCCGGCGCAGGTTCGACTTGATCTCGTAGCCGATCCGCAGGTCGTATCCGGACTCGGCGAGGCGCGGTGCCATCGAGCCGAGGTAGGCCATGTCGATGATGTTGTCGGTGACCCACACGTCGAGGATGCGGTGTCGTTCCACCAGGGACAGGAGTTCTTCGACGAACCGGCCCGGGTCCTTGCTGCGGAACTCCATGAACGAGCCGTTGAGTCCGCAGAACGTGCAGTGGTGCTTCGCACCCCACCAGCAGCCGCGCGAACTCTCGACGACGAGCCGGGGTTCGACCCAGGAGCCCGCGGTCGACCTCGCGTGCCGTTCGAAGTAGTCGCCGTAGTCGGGCGCGACGAGCGCCCCGGGAGGCAGTGGCCCGGCCTCCATCGGGTTCACCACACACGCGCCGTCCGACGTGCGCCAGCACAGGCCCGCGATATCGGCCAGGACCTTCTCGTCGCGGTCTCCGCCGATGGTGGCGGCGAGCAGTCGCGGGAAGGCGGCCTCGCCCTCGCCGCGCACGACGGCGTCGACGTACGGGAAGTTGCGGTGCAGTGCGGCGCCCTGCGGGCCGTCGCAGTTCGCGCCGCCGAACACGGTGAGCGCGTGCGGCGCGAGCTCCTTGACGGTACGCGCCGCCGCCAACGTCGCGGCGTTCTGCGCGAACGTGGTGGTGAAGCCGACCACGTCCGGCGCGCCGGCGACGATTCGGGCGGCGGTCTCGCGGACGAATCGCGGTGCGAGTTCGTGCAGTTCGAGCGCCCTGGCGGACATGCCGTCGGGCACTCGACCTGCCAGGCGGGCGGCGAACTCCGGTACCTGCCATCGCGGGCGGTCGTTGAGCGCGGCCGAGAAGATCCATTCGCTGAGTCCGGAGAAGTAGGAGTTGGCGCAGAACTCGTACTCCTCGGCGGTGAAACCGGTGTGCGCGACCAGCCAGTCGACGTAGTCGAGATTGGCGTGCACCACCTCGACGTGGGCGTCGGGGAAGACGTCGAGGACGCGGCGGCGCAGGATGCCGAGGGCCAACGACGGCATGTCGATCGACGACCACGGCATGTCCACGAGCACCACGCGCATGTCGCTCACCAGCGCCCGCGCCGGCTCAGCGCGGCGCGGGCGGCGTCTCCCGCGGGTGTCGGCGTGGCCTCGAACGCCGCGGCCACCCGCGCGGAGACCGGGCCGTGCGCGAGTCCGGCGGGGGTGGCGAAGTACGCGTAGAGCGTGGTCTCTTCCGGCGGTCCGGCCACGCTCGGGCCCCAGCCCGCGATGGTCGCCCGGGTATACCGGCGCAGCGCCGCGTGGCCGTGGTCGGTGCGCACGACACCCTCGACCTCGACCAGGAACGACAGCGGCTGCTCGTGGCAGAGCGCGGTGAACAGGGAGAGCATCAGCTCGTGGTCGACGGTCTCGCGCACGGTGGTGGCGGTCGCCTCCGGCAGGTCGAGCAGGAAGCGCGCGAACGCCTCCTCCACCGACAGGCCGGGGCCGAGGTGGGGCACCAGCCGGAAGGCGCCGAAGTGGGTCGAGGTCAGGAACCCGTCGAGCAGGTCCGCGTCGCCGTGGCCGGCCGCGCGGAGCGTGTGCAGGCTGCGAGGGAACGAGCCGGCGAGCCCGCCCTCGCGGCCGAGCCGCCAAATCCGGGACCGGAACCGGCGGGCCGCGGCGTCGAGTTCGTCGAGTTCGAGGCTCTCCAGACATTCCAGTTCGCCCGGGTCCGCCGCCACCTCGGCGGCGCCTTCGTCGGCCAGGCGGGTGCGCAGGTCGCGGTCGAGCAGGAGGCGCATGAGCAGGTCGGCGAGTTGCCCGCCGGCCAGTCCGGCGCCGGTCGCCGGCGCTGTGGACGTCGCCTCGCGCGGTGGTGCGCAGGTACCGACGAGGCGGTCGTCGCCGCGCCGCCACGCGTCGGCCAGGTCGCGCAGCCGCTCGAAGTTGGGCCGGGACCGCTCCACCAGCCGGCCGTCCTCCCGGTACATCGGGTCCTCGTAGCCGACCCCGAGCAGGTTCGGGCAGCGCGGCAACAGGTATTCGGTGAGCTGTAGCTGCTCGTCCAGGAGCACGCCGTGGTGCAGGTCGCGGAACTTGCCGCCGACGATCTGGCACCCGGACAGGTGCAGTTCGCGGCAGCGGTCGAGCGGGAGGGCCTCGATCCCGTCCAACATGTGGCGGCCGGTGCGGCCGCGCAGCCACTGGTAGCTGAGCAGATGGCCGACATCGAGGGTGACCCACACGTCGGCGTCGTCGGCCAGCCTGGCGAAGTATTCGAACGCGTCCAGGCCGCCCAGGTGGAAGGACCCGCCCTCGGTGAAGCCGGGGAACTCCACGTGCAGCGGCGCCACCAGGCGCCGGGCGGTGTCCGCCGTGTTGGCGGTGGCGATCTCCAGGCCGCGCTCGGTCAGCGGGGGCGGCAGCGGATACGGCAGCGGGCAGCCGCGCAGGCTCCAGATCCCGAGGTCTTCGACGACCCAGGACAGGTCGTGGCGGGCGGTGAGTGCGTTGGTGAACTCGATGGTGGGGCCGCGGTCGTAGGGCTCGGGCGAGCCCATGTTCAGCTCGGTCTGGTGCAGTGCGCGGCCGGTCCCGGCGGGCAGTTCCGCGAAGAAGCGGTCGTAGGCGGGGGCGTAGTCGGCGATGCGTACGGCGGCCCGCGAACGCGGCTGGAACGAGGGGCACGCGTAGGCGAAGTCGTGGCCGTGGCGCCGGAAGAACGCGCGCACGCGCGGCGAGATGTCGCCGCCGTCGGGCGTTTCGACGAAGCCGATCCCCCGATTGCCCAGGGTGCCTCCGCTCCACGGCATGTCCATGACCAGGCCCAGACCCAGCCTGGTCGTGGTGGCTGACGGTGGTGTCACGACGGCCTCCCGGCGTACTCGACGTCCGCCTCGGTGGTGGTGCCCGGATGGGGTCGGCCGGCCAGTGCGCCGACCAGGCGGCCGAGGAGCAGTCGGCCGCGTGCGGTGCGCGCCGCGAGCAGGCCGTCGGCACGCTGCGCGACGTCGCGGCGCGGCAGCGCGTAGAAGCGTTCCCGGACCAGATCGGCGATGGCGATCCGGTCGTGGGCGCCGTCGAGTTCGGCGGGCACGATCCGCACCCACGGGTGCGGCCCGATCAGTTCGGCCTCGCGCGGGCCGGCCCCCGGCGTGGTGCTCGGGGGCGAGAGCCGACCGGCCCGGCCCGGGGCGACCGTGCGGAAGACTCGTTCCAGTCGGCCCAGCGCCTCGGCGCGGGCCGCGCCGCCGCCGACCGTCATCGGGTAACCGACCCGGCCGCCGAGGTAGTTGAGTTCCGGGTTGCCCGTGAGCGGCCCGGTGGTGTCCAGCGCCAGGCCGAAGTGTTCGGGGTGCCGGGCGAGTCGACTGCCGGGTTCGGCGATCAGCAGTTCCAGCGCGTCGATGCCGATCCGGTCCTGGTTGTCGGTGAGGAACCGCAGGGATTCCTCGAACTCGTCCGGCGTCTCGTCGAGGACGTGCCCCATCACGGACAGTCGCATGGTGATGCCCGCGTCGGTGAGGTTGTCGACGATCCGTTGGTAGTCGGCCGCGCGCACGCCCCGGTCCAACAGGTCCAGCAGGCGCTGCGAGGTGCCCTCGTAGCCGATGGCGATCTGCGCGCAGCCGAGGTCGGCCAACTCGCGGCAGAACTCCGGGTCCAGCAGGCCGGCTTCGAGGCGGGCGCGCACGTCGAAGCGCACCCGGACGCCGCGGGCCCGGGCCAGCCGCATCGCGCGGGCGATCAACCGGAGGTTGGTGTTCTCGTCGGCGATCGCCACGAGTTCGGCTCCCGTGTCCCGGACCACCGACTCGACGGCGTCGGCCAGTTGCCCGGGGGTGCCCTGCTGGTAGCCGCCGCGGGCCAGGGAACGATTGCCGTAGGAGCAGAAGGCGCACCGGCCCCAGTAGCAGCCCACGCAGGACACGATGGCCAGTTGGGTGGTCTCCGTGAGGTAGGCGTGGATCGGCAGGTCGGCGAAGTCCGGTGGGCCGAGATCGCGAAAGCGCAGCCGGAGCGGGCGCGTCGAGTGCTGCGCGGCGCCGTCGGGCGAGATCCAGGTCATGCCGGGTACGTCCGCCTCGGCGGCGGTCCCGTCCAGCGCGTCGAGCCAACGCTCCAGTGGCTCTTCGCCCGCCGTGTGACACAGGGCGTCGACGCTGTGGCGCACGCCGGCGAGCGCCGCCAGATCCTCGTGACGAAGCATCACCTGCTGGCCGCCGAGGCACACGTGTGCGTCGGGTCGCAGCCGCCGCACCCAGGCGGCGACCAGCAGCGCCGGTGCCAACTGGCTGAAGAACGCCACGGACAGGCCGACCACGCGGGGCCGGTATCGGGTCAGCAGGTCCACGACGTGCCGGTGCAGCCGCTCGACCGCGACACCGGACGCGGCGGGCGGCGCCTCGGCGGCCGCGCGCACGGCGTCGTCGAGTTGTCCGAGATCGCGCCAGGTCCGGGTGAGGAGCGTGTCGCCGACAAGCAGTTCGACGGCGTTGCGTGCGAGCCGAAGCGCGTCGAACGCGTCGGGTGCGTGGAGCGCCTGGAGCGCGTCGGCCTGTTGTTCCATGACTCGGCCGCGGATCTCGCCCGCGTGCCGGATCACCACGTCGGCCATGGCTTGCCGATACCAGCCGTCCAGACCGGTGCCGCCACGGGCCGCGACCGCGACGGTCAGCGTCTCCGGGTGCCGCAGCACGTCGTGCACCAGGCCGATGTTGAGGTCGGCCTGGTGGACGCGCCGACCCCGGCGCCGCAGGTGGCCGGTCAGGTAGGGCAGGCTCAGGTACGGGAAGAACCTGGCCTCGGTCTGCGGCGGAAAGATCAGGAGGACGTCGACCCGATCACCGCCGCCTGCCCGTTCGGACGGCACATTCCCACCTCGGCAGTCCGGGGTCTCAGATGGAGACGTCTTCCTCGTTGTTCGCCGCTATGTAGGTGTAGGAGTGGTACGCCCCACCGACCTTCAACTCGCTGGTCTCGATCACTTCGAGGTCGTCGAGTTCGGTGAACTCCTCCTCGTCGGCGGCGGTTTCAACCGTCACCTCGGGCGGTGCAACACTCATGATCCCTCCCCTGGCGCGCGATGGTGGCTGACGCCTTCACGGTAGCGGTGTGGGGTGGTGTGTCAACAGCCGCTCGACGAAAGCAGGTTGCGCTCCCAGGAGTCGGCCTCGTCGAGAAAGCGCGCCACCCACCGGTTCGTCGCCTCGTCGGCCTGGCGCGCGATGCCGGGCGCGGGAATCCGCTCGGGCGCCTGGACGCCGAGAAAGGCCAGACATCCCCGTACGCCGTCCTCGTACTTCGTGAGCAGGTCCTCGTAGACGACGACGTGGGGGGTGATGCCGTGGCGGTCGAAGTACCGCGCCCAGGTCGCCGCGTCGCGATCGAGCATGCGCAGGTGCCGACGGATGCCGTCGGAGTCGTAGCGCGGGCTCGAACTCGCGCGCCCCGTCGGCAGGTGGGTTCCGTCGACGATCCATACGCCGGTCTGCTCGGCCACGGTGTACGAGATCGCCTGCCGCAGGCGGTCCCGGCGCACCATGTGGAGGTAGCGCGGCGCGCTCAGCAGTTCGTGCGGGTCGACCTCCAGGGCCGCCAGATGGCCGGCGTGCACCTTGATGCCGAAGACGCCGTTGGGACTGGTCCGGCACCGCATCAGCGCGCGGACATGGGCGGCGGGCAGCCCGTCCGGATCGTCGGCGTCGAATCCCCAGCGCTCGAAGTAGTCGAGGACGTAGGCGTCGGCCAGGTAGTCCTCGGGGAAGCCGGCCACCCCGGTATGCCACAGCGCGCGGGCAAGCATGTTGCTGCCGCAGCGCGGGCTCGACGCCAGCACGTAGCGAACCGGCGGCAGGCCGGCGAACGGCAAAAAGTCGTACCGCTCACCGTTCGTCGCGTACCGCAGCGCCACGACCACCACTCCCCGCCCCTCGTCCGGTCTTCGAACAGCCCTGTGACGCACGGCTCTTGTGATGCTATCGACAGATGTGATTACCCCCGGAGCGGAACCGTCCCCTACCTTGAGGCCGTCCGACCGGAGCTGTACGAGAACGTCCCGCTCGACGGTGGTTGGTTCGGACCCTGCGGCGGTGCCCGTCCTCCGGTTCCACACCCCTTCCCCCTCCCGAGGAGACGCATGTCTCGCCGCACCACGCCACGTTTACGTCCTCGCCCCTTCCCCCTCGGCCTGGTGACCACTGTGATCGCCGCGCTCGTCGCCTTCCTCGCACTGGCCCCGGCCGGGCCCGCCGGCGCGACGGGCTCGCGATCGTCCGGCGCCGTTCCGTCCCCCACCGCGCCACACCGAGGGGTCGTGGCGCAGAACTCGTCGGACGCGCCGACTCCCGGTCGCGACAAAGCCGTTCAAGCCTTCGTCGAGCAACGCGCCCAGCTGCGCGCGACCCTGTCCGGCGACTCCGCCGGCACCCCGAACGACGCCGCGACCGCCGCCGCAGGCGCGAGCCTGGCCCCGACGCACAACTTCTGGGGCATCTTCCCGCAGGCCGGCACCCACGACGGCATCACCGCGACGCACAGCGTGGATCCCTCGTACAAGGTGACCAACTCGCAGAACTTCACCTACGCGCCGACCACCAAGGCGGTGAAGTCCTGCATGGAGGTCGTCACGGCCTACTGGAGCCAGGGCGCCGAGATCTGGGCGTGGGACTGGTGCGGCACGAGCGGCCCCGCCAAGACGCTGAAGGTGGACGCCGCGTTCCTGGCGAAGTACACCACCACCGTCAACGGAATCACCTCCTACAGCGTGCAGTTGAGCAAGGACGCGACCTCGGGCAACGCGTGGTCGTCGTTCCTGTACAACTACAAGACGCAGGCCTGGGAGTCGCTGTTCCGCTCGTCCGGCACCGACCAGAGCGCGCTGAACTACGGCTGGGACATCTTCGAGATCTACGCCACGGTCAACCCCGCCACCGGTAAGGGCTACTACTGCACCGAGGCCCGCAACACGACGTTCGACAGCAGCGACATCAAGCTCCGCAGGGGCGGCGCGTGGCAACTCGCGACCCCCACCGACTCCCCGTGGACCAGCACCAGCCCACGCGGCAGCGACTACCTGTGCCCGTCGCTGACCTTCACCCGAGCCGCGCAGAACCACCACTGGACGGTGCACCCCTGATCGTCCGCACCACCGCACCACCGCACCACCGAGCGCCGGACGGGTGGGCTCGACCCCCGTCCGGCGCTTCGCCGTGTGGATGTCGGCCGGCCGTGCCGATGTCCCGAATCGGCCGGCGCCCGGGTCCGAAATCGGAAAGACGCGCCGCCGCAGCCCGGGTTCACTCGTGCCACGCGCCACCCGTCCTTCCACGATTGGACACCGAGATGCCAGAAGCCCCTCGCGGCGAGTTCTGGAAGGAACTCAAGCCGATCGAAAACTCGTTCAAGCCGGACGCCCTCCCGGAGGTCTACCTTCCGCAGGTCGCCACCGACGACGATCGTTACTACGCGCCGTTCACCGAAACCGTCGGATCCCGCCCGCTGTGGATCAACGTCAAGGACAACTCCTGGTGCGACATCCTGCGCGCCAAGGAGGCCGGCCTGGTCAACCGGCACTACCACCCGCACGAGGTGTTCGCGTACACCATCTCGGGCAAGTGGGGCTACCTGGAGCGCCCGTGGACCGCCTGCGCCGGCGACTTCGTGTACGAGGCCCCGGGTGAGGGCCACACGCTCGTGGCCTACGAGAGCGACGAGCCGATGAAGACCATGTTCATCGTCAAGGGCCCGCTCGTCTGGCTGGACGAGAACGGCGACGCCACCGGCTACTTCGACGTCCACGACTACATCGCCCTGTGCCGCCGGCACTACACGAAGGTGGGCCTGGGCGCCGAATACGTCGACGCGCTCTTCCGCTGAGCCCCGCGGCGTACGATCGTGGCTGTGCCCGGACTCGATCCGCACTCGGTGAGGACCACCGCGAGGAGACCGACATGGCCGACCGAACCGCCGCGGTCACATCCCGCGTCTCGACGCGCTCCGTCGCGCCCGCGGACCGCGAGAGCCTGTGGGAGGACTACAACTCGCGGGCCCTCGTCGGTCTGACCTGCTCGTCCTACGCGGAGGAGGGTCTGCTCGCGACCCAGGTCAACGTCCGGTTCGCGGAACTGCGGATGGCCGACATCGCGGGCAACGAGCATGTCATCGAACGGCCCCCGGCGACCTGTCGGGCGCTCCCGAAGGACTCCGTCTTCGCGAGTCTGCTGCTCGCCGGGGACGGAGTCTTCTACCACCGCGACGGCAGTGTGCGAGTCGCCCCGGGCGACCTGCTCCTGTACGACACCAGGCGGCCCTATCTGTTCGGATTCTCGTCGTCGATGCGGCAGTTGCTCGTGGACATCCCCCGCGAACTGTTCACCGAACACTGCCCGGGAGCCGCGGTCTCGACGCCGACCCGCTTCGGCCGCGGCGCGGCGCGCGAAGCCGGGAACACCGCGACACTGCGTTCGCTGCTCCTGGGCCTGGTCCGCGAGCCGCACACGACGGACGCGGTCGCGGCCCGGGACACCGTGCTCGGCCTGCTCCGGCTGCTCACCGCCGAGCGGCTGACGGGGGCCGACGACCCGGCGGCGGGCTCCGCCTCGACCCGCGCCGCGCGGTCGGCGCTCGCGAAGCGGTACATCGACCACCACCTGCACGATCCACGCCTGGACGCCGGGCGCGTCGCGGGTGCGCTGGGGGTGTCCGTACGCCATCTGAGCCGGATCTTCACCGCCGAGGGCATCACACCGGCGCGTTACATCCTGACCCGGCGCCTGGAATCGGCGCGGGCCCAACTCGTGGATCCGGCATCACCGACACCCAACATCGCCGACGTGGCGCATCGATGGGGCTTCTCCAGCCAGTCCCACTTCACCAGGGTCTTCCGCGAACACTTCGGCACCACCCCGGGCCACACCCGCCGCCCGGCCGGCGCGGCGCCGGCGCGCGACGCGTCTTAGCCGGCACGGCCGGGCGCCGGGCGCACGGATCAGACCAGTTGCGCCCGCACGATCGTCACGGGCTCCACCGGCACGTCGCGGCTGCCCTTCCTCGACGTGGTGGGGACGCCCTCGATGACGTCCACCACGTCCTTGCCGTCCACGACCTTGCCGAACACCGCGTAGCCCCAGCCGTCCTGGCCCGGGTAGTCGAGGAACTCGTTGGCTGCCGCGTTGATGAAGAACTGCGCACTGGCCGAGTGCGGATCGGACGTCCGCGCCATCGCCACCGTGTACTTGTCGTTGCGCAGACCGTTCTTGGCCTCGTTCTCCACCAGGTTCGGCGCCGGCTTCCGCTCCATGTCCGCGGTCAGTCCGCCGCCCTGGATCATGAAGCCCGGGATCACCCGGTGGAAGATGGTGCCGTCGTAGTGACCGGCCTTGACGTAGTCGACGAAGTTCGCCACCGACTTCGGAGCCTTCGCCTCGTCGAGTTCCAGGGTGATGTCGCCGCTCGAGGTCCGCAGCAATACTTTGATCATTCGGCCATCGTACGCAGTACCGAACCCGCCGTCGTGTACCGGCGCCGCCCGGGGCCGTCGGCCGGAATCCCGGCCGACGGCCCGCGAGGGCTCACACGCCACGCCACGCCACGAACGGTCCGTGCGCTACCGGAACATGCGGTCGGCGCCGGTCGCCATACGATGCGTACCGCTGTGGCGGTTCACCCAGTCGCGGATGAGGTTGATCGCGTTGGCGCACTGCCAACTGTTGTCGTAGTCGCGCACTCCGGTGAACGCCCCGTAGCCCGCGATGATCCCGTCCACCCGCGCGTCACCGAGCAGTTTGTCGATGTACCACGGGTCGTTGTAGGTGGTCGTCCAGGACAGCGTGGCCGCGAGTTGTCCCGCCGCGCGGTCGGCGGCGCCCTTCTTCAGTTCCGCGCACGTGTTCCAGGTGGGTTCCGTGCAGTTGCCGAATCCGTTGGTGATGTCGGAGTCGCCGTAATCCATCACGCGGCGACCCTTCGGGAACCCCGATCCGGACCGGTTGAAGGCGTCGCGGACCCGATCCCGGCTCCCGGTCGTGGTGATGCCCTCCAACGGGCCGAGGCGGTTCTCCAGGCTCTGCCAACCCCTGCCGCCGACGTCCGGGGTGTTGCCGCCGTGGTACTCGTAGAAGCCGTACAGCACCTGGATCCCGGCATTGGTCAACCGCTGCGCCTTGTCCCGCAGTCCGGCGACGCTGCACGTGCGGTTCGGCGCCTCCCCGCAGTAGTTCGGGTCCTTGATGTCCAGCCACACCAGGGCGAGCCGGCGTCCGCGGCCGGCGTTGGAGAGGATGCGGTCGATCATGCTGTCGAAGCTGGGGCCGTACCGGTTGTCACCGGCCGAGGAACAGTCGTGCCAGGCCCGCCACTCGTTCGGCTGCCACCAGGCGCAGACGTCGATCTCGATGGCGTTGGCACCGTGGTCGATGGCGAAGTCCACGCCGTCGACGGTGTCCACGCGGTGTGCGATGGCGTAGATCGCCTGACGCGAATCGGCCGCCGCCGCCGGGGTCGTGCCGAGCAGGGTGGCACCGATGATCCCGAACAGTGCGGTCACCAGGGCCAGTACGGTTCGTGGGCGGGTGTTGCGTCGAAGGTGAGTGCTCAAGGAAGGGACTCCTTCAGGTCGCTGTCCTGATGCGTGTCGATGCCCCGGAGCGGACAATCGCCGTTCCCCGACATCCGCGGACGTGCGCGTACCGGAGCGCGATGGCGTGCCGATCGGTCGGCCACGTACCCCGACAGCGGTCCGGCAGCACCGGGTCAGCATACGAACACCCTCTGCACACGGACGAAATGTCACCGACTCGCCCCGGGCATGTGACAGTTCCGCCACGGAACCGGGACACCCCGGACGGTCGACGCCGACACGCCCGGTCGGCGCGGGCGCGTGCCGGGGCGGGGTGGCGTGAGCCGACGGAAGGAAGGTGTGGCTCATCGGCGCACGTTGCGCATCACCGTGGCCGCGAAATGAGCAAAGGCAAGGAGATACCTCTCCCTGCCTGTCTCAATTTATAGCGCACATGGGGGCTTGCGGCAAGGCCCCGGTCGGGGCGCAGAATGCTCGGCCATGGCCACTACCTGCACAAATGGGAAGGACGACAACGGGTGATCGACCGCTACGTATCGGATCTCGGCGGGATCGACGCGACACGGGTCGCCCTCGTCGGCGGCAAGGCCGCACAGTTGGGCGCGCTGTCGGGGGTCGAAGGCGTCCGGGTGCCGGCCGGCTTCTGCGTGACCACGGACGCCTTCCGACGGGTCGTCGCAAAGGCGCCGTCGCTGGACGAGCGGCTGGGCCGGCTGTCCCGCACGGACCCGGACGACCGGGAGGAGATCCGCACGCTGAGCGCGGACATTCGCCGAACCATCGAGGAGATCGCCGTTCCGGACGACGTCGCGACGGCGATCACCGGCGCGCTCACCCGGTTCGGCGAGCGGGCCGGCTACGCCGTACGATCCAGCGCGACGGCGGAGGACCTGCCCACGGCCTCGTTCGCCGGCCAGCAGGACACGTACCTGAACGTGGTCGGGCCGGACGCGATCCTGCGCCATGTCGGCCGGTGCTGGGCCTCGCTGTTCACCGAGCGGGCGGTGGCCTACCGTCGGCGCAACGGCATCGACGACCGCTCGGTGCACATGGCCGTGGTCGTCCAGCGCATGGTCTTCCCGCATGCGGCCGGCGTCCTGTTCACCGCCGATCCCGTCACGGGCAACCGCAGGGTCGCCACCGTCGACGCCGGCCCGGGCCTGGGCGAGGCGCTGGTCTCCGGCATGGTGAACCCGGACGTCTTCGCGGTGCGCGACGGCGAGATCGTCGCTCGGACGATCGCCGCCAAGCAGCGTGCCCTCCACGCCCTGCCGGCCGGCGGCACGCACGAGGTGGCCATCGACCCGCACCGACAGCGGCAGCCGGCGCTGACGGACGCGCAAGTCCTGGAGCTGGTGCGGCTCGGGCGGCGGATCGAGGCGCACTTCGGCCGCCCGCAGGACATCGAGTGGTGCCTGGACGACGACGGCTTCCGGATCGTGCAGAGCCGGCCGATCACGACGCTGTTCCCCATTCCCGAGAGCGACGACCGGGAGAACCACGTCTACGTCTCGGTCGGCCACGGGCAGATGATGACCGACCCGATGAAGCCCCTGGGGCTGTCCGTGTGGCAGCTGACGGCCATGGCCCCGATGTGCACCGCCGGCGGGAGGTTGTTCGTCGACGTCACCCGGCGCCTGGCCTCACCCGCGAGCCGTACCGCCTTCCTGGACCTCGTCGGGCGCGGCGATCCGCTGGTCAGGGACGCGCTGGAGACCGTCCTCGCCCACGACGGCTTCGTCCCGTCGCTCCCGGACGCCGGTCCCCCCGAACCGCTGATCGTCGACGCGGCGCCCACCCCGATCGAGACGGATCCGGCCATCGTGGCCGAACTGATCGAGCGCAACCGCACGTCCGTCGACACCTTGCGGCGCGACATCCGGAGCAAGTCCGGACCGGCGCTGTTCGACTTCCTGGCGGAGGCCTTCGCCGAGCACAAGCGGGCCCTCGGGGATCCGCTGAGCCTTCGGGTCGTCATGGCGGGGATGGAGGCCACGTGGTGGCTCAACGACAAGCTGTGGGAGTGGCTGGGCGAGAAGAACGCGGCCGACACGCTCACCCTGTCCGCCCCCGGCAACGTCACCTCCGAGATGGGCCTGGCGTTGCTCGACGTCGCCGACGAGATCCGCCGGCATCCGGAGGTGGTCGCCTACCTTCGGGATGTCGAGGACGAGAACTTTCTGGACGAACTGCCCAAGCTCGCGGGCGGAGTCGAGGCACGCGACGCCGTGGAGGCCTACCTCGACCGATACGGGATGCGCTGCGTCGGCGAGATCGACATCACCAGGCCGAGGTGGCGCGAACGCCCCAGCACACTCGTCCCGGTGCTCCTCGACCACGTGAGGAACTTCGAACCCGGCGCCGCCGAACGGCGTTTCGAGGAGGGCCGGCAGCGGGCGCTGGCGAAGGAACGGGACGTCCTGACCCGGCTGCGGGCCCTGCCCGACGGCGACCGAAAGGCCGACGAGACCAAACGGATGATCGACCGGGTCCGCACCTTCATCGGATACCGGGAGTACCCGAAGTACGGCATCATCACCCGCTACTTCGTCTACAAGCAGGCCCTGCTGGCCGAGGCCGACCGCCTCGTGCGCGCCGGCGTGCTGGCCGACCGGGAGGACTGCTTCCACCTCACCTTCCGGGAATTCCACGACGTCGTACGCTCACACCGGGTGGACGATCGGCTCATCCGGGAGCGCGAGGAAGCCTTCCGGTCGTACCACGCGCTCACCCCGCCCCGGGTGCTCACCTCGGACGGCGAGGCCGTCAACGGGTCCTACCGCCGCGACGACGTGCCGGCCGGCGCCCTGGTCGGCCTGCCGGTCTCCGCCGGCACCGTCGAGGGCCGGGCCCGGGTGATCCTGGACATGGCCCAGGCCGATCTCGAGGCGGGCGACATCCTGGTCACGGCCCACACCGACCCCAGTTGGTCGCCCCTGTTCGTCGGGATCGCGGGCCTGGTGACGGAGGTGGGCGGCCTGATGACGCACGGCGCGGTGATCGCCCGCGAGTACGGCCTGCCGGCGGTCGTCGGCGTGGAGGGGGCCACCCGGCTGATCCGCGACGGGCAGCGGATCCGGGTCCACGGCACCGACGGCTACGTCGAGATCGTGTCCTGACCCTCGACCACCGCCCCCGCGGGGAATCCGGCGCCGGAACTCCGGCCCGGATCCCCGGTCGGGCACCCGTTGGTCACGCCCAGGCCCGGCGCTCCTCCTCGCACGGGCCCGGGCCGAGGCGCGCGCCGCGGGCCTCGACGTCACCGACTCCGGGCCCGACGCGCTCGCCGAACCCTCCCCGCGACAGCAGCGGATCATCCGGCCGGCCGCCCGCGGACCGACCAACCGCGAGCTCGGCGAGCGGTTGATCCCGTCCCCGCGCACGGTCGGCTCGCACCTGTACCGCAGCTTCCCCGAGCCGGCCGTCACCACCCGCTCCCGGCTGCGCGACCTCGTCGAAGACGCACACCCCGACACCCGGTCGCCGGAACCGGGACCACACTGCGCGCCGGTGCAAGTCGCCGCAATGACTGCGGACTTACCGGTGTCTCCCGGCGGACTCCCGCGCCCCGAAGCCGGGTTGCCTACCCACCGCCATCGACCGCGACACTTCGTCTTAAGCCGAACGTGTGAAGCCGTCGCCCTTTTCCCCGTTCCGCGTTGTGCCCGTCCAACGTTGCGGTTAGCTTCACGATCGTGTTGACGATCGGGCTGAACGGAAATTTCTCCCCCGGGGATTCGGATCTCGTCCCCGGCTTACGGGAGTACATGTACCACGACGCGGCCGCGGCCCTGGTGCGCGACGGCGTCCTGATCGCGGCGGTCGAGGAGGAGCGCCTCAACCGGATCAAACACACCACCAAGTTCCCGAGCAATGCCATCCGTGCCTGCCTGGAAACGGCGGGCGTGACCCCGGCCGACGTCGACGCGGTCGGCTACTACTTTCCCGAGTCCTACCTGGACTTCATGCTCAACGGGCTCTACGTCGACAATCCCTCGGTGCCCGCCCGCTATTCGCGACAACTCGTCAAGGACCGGCTGAGCCGTGACCTGGGCTGGGAACTCGGCGACGACAAGCTCTTCTTCGCGTCGCACCATCGTGCCCACGCGATGTCCGGCCTCGCCCGCTCCGGCATGGCGGACGCGCTGGTCGTGGTCCTCGACGGCATGGGCGAGGACTGTTCCGGCACGATCTTCGGTGCGCCGGACGGCCGGCTGGAAACCCTGGCCAAGCTGCCGATGCACAACTCGCTCGGCCTGCTCTACATGGGCGCCACCCGACACCTCGGATTCCGCTTCGGTGACGAGTACAAGGTGATGGGCCTGGCGCCGTACGGGGATCCCGCCGTCCACCGCGCGGTGTTCGAGTCGATGTACACGCTGAACGCGGACGGAGGCTACGACTTCGACCGGCACGCGCTGTCCCTGGACTACGTCGGCGGGGTGTTCCTCGCCCACGGACTGCCGCCCCGGCGCTCGACGGATCCGGTGGAGCAGCGACACAAGGACTTCGCCGCCGGACTGCAGGAGATGTTGGAACGCATCGTGCTGCACCTGATGGGGCACTGGAGCCGATCCGCGCGGTACACCGCGTTGGTGTTCAGCGGCGGCGTCGCGCACAACTGCAGCCTCAACGGCGCCATTCTCCGCTCGGGGCTCTTCGACGAGATGTTCGTACACCCCGCCTCCCACGACGCGGGTACGGCGGAGGGCGCGGCGCTGCTGGCGCAGGAGACGTTGGCCGGCCCGGTGCGGCGCGGGGAGCGGTTGCGCAGCGCGAGCGTGGGCCCCGGCCTCGGCGGCACGCATACGATCGAACGGCAACTCGCGGCATGGGAGGGGCTGATCGAGTACGAGCGGCCCGCCGACCTCGTCGACACCACGGCCCGGCTGCTCGCCGACGGCGCCGTGCTCGGCTGGGCGCAGGGCCGCTCCGAGTTCGGCCCGCGCGCGCTGGGCCACCGCAGCATCCTCGCCGATCCCCGGCCGGCGGAGAACCGGACCCGGATCAACGCGATGATCAAGAAGCGGGAGAGCTTCCGACCCTTCGCGCCGATGGTCGTGTCCGAGGCGGCCGACACCTACTTCGAACTGCCGAAGACGGCCGCCGACTACGACTTCATGTCGTTCGTGGTGCGGGTTCGCCCCGAGCATCGGCGAACGCTCGGCGCGGTCACCCACGTCGACGGCACCGCCCGGATCCAGGTCGTCGAGCCGGAGGTGAACGAGCGGGTCCACCGCCTCGTCGCCCGCTTCGGCGAACTCACCGGCACCCCGGTGCTGTTGAACACGTCGATGAACAACGACGCGGAACCCATCGTGCAGAGCGTCGAGGACGCGGTGACCTGTCTGCTGACCACCGAACTCGACGGTCTGGTCGTCGACGAGTTCGTGGTTCGGCGGCGCCCCGGATTCCTGACGGCCCTCGACGACCTCGTCCCGCGTCTTCGCCCGGTCACGAGACTGATCAGGACCGCCAAGGCGACGAGTTCCGGGGGAAGCGTCGTCTTCCACGAGATCGTCCTCGACTACGCCACCGGACCACGGGCCGCGGTCTCGCCGGAGATGTTCGCGCTCCTGGAACGGGCGGACGGTGTCGCCACGTTCGCCGCCCTCGCGGCCGGCACCTCGACCGAACCGCTCAGGACCGAACTGTACGCCCTGTGGCAGCGGCGCTTCTTCTCGCTGACACCGGCGCCCGTGCGCTCGGCAGAGCCCGGTCGGTCCCCCCGACGCCCGTCGGGCGACTGATCCTCGGGTCGACCACCAGGTGAGGAGACACGAGGTACGCATGCCCATTCCCGTCGGCGACCCCGTCGCCTACCCCTTCAACGAAGCCGCCGGCCTGGAGTTGTCCGCGCGGTACGCCCGGGCCCAGCACGCCGACGGACTGCCGCGCGTGCGACTGCCCTACGGCGAACCCGCCTGGCTCGTCACGCGCTACGCGGATGCCAGACTGGTCCTGGGCGACCCGAGGTTCAGCCGCGCCGCTTGCACCGTGCGTGACGAGCCGCGCGAGCAACCGGGCCGGGTCACCGCGGGCATCGGTGCCACGGACCCGCCCGACCACACCCGGTTGCGCAAGCTGGTGGCCAAGGCGTTCACCGTGCAGCGGATGGAGCGGCTGCGCCCGGGCATCCGCGCCCTGGCCGAGGATTTGGCGCAGGACCTGGCGGACTCGGGCCCGCCCGCCGACCTCGTGGAGTCCTTCGCGCTCCCGCTTCCCGTCGCCGTGATCTGCCGACTGCTCGGGGTGCCCGAGGCGGACCGTCCGCTCTTTCGCGCCTGGAGCGACGACGCGGTGTCCAGCAACGCCGCCGAGCAGGTGGCGGCGAGCATGCGCGAGTTGAGCGCCTACATGGTCGAGTTGATCGCCGAACACCGCGTGCGACCCGCGGACGACCTGATCACCGAGTTGATCGAGGCCCGCGACGTCGAGGAGCGGCTCTCCGAGGCCGAGTTGGTCGAGCAGTGCATGGGGCTGCTGATCGCGGGCCACGAGGCCACCGCGATGCTGATTCCGAACTTCGTCCACCTTCTGCTCGGCCGGTACGGCGGGCTCGGGTGGCTGCGCGACGAGCCCGACCGTATCCCGGCGGCGGTCGAGGAGTTGTTGCGCTTCGTCCCGCTGCGCACCGGGGCCCTCGCGGCGCGCTGGGCCACCGAGGACGTCGAGGTCGGCGGGATGCTGGTGCGGGCGGGCGAACCCGTCATGGTCTCGGTGGGCGCCGCCAACCGCGATGCGCGGCGTTTTTCCGCTCCCGACGCGCTCGACCCGGGCCGCGAGGGCAATCGGCACATGGCGTTCGGCCACGGGGTGCATCACTGCGTCGGCGCGCCGTTGGCCCGCCTGGAGTTGCAGGAGGCGCTGCGCGCTCTGGCCCTGCGGATGCCGAGCCTGTATCCGGCCGGTGCCGTGGTCTGGAAGAGTCGTTCGCTCGTCCGAGGTCCGCACACCATGCCGGTGGGGTGGTGAGGGCGGTGCCGCTCTGGCGGGTGGTGGTGGATCGCGACCGCTGCATGGGCTCGGGCGTCTGCGTCGCCCTGGCCGCTTCGCTGTTCGTCCTGGACGACGAACGCTCCCGGCCGCGGGCCGAGCACGTCGCCCCGGACGAGACGGTGCTCGACGCGGCCGACTGCTGCCCGGCGCGGGCCGTCACCGTGACGGAGAACGGACGGGTGATCGGCCCGCGCGACTGACAGTTCCGGGCACGTGGCCGACCCGCGCGTGTCCCCGCACCACGAAGGATCCCACGCGGGAACGGCCGTCGACGACGCCGTCCCCGTCGATCGTCGTCCCCGTTGCCGAAAGGGGCATCGTATGCAGAACACCGAATATCTCGAGTTGGTGGAGACGGCCGGCGGCCGGGAGAACCATTACGCGCGCGTCGTCGATCGGTACTACGAACTCGTGACGCCGATGTGCCGTGACGTGTGGTCGGACTCGTTTCACCTCGCGTGGTTCGCCGAGGGGCAACGACTGCACGAGGCGCAGCGCACGATGCAGCGGTGGCTCGCGGACCGGGGCGGGTTCACGGCGGGCGACGAACTCCTCGATGTCGGCTGCGGCATCGGGGGCCCGGCCGCGAACGTGGCCGAGTACACCGGTGCCACGGTGACGGGTGTGAACATCTGCGGCCACCAGGTCCGGGTCGCCCGTTCCCTGCACACCGGCGACGTGGGCAGGCGACTGACCTTCGTCGAGGCGGACGCGATGCACCTCCCCTACGGTCCGGCGGAGTTCGACGGCGTCTACTCGATCGAGGCGCTGTGCTACACGCCCGACAAATCCCGCGCCTACGCGGAGGTGGCCCGGGTCGTCAAGCCGGGCGGCGCGTTCGTGGGCGCGGACTGGTTCTGTGCGGACGACCTCTCGGAGGCGGACTACGCGCGGTGGGTGGAGCCGATGTGTCGGGCGTTCGCCATCCCGCGCGTGATCCCGTTCGGCGCGGTCCGGGAACACCTGGAGACCGCCGGGTTCGAGGTCGAGTCGGTGTCGCGGTACGACGACCACGGCGACGTCGCCCCGAACTGGCGGCTGTGCGACGACAATGCGGCGAGCGCGGCCGGGGCGGGCGCCGGCGCCGGCTCGGACTCTCGGCCGGAGAGCTTCGAATCCCTGCTGGAGGCGTCGGCGCCCGCACTTCGCGACGCATGCACGGCGGGCAAGGTGATCATGGGCTGTTGGGTCGCCCGCAGGCGAGGGTGACGACGCCGCGAACCGTCCTTCCGAACGAAAGAGCGAACATGACGGACAACGCGAGGTTCGGCCCGGTTCCGGGAGCGCTGCCCCTGCTCGGTCACGCGGTGCGACTCGGCAGGCGACCGCTCGACTTCCTCGCCTCCCTGCCGGCGTACGGCGACCTGGTCGAGATCAGGCTCGGACCCGTGCCGTTCCATGTGCTCTGCGACCCCGATCTGGTGCACCAGGTCCTCGTGGACGACCGGACCTACGACAAGGGCGGGGCGATCTTCGACCTCGTGCGCACCGTGGCCGGCAACGGCCTGGCGACCTGCCCGCACGACGACCACCGCGGGCAACGTCGGCTGCTGCAGCCGGCGTTCCACCGCGACCGGCTTCCCGGCTATGCCAAGGTGATGTCCGCCGAGGTGTCCACGATGCTCGACGGCTGGACGGCGAACCGCGAACTCGACGTGCTGGTCACCGTGAACGAGTTCGCCGCGAGCCTGGCCACCCGCACCCTGTTCGCCGCCGAACTCGACGACGCCACATTCGAGGAGCTGCGGCTGTGCATGCACACCGTCATGACCGGCATGATGCGCCGGATGCTCCTGCCCTGGTCCTTCCTGAACCGGCTGCCGACCCCGGCCAACCGCCGCTTCGCGCAGGCCCGCGCACGGCTCAGGCGCTACGTCGTCCAACTCACTGCGGACTACCGGCGCGCGGGCGTGGACCACGGGGACCTGCTGTCCATCCTGCTGGCCGTCCGCAACGAGGACGGCCGGGGGTTGACCGACGCCGAGATCCACGACCAGGTCTTCACGTTCTACCTCGGCGGCAGTGAGACCACGGCCCCCTCGCTGGCGTGGTCGTTGTACCTGCTGGGCCGCAACCCGGACATCCGCGGGCGACTCCACGACGAGGTCGACGCCGTGCTCTGCGGGCGGGTCGCCGAGTTCGACGACATCCCGAAACTGGACCTGACCCGACGGGTGATCATGGAGTCGCTGCGCCTGTACCCGCCGGGCTGGCTGTTCACCCGGGTGACCACCAAGGACACCGAACTGGCGGGCCGCCGGCTGCCGGCGGGTTCGGTCGTGCTGTACAGCCCGCACATCGTGCAGCACCGCGCCGACCTGTTCCCCGAGCCCGAACGTTTCGACCCGGACCGGTGGCTGGACGACGGCCCCCGACCGCCCCGGGGCGGGTTCACCCCCTTCGGCGCCGGCGCCCGCAAGTGCATCGGGGAGGTCTTCGCGCTGACCGAGGCCACCCTCGCGCTGGCCTCCATCGCGGCCCGCTGGGAACTCGACCCGCTGCCCGGCGCCCGCGAACGGCTCACGCCACGCCTGTCGTCCACACCCCGCTCGCTCCCGATGTCCCTGCGCGAGCGCACGCCGGACGCCGGCCGGACGGATCCCACCGTGTCCCGCGACACCGTCGTCCACCCACGTCGCCGGGGCATCCACCACACCTGAAGGAGGGCCAACGATGGAAGAACGCACCGCGGCGCCGACCGCTCCCGTGGCCGAGGAGGTCGGGCAGCTCTACGACCGCATGACCGACATCGCCGCCGACTTCCTCGGCGACGACGCACGGCAGGGCTACAACGCGCACCTGGGCTATTGGGACACCCCCGACAGCGAACTCACCTACGACGAGGCCACCGATCGGCTCACCGACGTCATGGTGGAACGCCTGCGGATCGGCGCCGGCGGCCGGCTGCTCGACGTGGGCTGCGGCGTCGGCGCGCCGGCGGTGCGGATCGCCCGCCTCACCGGGGCGAGCGTGACGGGCATCTCGGTCAGCAAGGAGCAGATCGCCCGCGCCGAGGCACTGGCACGGGAGACGCCGTTCCCGGACCGCCTCGACTTCCGCGTCGCCGACGCCATGGAACTTCCCTTTCCCGACGCCTCGTTCGATGCCGTGATGGCGCTCGAATCGATGTGCCACATGCCCGACCGGGTGCAGGTCTACCGCGAGATGCGGCGGGTGCTCCGCCCCGGGGGCAGGATCGTGGCCACCGACTTCCACGGCCGCAGCGCATCGCCCTCCCCCGACCGGCTGGCCCTCCAGCGGACGATGGGGTCGACGACCGTGCGGATCGACGACTATCCACAGCTGATGCGCACGTCGGGCCTGCGATTCCTGGAACTGCGGGACATCACCGACGAGACCCTGCCCAAGTCGTTCGCCTTCCTGGCCGAGCGCGCGGACAAGCTCCGCTTCGAGTTCGACGACACCGAGGCGGCCTGCTTCTACAACCCGCAGTCCGTGATCGACGTGCCCGCGCTCGGATATCTCCTCGTCGTCGCACAGCGGCCGCTCGACGGCTGAACCGCGCCCGTGAACCGAACACCCGGAGGTGGCATGGACGTCGTGGCGCAATTGCCGTTCCCACAGGCGCCGTTGCAGACCGCTCCCCGGCTGCGCGAGTTGCGCTCCCTGGGCACGGTGCACCGGGTACGCACCGCCATGGGCGACGAGGCGTGGCTGGTGACCGGTCACGCGCAGGTGCGACGGCTGCTGGACGACGACCGGCTCGGCCGCACCCATCCGACCCCGGAGACCGCGGCCCGCACCGGGGAGACGTTGTTCGACGCGGTGCTCGGCGACTTCGCCACGGAGGCGGCCGATCACGCCCGCACCCGGGCGCTCCTGCAACCGCACTTCTCGCCCAGGCGCATGCGACCGCTGCGCCCGCGCGTGGAGGCCCTGACCACACGCCTGCTGGACGAGTTGATCGCGCACGGGCCGCCGGCGGACCTGCACGCCTTGGTCGCGGTGCCGCTGCCGATCCTGGTCATCTGCGCGCTGCTCGGCGTTCCGTACCGGGACTGCGAGCGGTTCCGCGCCTGGACGGCCGATGCCGCCGATGTCGGCGATCCCGCCCGATCACGGCGCGGCCTGGCCGAACTGTACGGCTACGGACGCGAGTTGGTCGCCCGCAAGCGGGTCGAGCCGGGCGACGACGTGATCTCCCGGCTGTGCGCGGCCGAGGATGTCCGCGACGACGAGATCGCCGGGTTGTCGATGGCGCTGCTGTTCGCCGGGCAGGAGACCACGGTGGTCCAGATCGGGATGGGTGCGCTGCTGTTGCTGAGCAACCCGGACCAGTGGCGGGCGCTGGTGCACGACCCCGGGCTGGTGGCCGGCGCGGTCGAGGAGATCCTGCGTGCGTCGAACACGGGCGGCGGCGGTGGAATCCCCCGCTACGCGCGCCGGGACCTGGAGGTCGACGGAGTCGCGATCCGGGCGGGCGACCTGGTGTTGCTGGACAACGGCTCCGCCAACCACGATCCCGCCGCCTTCCCGGACCCGGACCGGATGGACATCACCCGCGCGGCCTCGGCGCATGTCACCTTCGGGCACGGCCTGCGCTACTGCCTGGGCGCGCCCCTGGCCCGCATCGAACTGCACGCGGTGTTCACCCGACTCGCCGCCCGCCTTCCGACGCTGCGCTTGGCGGTGGAGCCGGACGCGGTGCGGATGCGCCCGGACGCGGTGACCGGCGGGCCGGCCGAACTTCCGGTGCGGTGGTGACATCGAGCGCGGGCGACCGCGTCGCGCCCCGGTGCGCGGCGTCCGCCCGCACCGATACCCGAGAAAACGGAGTAGGTCATGTCCTGGAGGACTCCGGGCCATCGCAGGTCGCTGCGGCTGTTCCGGGACGGAGCGGGCGCCACGCCGGCGCACATGGCGTTCCCGTCGGCCCCGCTGCCCCACCCCGACGGGTGGTTCTGCGTCGGCTTCGGCCACGAGGTCGCCGCGGGTGAGGTGATCACCCGGCGGTCCACGGGCGAGGACGTCGTCCTGGCCCGAGGGGCGAGCGGCCGACTCCGCGCACTGCGCCCGCACTGTCCGCACCTGGGCGCGCACCTGGGTGTGATGGGCACCGTCACCGGGGACGACATCGTCTGCGGGTTCCACCGGTTCGCGTTCAGCCTGGACGGGCCCTGCCGGCGTACCGCGTACGGCGGGCCACCGCCCAGGGCGACGCTCGACACGCTGCCCGTGCGCGAGACCGGCGGCCTCATCCTCGTCTGGCGGGCCCGCGACGGCTCGCCCCCCACGTGGGAGCCGCCGGCCCTCTCGACCTCGGGTTGGCGCGCCCCTCGCGGGACGATGTACGAGGTCGCCGGGCACCCGCAGCAGATCACGGAGAATGTGGTCGACTTCGGGCACCTGGAGCACCTGCACGGAGCAACGCTCGCCGCCGCCCCCGAAGTGTCCTTCGACGGCCGGGAGTGCGGCGGGCGCTTCCGGGTCGTGCGAAGGCTCCCGCGCGTCGGGCAGGTCTCGGCGACCTACACGTTCCGGGTGTACGGCCTCGGCCTGACCGTCATCGAATGCGCCCTGTCGGACCACGTCGCGACCAGGTTCTTCGCCCTCCCCAATCCCGTCGATCCCTGGCGGGCCGAGTTCCGGTTCGCGGCCACGGCGAGGGTCGCACCGAGCGAGCGAGTGCCGAGGATGTGGTCGAAACCGGCAAGCGGCGTGGCCGCACGCCTGATTCGCGACGCCTTCTATGTCATCCACGCCCACGGCGGTTCCCTGGACCTGCCGGTGTGGCACTACCAGACGTATCGCGAGACCCCACGTCTGGCGCCCGGCGACGGGCCCATCGGCCGCTATCGCAAGTGGGCCGAGCAGTTCTACTCCACACCACCGGCGACCACCACGGGAGATTGTCATGCCGTTTGCGACGTGCATCAGCGTCAAGGACACGGCGGCCAGCATTGAGTTCTACGAGAAGCTCGGATTCGACGTCGACTCGGCGATCTCGCGCCCCGGCGACGACATCCACATGCTGCTCTACCGGGGCGACTTCTGCGGACTGCTGTACAGCAACGCCGACCTGAAGAACTGGCTGCCCGAACTCGCGGAGACCCCGATCAGCCTGGCCGGCATGCTGTACATGGGTGTCGAGGACTTCGACGGATTCCACGATCACGTCGCCCGGCACACCACCGTGATCAAGGGGCCCCTCACCGACGATGTCGGTCAGCGTGTGTTCTACTTCCGCGACATCGACGGCTACGTCATCGGCATCCACGACAACGCGGCACTGCGCGACAGCGAGTTGGGGAGGTACGCGGCGGCGCAGGACCCGGCCGGGGAGCCGCGAGGCTGACGGCCGGGGCCCGTGGTGCGGTGCGCGATCAGAGGAGGCAGGCCATCAGGCTGCGCGCCTCGACGTTGACGTAGTAGCCGAGGCGCAGAAGTCGGTTGAGCAAACCCAGCGACATCCACCGGTAGTTCGCCGGTGCCTCGATCACCTGGTCGTCCGGGATCCGGACGACCAGGTGCCTGGTGTCGGCGTGCCGGAAGCGCCCGCCGTCCTCGGACTGCACGGCGTCCACGACCACCCACGACCGATCGCAGTCCAACACCTCGGCCAGCGGCGGCAGATCCCGCGGCCCGCGATAGCTGCCCAGGGTCGACTGCACCGTCGCGGCGAGTTCGACCCGGTCGGTGGCGCCGGGCTGGGCCATCGCCTGGACCAGGAACATCAGGGTGCCTTGATGGCGCCGGCAGACGAAGCAGACGACGTTGCCAGGGTTGGGCTGCAACATCGGCTGCGCCCAGGTTCCCACTTCCCGGCTCGTCGCCCCGACCGACAGGCCGACGATGCGGAAGTGGCGTCCCTCGTGGTGCCGGATGCCCTGCTCGTCGCAGATCCATCCGGCCATCCGGGGCAGGTCGATGCGCTTGACGTCGAGGCTGAAGCCGGCCTTCTGGTCGATGAGCCAGGTCATCGCCGACGCGAGCGCGTCGTCGGAGGCACCGCTGCGGTGCGACCGGACGATCTCCCCGTGGAATCCGTCCGGTTCGCGTGCGACGCCCGCCGACGGGTTCGGCGTCGCGTAGGCGATGGCCGACAACACGGTCCGGGCGTTCATGTTCACCCGGTTGCCCTGCGCGAGCAGGCCCCGGAGCTGGCCCAGGGTCAGCCAGGTGAAGTCGTCGGCGGCCGGGACCTCTTCGTGTTCGGGCACCTCGACGATCATGTTGCGGTTTCGCTTGTAGAGGTACCACGAGGAGTGTTCGGAGAGGAGTTGGTCGAAGACGACGACGCGCGGGCCGGGGTCGAGAAAGTAGTCGAGGTAGGGGGTCGACCGACCCCCGTGCACCCGCTGATAGTTGCTGGGGGTGGCCTGCACGGTGGCGCAGTACTGGACCAGGGCGCTGTTTCCCGGCTCCATCTTCGCCTGCATCAGGAAGTGGTGGACGCCGTGGATGCGCTTGACCAGGATCCCCAGGATGCCGATCTCCGGCTGCACGATGATCGGCTGGTACCACTGCGGCGTCGGGCCGAAGTTCGTCCGGACAGAGAGCCCCTCGATGGCGAAGAAGCGGCCCGAGGAATGGCTGATCCGGTCGCCGAGATGCCAGTTCGTCAGCGAGCCGAGCGGGACCTCTTCCGTGTGGAACGTGGACGCGGCCTCGCGCTCCTTGAGAAAGGCCTCCGGGTCCGGGGTCAGCGGTGTCTCCAGGGTTCGCGCCGAGGAGAGGAAGTCCTCGGCGCCGCGGATCAGAATCGACATCCCACTCGCCCTTCGCGCGGCCCGCCCACCGGGGTCCTGCTCACGACAACTCCCCACCGGCGTCGGCTTGTAGCTCGCGCGCCATCTTCTCGATGCCGGTGTCCGGGTCCAACGGCGCGAAATCGACGAGCGATCGCAGCAGGGAGGTGTCCACCACCAGGCTGCCCAGGTCGGTGCCGGCGCTCGGTCCCCGCGCGATCGTGATGTCCTTCTTCAACACGGTGGCGACCCGGTCGACCACCTGCGCCACGGAATAGCCCACGCCGGAGCCGACGTTGACGGTGGCGGGCACGCGCGTCGGCAACGAGAGCAGATCGAGGCTCGCGCGTACGAAGTCGTCCACGTGCACGAAGTCCCGCCGCTGTGCTCCGCTTCCGTGCAGCCGGAACGGCTCGCCCGACAGCGCGCAGCGGAACGCCGCCGACACCACGCCCTGCCCCCGGGCGGCCGGAAGCAGTCGGCCGTAGACGTTGGAGCAGCGCAGGACCGTGCCGGCCAGCCCGTGCACCCTTCGGTAGAACTCCAGGTAGGACTCGCCCGTCAGCCGCGACATGCCGTACGGGGATGTGGGCTCCGCGCGATGCGTCTCGGCCCGCAGTCCCGGCTCGGGCCCCGGCGCGTAGACGCCGCCGGCCGAGGAGAGGAATACGATCCGGGTGTCGGGGCTGTGGGTGCGCACCGCCTCGCAGACGTTGATCAGCAGCGACAGCGTGTCCACGGCGTCGGCGGCCGGCGCGTACGCCGACGGAACCGGGAATCGGCCACCGGCGGCGATGACGACGACGCTCGTGTCGCGGCCCAGCACGGACGGCAGTTCGTCGGCTCCGTCGCCCCGGACGAGGCGCAGCCCTCCGGTGGACGAGGCCTGCTCGCGCAGCGCGTACGGATCGGAGCGGCCGATGACGGTCACGTCCCAGCCACGGCGTTCGGCGCCGATGGCGAGGGCGGTGCCCAGGAATCCGGCTCCGACGACGGCGGCTCTCGTCATGGACCTCCTCCGTGAATCGGGACAACTCCCTTGGAGTGCGGGCGCGTCCGGTCGGTGGGCGGGCGAACCCGCAACAACCGTCGGGTCGTCGCCGCGTCGCCGACGGCAACGCGGCTGAACGGCACCATCTTTGCCGGCCGGATGGGCGGCCGGGCTCCGGACTGCGGACGGGTACCCCATACGGAGTAGTCGTGGCGTCGATTTGAACTCGTTCGGCCCAACGAAGCGTGCAATCGCCGATGAACCCCGTGAGGCTGGGACCCGGTTCGGGGGACGGCCGCCTCAGCAAACGGAGATCCGCATGCGCGTCGTGTTCGCGACTCTGCCCGTGAAAGCGCATCTGAATACGGTGATTCCGCTCGCGTGGGCCCTGCAGAGTGCCGGGCACGAGGTGCTGCTGACCGGCGACTGGGGCCCGGAGCGCGACTCGACGCGGTACATCGAGGCGGCCGGCCTGAACGCCGTCCCCCTGGGCGGCGAAGGCGACGTGTCCCCGGTCCGCCCCGGCGAGCACAACGAATCCGACTTCCTGGCGATGGATCCGGACGAGCGGGACGAGGGTCGGTGGGTCGGCTTCCGTGAGGCCGTGCGCTTCATGTACCGGCAGGTGTACGCGCCGGAATCCGAAGTGGGCCGACAGGGCGCCCTGTTGCGGAACCTGGTCGCGTTCACCGGCTCCTGGCGGCCGGATCTCCTGCTCTGGGACGCTCTCGTGTTCCCCGCTCCGGTGGCCGCCCGGCTGTGCGGTGCCGCGCATGCCCGGATCGTCTGGGGCATGGACACGATCGGCATGCTCCGGGACCGGATCCGCACGGACCTCGACGAGCGACGCGCCGCCTCGGCGGAGGACGTCGAGGATCCGTGCGCCGAGTGGTTGCGGCCGCTGCTCGATCCGTACGGTCTGGACTTCACGGAGGAGACCCTCCTCGGTCAGTGGTCGGTCGATCTGTGCCGCCCCCACCCGTACCGCTCCCACGGCACGACCGTCCCGATGCGCCGGATCCCCTTCGGCGGAGCGACCGAACTCGTCCCGTGGCTCCGGGAGAAGCCGGCGCGGCCCAGGGTCGTGCTCACGCTCGGGACGACCAGGGAGGAGATCCACCGGCGGACGCTGGCGTTTCCGCTGCGGGACTTCCTCGACGCGGCGGCGGAGTTGGACGCGGATCTGCTGACCACGATGTCGGCCGATCGGATGTCCGCTCTCGGCCGGCTTCCGGACAATGTGCGGCCCATCGGCTACGTACCGTTCGGGCTGCTCCTGCCGACCTGTTCGGCGATCGTGCACAACGGCGGCCGGGGGACCTTCTCGGCGGCTGCCGGCTTCCGCGTACCGCAGGTGATCGTTCCGCAGCCCATGTGGGACGAGATGGTCACCGCGCGCCAGGTGACCGGCTACGGGGCGGGGCTCGCACTGGACCCGGCGGGGCTGGAGGGGGCGACCGTGTGCAAGGCGCTGGTTCGGGTTCTCGACGATCCCGGCTTTCGGGCCGGGGCTCATCGCCTGTACGTCGACACGATGTCCGACCCCGCGCCGACGGACTGCGTTGCCCGCCTGGAGCAACTGACCACCCTCCATCGCGCGTGAGGAATCGGCCCTTTCATGGTTCTTCCGAGCGACGGTGAGCCCCGCCCGTACTATCTCGTCTGCCCGGCGGGAATTCCCAACTACGGCGACGAACTCATCGCCATCACCTGGCTGCGGCATCTGGCCCGAGTGGCTCCCGAGGTCGACGTGGTCGTGGACTGCCTCTATCCCGAGGTGGCCGTCCGGCACATGGACGGCGTGCATCCGCGCGCTCGTTTCACCAGCGTGCTGTGGCGGTTGTGCCTGCGCCACTGGCCCGGCGACGACCCGGAGGCGACCTGCGCGGGTGTGGCGGACGCGGTGCGCACCCCGACGTCCGTGCCCGAACTGGCCGACGGGATCTCGGTACTGCGCGGCGCGGCGGTGGTGCACCTGGTCGGTGGCGGCTTCCTCAACGGCATCTGGCCGGTGTTCGTCGGGCTGTTGGCGGGCATCGCCGTCGCCGCCGAGACGGGCGACGCGAGGACGGCGATGACCGGGCAGGGATTGTGGCCGCCGGCCGACGCCGCCGGGTCGACCCGGTCGCTGATCGGGCGGTTCGACGTGGTCGACGTCCGCGACACGGCCTCGGCGGAGTTCGCCGGGCTCGCCCCGTCCGCCGACCACTGCGACGACGTGTTCCTCGGATTCGGCCCGCACCTGCTGCGCGCCGACGAGGAGCGGGTGCCGGAGGTCATGGTGAGCGTGCAGTCGCTGCTGACCGAGAACGAGGGTGCCGCCGAGGCGACGGTGCGCTTCGTGTCCGAGGTACTGCGCGCGTGGCGGGTGACGGACGTCGGCCTGCTGGAGTGCTCCCCCGACAAGGATCGGGACGTCCTGGCCATCGCCCAGATGCTGCTGCCCGGTGCCCGCCGGTACTCGCTCGGCGACGTCCTGGCCCACGGCCTGCCCGCGCGCGCCGGCCAGTGCTGGATCAGTACCCGTTTCCATCCGCACATGGTGGCCGGCGCGGCCGGCGCGCACGGGGTGGCCCTGGTGGTGCGGGACGACTACTACGACATCAAACATCGTTCGCTGATCGACTCCGGCTCCGCCTGGCGGCTGCTCCGACCGCCGGAGATTCCCGAACGCCCCACCACCGGCGGGTACGGTGCCGAGCGATTGGCCGAACTGCGCACCGCCAAACTGGCCGTGGCCGAGCGGATCTATGGGCGTGGTTCCGGGTGAGACACATGGAACTGCTGCTGATCGGACTGTCGGGGTTCGCCCGGCGCCGGGTGTTGCCCGCCGTCGCGTCGATGTCCGAGATTCCCACCATCGACATCGCCAGTCGCCACGCCACGCCGAACGACGTGGCGGGGATCCCGAAGCTGGGCCGGCTCCACGGCGACTGGCGCCGCGCGTTGGCGACGCGCCGACCGGGTCTGGCGTATGTGTCCCTGGTCAACAGCGAACATGCCGTCGCGGTCCGGGAGGCGCTGGGGCTGGGGTGGCACGTGGTGGTCGACAAGCCGGCTCTGCCGGGCGCGCGGGCGGCGGCCGAGATGGTGGAACTGGCGAGGTCGTCGTCCCTCGTGCTCGCCGAGGCGACGTGTTATGCGTTCCACCCGATGTTCCCCGTCGTCCGGAAGCGGGCCGCCGATGCCACCAAGGTGGTGGCCGTCTTCACCCCGCCGGTGCCGGCGGGGGACTTTCGCCATGATCGGGCGCGCGGCGGCGGCGCGCTCCTCGACACCGGGCCCTATCTCGCGTCGTTGGGGCGGGTGTTGTGGGGCCTGGAGCCCGAGGAGGTCGGCGTGATGGTGACCGACCGCACGGCCGACGGCCTCGACCTCTCGTACAGCGCACTGGCCCGATACGCCGAGGGAAGGACCGTCGTCGGCCACTTCGGTTTCACCAGCACGTACCGCAATGCGCTACAGCTGCTGGGCAGGCACGAAGTCGTCGACGTCGAGCGGCCGTTCTCGATGCCGCCGGAGAACGAGACGAGGGTGACGATCCGCAAGGACGACGAGGAACGCATCCACCGGGTCGCGCCCGCCGACAGCATGCGGCTCTTCCTGGACCGAGTGGTCGATGCCGCGTACACCGGCTCCCGGGAATTCGACGAACCGCTGCTCGGCGACGCCCGGACCCTCGACCGCCTGATCCGGGCCGCGAACGGCGACCGAACGCTGCCGTTCTAGAGTTCCCGGGCTCGCCGGGCTGGGGTTTCGTCGGGTCCGGGCGCCGAACCGGAACGGGGCCTGCGACTTGTCGCCGCGGGGAACCGTCCCTCGGGCGCCGACGTCACATCACCATGGCCGAGTCGAATGCACGACCACCCGCCACCGCCCGGACGATCCTTGTCGTCGCCGCCGGACTGATCGCCGTCGCCTGCGTCGGAATCGCGCTGTGGCTCCTGCTCGCGGATGACGGCGAGGAGAACCACACGGCGGGAGAGCCGGTCCACTCGGTGTCCGACACACCCGTCGGCGCACCGACCACCGCCCCCGCCACCTCGCCCGCCGCCACACCCACCGCGTCCCCCGCCGAGACGGCGATCCCGCCGAGCACGACACCGCCCGGCGCCACACCCGGCGGCACGCGGACCCCCGCCGTCCCCGCCGACGGACGCGTCGACACGCGCACCATCTCCTTCGCCGAGGCACGCGGCCTGCCCAAGGTGTTCGCCGTCGCCGAATCGGCGGCGCAGGACGCGGACGTCCTGGCGGGCGTATTCGCCGGAAGCCCGAACAAGCGCCCGGCGGAACCCACCCCCGCAACGGACTTCGTCCGCAACGTCGTGGTGACCGTGACCGTCGACGCGGGCTGCCTCGACCCCGAGGGGGCCCGGCTGTTCGCGACCGGGAACCGGCTCCGGCTCGACGTACGCCTCCCCGATCGCAGCCCCCCGCCGGAGTGCCTCGCCCCGTACATCCGGCTGGCCCGCTTCGAGGTGCCGCGCGCGTCGCTGCCGCAGCGTCCGGTCCTGGACGGCAAGTCGCCGTCGACACCGGACGCGAACTCCCGTCCCTGACCGGCGCGTCGCTCCCGAACCTCCGGGGCTCGCGGATCCGCGGGTGCGCGGGGCCGGGCACCGGGCGCCGCGTCGCTCTCAGCGGGCGAGGTCGACCGCCCGCCGCAGGTCGCCGACGTATGTCTCGGGGTGTTCCCAGGCGGCGAAGTGGCCGCCTGCGTGGTGCTCCACGTATTCGCGGATGTTCAGGAACGTCTCCGCGTAGCTTCGGGGTTCGGGTTTGAGGTCGTGCGCGAACACGGAGAGCACGGTCGGCGTTTCGACGCGGCCGGGGAGGGTGACCGGTTCGGCATAGGTGGCGAAAGAGGTGCCGATCGTGCCGGTGGCCCAGTAGGCGGTGACCCAGGTGAGCAGATCGTCCGGGGTGAACGCCGCCTCGTCGGACCAGGATTCCAGTTTCTCGACGATCCACGCGGCGAGGCCGGCGGGCGAGTCGCCGAGGGCCGCGGCGAGCGTGTTCGGCCGTGTCGACTGCTCGGCGATGTACCCGCCTTCGGCCCGGAACCACCGCGCGGTCCGCCCGAGGTAGTCGGCCGCGTCGGGCGCGAGCTTCGCCGGGTCGGCGGTGAGCGCGTGCTGCGGGGCGATGTTCGTGAGGTGCAACGCGGCCACCCGGTCCGGGTGTTCGGCCGCGAGGAGTTCCGCGATGGTGGCACCCACGTCGCCGCCGGACACCGTGTAGCGGGAATGGCCGAGCGCGTCGAGCGCGTCCGCGACGATCCCGGCGATCGCCCCGGCCGACATGCCCGGCGTGGTGAGCGGTGCCGCGAACGGGAAGCCGGGCAGCGCGGGAACCACCACGTGCATGTCCGTGAGCAGCGGCAGGACCCGCTCGAACCGCAGCACCGAGTCCGGCCAGCCGTGCAGCAGCACGACCACGGGGGCGCCGGGGTTCGCGGAGCGCTGGTGGATGACCCGCAGGTCGCTCTCGCCCGCCCGCACCGTCACCCACGGGAGTTCGCCGATGCGGCGCTCGTGCACGTCCCAGTCGTACCCGTTCGCCCAGCGTTCGAGCAGTTCGTCGAGGCGGGTGCCGCCGAGGCCGCGGGTGGCGTCGTCGCTCCACGGGGTCGCCACGCGTCGCGTCCGCCGGATTCGCTCTCGCAGGTCATCCATCATGTGTACGAGAATACACACGTTGTATATGCTCATACACATGACGTCTCGGAACGCGACCGCGACCAGGCAGCGGATCCTGGAACACGCACGACGCCAGTTCGCCCGGCACGGGTACACGGCGGTCACCGTCAAGGGTGTGGCCGACGCCGCCGGCGTGTCGCCCAACCTCATCACGCGCTATTTCGGCGGCAAGGACGGCCTGTTCCTGGCGGCGACCCGGGTCGAACTGCCCGTCGAGAACTCCGTCGACGGCGACCGCTCCACGCTCGGCGCGCGCCTCGCGGCGAGCATCGTGCGGCGTTGGTTCGGTACATCCGGGGAGGACCCGCTGCTCGTCCTGCATCGCGCGTCCGGCGAACGCCCGGAGGCGGCGGAGGCGCTGGCCGCCTTCCTCGACAAGAGCTCCCTGGAACCCCTGCACCGCTACCTGCGCGGCACCGGCCTGCCCGACGCCGAGGCCCGCGACCGGGCCGCGGCCATCGACGCCTTCGTCCTCGGCGTCTCCGCCCGCCGCCGCGTCCTGCGCGCCGAACTCGGCGACCCGGCCGGCCTGCGGGCCTGGCTGGCCACCACCATCCAGCGCCTGGCCGACGGTTGAGATCCTGGTGATATCTCAGTCTGATACTGTTGTGATCTCAATGCTCATTGCGGCCGCCGGACGGAGCGGCTCCGACGGGAGATTGTCGTGACCACCGCACTGATCATCGGTGACCTCCAGCAGGGCATCACCGGCAGCTATCCCTTCGCCCGACAAGTCCTGCCCCGGCTCGGCGAGTTGTTGCCGCGGGCCCGCTCCGCCGGTGCTCTCGTGGTGTTCGTGCGCTTCGCGTTCCGCGGCAACGGGGCCGATCTCCTCCGGGACAACGCGCTGTACCGGACGTTCTACGAGGCCGGCGACGCCTTCCACGAGGGCACCGCCGGCACCGAGCTCGCCCTGCCGGTCGCCGACCAGGACGTCGTCGTGCTCAAACGCCGCACGAGCGCGTTCGCCGGCACGGATCTCGACCTCGTACTGCGGGCGCGCGGCGTCGACACGATCGCGATCACCGGCGTCGCCACCGGCGCCATGGTCGCGGCCACCGCCTACGACGGGGCCGATCGCGGATACCGGGTGGCCGTGCTGCGCGACGGCTGCGCCGACGGCGATCCGGCCATCCACGACTTCTTCATGGACGCCGTCTTCCCGAGCCGCGGATTCGCGGTGATGCCGTGCGCGGCCTGGCATCCGGAACCGCTCGGCCACCCCGCGCGTGTCGCCGGCTCCTAGGCGGGCGGCAGCGGTGAGACGGGCATCTCGATCGGCGCCTTGTTGACGGAGGCGCTTCGGGCCAGGACCTGGAGCACGTCGCGATGCACGCGCTCGCATCGGCTGCGCATCGCCTCGTGGGTGCCGGCCACGTCCCGCGCGCGCAACCGTTCGAAGACGGCCGCCAGTTCTCCGGGCGGGCTCGCGGCGTCGGGGGCGATCAACGCGGCCATGCGCAGGACCCGTTCCAGTTCGTCCAGCACGTCGACGATCGCCTTGGCCAGACGGTTGTTGCCGCCGGAGTTGGCGATGATGGCCTCGAATTCGATCGAGGCCCGCAACGCCTCCTCCTGGCCCAACTCGCCTGCCGCGAGCGCGAAATGCACCCGGGACAACACTTCGAGCCGCTCCAGCGCGGGCCCGTCGACACCTCGGCGCGCCGCCGCGGACGCGGCCTCCCCGGCCAGCAGCGTGCGCAATCCGCAGAGGTCGTCGGTGTCCTGGAGCGTGATCGGCCTGACGACGTAACCCGCGCGCGGCAGCGCGGCCACGAGCCCGTCCCGCCGCAGTCGGGCCAGCGCCTCGCGTACCGGCGTCTTGCTGATGTCCCACTGCCGCGCGAGCGAGGTCTCGGTGAAGCTGCTACCGGGCGACAGCGTCAGGTCGATGAGCTGACGCCGGATCGCCCGGTAGGCCTGGTTCGTGCGATCGAGGCCGGTCTCCTCCGCGCCGACCAACAACAATGCGGGGATATGCGGCATTCCCGTGATCACCGAATCGTCTTCACGAGCATCTTTACGCACCTCGCCAGCGTACCACCGCACCCAATTGATACAGCAGTTTGTCCCGCTGCCGGCCCTCCGGCATATATGGATAAGGAATCCCGTATTCCAAGAGGGCAATGGAGGCAATGGAGGCAATGGAGGCAATGGACCGGCGGATTCGTCAGGTATCCATCGCCGCTCGTTCGGCCGCACTGCGCAGCACACAGAATTCGTTGCCCTCGGGATCGGCGAGAATCACCCAACCCGATCCGTCCGGATTCCGGTGGTCGGCGAAAAGCGTGGCCCCCAGGCCGAGCAGTCGCTCCACCTCCTCGTCGCGCGACGTCTCGGGGCGCAGACACAGATGGACCCGGTTCTTGACGGTCTTGGCCTCGGACACCTGGTTGAAGAACAACACCGGACCGTCCGCGAGTTGCACCTCGGTCTCCCGCGCGCCCGGTTTGTCCTCCGGATGCAGCGGGCGGCCGGTCACCCCGCTCCAGAACCGAGCCAACTCGTAGGCATCCGCACAGTCGATCGCCACATTCTGCAATACCGAGACCATGGGCATGATTCTTCCCGATCCTCGTGCCGAACACCCGGGTAGGCAGTAGTCGATCAACGGTGTTTCGGCTCACTTTCGGGCGGTCGACGCGCCACTGTTGTATCCAACCGGACCTGCCGCACCGGAGCGTGCACGGCGTGGCGGGTCGAACGACCGGAGGATCGTGTGTCGGACGGGACGCAGCTCTACCGCAGCACCGGGGTCGCCCTGCTCCGGGCGGCGGTGACACCGTTGGGCGAAATGCCCACGCGGTGGCCGGACTTCGACGACGCGTCCGACTGCGTGGCCTGGTTGCGGCGGACGTGGTCGCGACCCGGGCTTGTCGCCGGCGTCACCGCCGCAGGCCCCACCCTCGCGCGCCGGGTCGAGGCGCTGATCGCCGGCACCGACGACGGCGACCCGAAACGGGTGCGCCGGGCGACCGCCGCCGTGGTCCGCTATGTGCTGCGCAGCGCCGGACGCCCCACGCCCTTCGGCCTGTTCGCCGGTGTCGCGCCGTTGACCGTGGGCGCGCACGCTCGGGTCGACTGGGGGTCGCGGCATCGGCCGGTGGCCCGGGTCGACACCGAATGGCTTGCCGACGTCGTCGACCGACTGGAGGCGTGTCCGGAGCTGTTGGCCCGCGTGGACGTGGTGTTCGGCCGGCCGGTGACCGAGCGGGGCGACCGATTGGAGTTGGCGAACGGTCCGTTCCGGGTGAGCGTGCGCCGTACGCGGGCCGTGCTCGCGGCGCGGGAGGCAGCGGCGTCGCCGGTGCGTTTCGGCACGCTCGTCGACGCCGTGGCCGAGGCGTTTCCCCGGGTCGACCGCGTCCGGGTCGAGGCCCTGTCGACCGACCTCCTGCGGCGCGGCTTCCTGATCAGCGCGTTGCGCGCGCCGATGACCGTCACCGACCCGCTCGCGCGGCTCGTGGACGAACTCCGGCGGGTGCACGCGGACGGGGTGCCCGCCGTGGCGCCGCTGGTGGCCGGGCTGCGCCTGGTGGCCGAGGGTGTGCACCGACACAACGAGGCGTCGCTCGCCGACCGCGCCGCGCTGCGGGCCGAGCTGGGTGCGCGGATGCGTACGCTGTCCGATGCGGGCCGTACCGCGCTCGGCGTGGATACGCGGCTCGACTGCCGGGTCGCCGTTCCCCATGCGGTGGCGTGGGAGATGGAGCGGGCCGCGAGCGCGTTGTTGCGTACCACGCGTCGGCCCGGGGGCGAGCCGGCGTGGCGGGCGTACCATGCCGCGTTCGTCGACCGGTACGGCGTCGGGACGCCGGTGCCCCTGACCGATGTCGTCGACCCGGACACCGGGCTCGGCTATCCCGCCGGATACCCCACCGCCGCCGAGGCCGCGCCGGTCGAGACGGCGACGCCGCGCGACGACCTTCTGCTCGCGATGGCGTGGCAGGCCATGGCGGACGGTGTCGGCGTGGGCGAGGTCGGCTTGACCGACGCGGACGTGCGTACCCTGGCCGACGGCACGGGCTTCGACGAGCGGCGGATACCTCCGCACCTCGAACTGTCCGCGCGCGTACACGCCCGCGGCGTTCGGGCGTTGGATCGTGGGGAGTTCACCCTCGTGGTCGCGCCGGCGGGCGCGGCCGGGACGATCACCTCGCGGTTCACCCCGACGGCGACCGGTTCGGGTCTGGAGGAGGTGTACCGGACGTTGCCGCCCGCGACCGAGGGCGCGTTGCGGGTGCAGTTGGCCACGCCGCCGGTGTACGCCCATGCGCAGAACGTCGGCCGCGTCCCGGGGTATCTGCCCCATGTCCTGTCCCTGGGCGAACACCGCGGTCCCGACGACCCGCACATCGCCGTGGACGTCCGGGACTTCGCCGTGCTGGCCACCTCGACCGGTTTGCACCTGGTCGATCGCTCACGGCAGCTCGTCGTGGAGCCCCAAGTGTTCCATGCCCTCGCCCTGCACCGGCAGGTGTCCCCGCTCGCGCGGTTCGTCGCCCGGCTGCCGCGTGCGTTGGGGGCCCAGTGGTACGAGTTCGACTGGGGGCCGCGGGCGCAACTCCTGCCCTGGCTGCCCAGGGTGCGGTACGGACGCTCGGTGCTCTCCCCCGCGCGGTGGCGGCCGACCGGGGACGACCTGCCGGCCGCGAGCGCCGACCAGAACTCGTGGCGATACGCCCTGGAAGCGTGGCGCACCCGCTGGAAGTGCCCGGATGTCGTCGAGTTGCGTGACGGCGCCGACCGCACCCTGCGCCTGTCCCTGGACGAGCCCGCGCACGCCGAACTGTTGCGCGTCCACATGGCCAAGCGCGGACACGCGATCGTGCACGAGGCCGCGTCGGCCGCCGAGTTCGGGTGGATCGACGGCCACGTCCACGAGATCGCCCTCCCCCTGGTCGCCCGCCGACCGCCCGCACCCTCGCCGTTGATCGGTCTGCCGGGGCTCACGGCCGACCCCGTGTGCGGCGCGGCGCCCGGATCGGCGAGCGAGGAGTGGGTGTTCGCGAAGGTCCACACGCATCACGAGCGCTTCGACGAGATCATCGCCCACCGCCTGCCCGAACTCGCGGCCGCGCTGGACCGGGACCGCGCCCGGTGGTTCGTGCGTTCCCGCGGCATCTGTGAGAGGGACCATCTCCGGCTGTACATCCACACCCCGGACCCGCACGACCGAGCGGCCGTGATGGCGGCGGCCGAGCGCTGGATCCGGGAGTTGCGTGCCGGGCGGGCCGCGTCCCATCTCGTGCTGGACACCTACCGGCCCGAAGTCGGCCGCTACGGCGCCGGAGCGGCCATGGCGGCGGCCGAGCGGGTCTTCGCCGCCGACTCGCGCGCGGTGACCGCGTGGCTGGCGCACGCGCCCACGATCGACCTCGCGCCGCTCGCGTGGGCCGCGTTGTCGATGGTGGGCATCGCATGCGCCTTCCACGGCGGACCCGGTGAGGGCATGCGGCGCCTGGCCGTACGACCGATCGGCGCGGCGCCGCCGGTGGAGCGGGCGATCGCGGACACCGTACCGACCCGGATCACCGCCGACGGCGTCGATCTGGCGGGCCTGCCGGAGGAGTTGACCGCGGCCTGGGCGGCCCGTGCGGACGCCCTGGCCGCCTACCGAGAGTCGCTGCCCGCCGAAACCGACACCGACGCCGTCCTGGACGCGCTCCTGCGCCTGCACCACAACCGCGCCCTGGGGATCGACCCGACCGGGGAACGAACCTGCCGACGCCTCGCCCGCCAGGCCGCCTTGGCCTTCCGGGCCCGCCCGGTCGGCCCGTGAGCCGACCGGGCGGAACCTTCCGGACCGCTACCGGGGCCGGATCACGACACGAGGTTCCGCTCCTCGGGTTCGGTCGGGTGCGCCGCCTACCACTTGTGCCGCTCGGGCTACTTGGGAAGGTTCCAGAGTTGGCCCTTGCCCGTGTTGGCGGAGTGGAGCTGCACCACCGTGCTGTTCGCGGTGCTTCCGCCCTTCACGTCCAGGACCTTGCCGCTCGCCACGTGCACGATGCGGCCCTTGGCGTCGATCCGCCACTTCTGCGCGGCGCTGCCGTTGCAGTCCCACAGCGAGATCTTGGTGCCGTCGGCGGACGCGTTGCGCGCGTCGTCCAGGCACTTGCCCATCGAGCGCAGCGTGCCGTCCGGGTACCGGATCCAGGACTGACCCGGGCCGGTGTTGCAGGTGTAGATCTGGATCTGGGTGCCGTTGGCCGGCTTGCCGCCCTTGACGTCCAGGCACTTCCCGGCGATCCCGGTGATCCTGCCCTGTGGGGGCACCGGAGCGCCGGCCGCGGCGGCCAGCGTGCGAAGCCCCTGCACGTCGAACTGCTGCACGTACTGGCCCGCTCGGGAGTCCGGGTAGGCGTTCAGGCGGGTGCACATGACCGGGTTCTCACCCGAGTCGGTACCGGTGGCGCACTTGCCGGGTGTGTCGTCGGCGTGCGCCAGACCCAGGGTGTGGCCCAGTTCGTGGCTGACGTGGTTGCGCATGCCGACCTCGCCGAAGCGCGCGGTGGGCTTGCCGTCGGCGGTGAAGAAGGACGTGTTGATGTACGCGTGCCCGCTGGTCACCGTGTCCGGGGTACTGCGCGAGTGGAACCCGCAACTCCACCCCGGCGTCCCGGATCCGTCCATGACGACCTTCCACGGACTGCCGTCGGTGGTCGTCACGCACGGGTTGAGGAACGCGCCGATCACGATCTCGCCCTTGGGACGGACGTAGTCGTGACCGACGGGCCTGGTGTCGACCTTGATCGGCAGCGCCGTCTCGTGCTGGATCTCGGCCGCGGAGCGTTCGACGTACGGCGCCAGCCAGTCGACCGACTTCTGATCGTAGAACTTGATCGTGTAGCCGGTCGACAGCAGCTTCGCCGCGCCGGCCGACTTCCACCCGGGCCCGGACGGCGCCGCCGCGGCGGCGGAGACGGCCGTACGCTGCCGGGCGGCGGCGAGCGGCGGAATCGTCATCCGGCCATGGACGAACGCGGTGCCGTCGACATCCGACCAGCCGGAGTCGGGCGCCTCGACCCCGTCCAACGCCTGCTGAACCGGCACCGCATCCGGGTGGGCGTCCCGGTCGTCCTGATCGCCGAACGCCGAGCCCGACAGTTGCAATCCACCGACGATCGCAGCGGTCGCCGCGAATGCGGCGACCAACGATATTCGGCGTTTCCCCGTGACTTTCAAATCCCCGTAACCCTTCGTTCACGGCCGTGAACGCGCCTTCCGGCACCGGCCGAAAAACACCGTACAGGTCACCGGTCGCAACGGTTTTCGCCCCCGCGTCCCCCGCGCAACCCGACCCCGCGCCGCGCGATCGGGATGGTCGAAACCCCCCGGCGCGCTACGCGCGGATGGCTGCGTGGGCGGCTTCGATCAGGATGTGGGGGTCGATGTGGAGAGCGCGCAACGCGCGGGCGGCCGTGCCGTGTTCGAGTTCGGCGACGGCGATCAGGACGTGGGCCGTGCGCAGGTTCTTGGGGCGGTCGGCCTTGGCCAGGGCTGTCGCGCGCTGGAATACCTCGTTCGCGGTGCCGGAGGCTCGGTAGGGTCCGCGCGGGGCGGGGGCGGGTGTGGGGGCGGGGATCGTATCGGTGTCGATCCCGACCGAACGCAGCGCGGCGGCGTGGGATTCGGCCAGGGCGCGGCGGACGTCCTCGACGGTGGCACCGGATGCGGCCAGTGCCGTCCGGGCGGAGTCGTCGGGGAGGGTGAGGGCGGCCAGGAGCAGGTGCTCGGGGCCGGGGGTTTCCTCGCCGAGCGCGCGGGCCTGCTCCTCTGCGCCGGTGAGGAGACGCTTCATCGCGCCCATGTCGTGTATCGCGGTGCGGATGCCCACGGTGGATCTCCTTGCCGGGCCGGTGGATCACCGGTCCTGGGGTGGTGGCGTTCGTCGGGAGGGTGACAGTCGTTTGTGGGCGGCCTGGGCACTCATGCCCAGGGCCTGACCGATGTGGTTCCAGGTCCAACCCTGGGCGAGGGCGTGGTCTACCGCCGCTCGCTCCAGCGCCGCGGCGAGGCCGCGCAGTGCGACCACGGCCGCGAACGCGTCCTCCGGTTGCTCGGGCGAGGGAACGTCCTTGGCGTCGATCACACATCAACTTTAGTTGATGGACGCGCAAGCCGTCAACAAAAGTTGATGAGGCGCGCGGGGTCGGGTCAGAGCGCGAACGGATACACCGGCACCGGCCCGCCCCCCGCGTCCGCGTACGGTGCCGGCCGGCCGAGGGCCGGCCCGAGTGTCGTGGTGCCCGGCGTCGCGCGGTTGCGGAGGCCGGTGTCGTAGGCGTCCATCGCGGCTTCGGTGCGGCCCGAGCGGCGCAGCAGGTCGCCCGGAAGCATGCACAGGTCGGCCAAGTCCCCCACCGCCCCGCTGCGTTCGAGGACGTCGAGCGCGCCGACGCAGTGCTCCTCGGCGCATTCCGGCTCGCCCCGCTCCTCGGCCATCAGACCGAGCAGCCGATGGGCGCCCGCCGCGTGCACCGCACCGCGGGTGTCGTCGAGGTCGAGCACGCCCGACAACAACTCCCGCGCCTCCTCGTGCCGGCCGAGGCGGCGCAGTACGTCGGCCGGTTCCACCTCGACCTGGGCGGTGAACAGGCGGGCGCGTGCGGCCACCGGCATCTCGCGCGCGGTGCGCAGTTCGGTCTCGGCGGCGTCGAGCGCGTCGTGCTGGGCGTGGACGTAGCCGCGCATCCAGTGGCAGTGGGCGAGTTCGGTACGCAGATGCAGCTGCTGGTAGAGCTCCTGCGCCTTGGCCGGCGAGGCGTCCGCGTCGGCGATGCGGCCCTCCGCGAGCAGCGTGCGGGCGACGCTGCGATGCATGCCGGCCACCAGCGCGGGATCGGGGACCCGCGGCGCCGGCGCGAGGGCGACCTCGGCGGCGTGTGCGGCGCGGACGTACGCCCCCATGTCCATGTAGGGCGCGATGGAGGCGGCGTGCAGGAGGACGAGCGCGTCGGGGTCGTGCAGGTCGTCGCCGGCGAGTTCGTCCAGCGCGGTCTCCAGCACGTAGCACGCGTAGCGCGGTTCGCCGGCCAGGAAGTGCGCCACGGCCCGGCCGCGGATCGCGCGGGCCCGGCGGGGCGCGGGTTCGCCGGCGAGTAGCCGCTCGGCCGCCTCGAAGTGGGCGCGGGCCCGGGCCGGTTCGCCGGTGGTCAGCGCGCATTCGCCGAGTCCGATCCGGGCGCCGGCCTGCTCGACCGGCAGCGCCGGGCGCTCGGCGTCGGCGAGCAGTTCCCCGTAGCGCAGGGCGGCCCGCTCGGGGGTGCCGGTGGCGAGCAGGCGCTGGGCGTCGGTGAGCGCGAGGCGCAGTTCCGTGGGTGACCGGTGGTCAGCTCTTCGTAGTTGGTGCCGAGTTGCCCGGCGAGGAAGCGCAGGGCGGCCTCCGAGGGACGGGCCTTGCCCGATTCCAGGGTGGAGATGTGGGCCGCGGTGTACCTCGGCTCGGCGAGCCGGCGTTGCGTCGATCCCAGTTGGTTGCGCGTACGTTGGATGCGCCTTCCGATCTCGGCCGGCTCGTCCATCGGGTACCCCTGCGGTAGTTCCTCCCCCGAGGCATTGTGCGGCAACGTCTCGACGCCTGGCTTGAGTTCGGACTTGGATTTCCTGAAGTCCGGATCCATCCCCCTCGCGTGCCAAGGAGAATCCCTTGCGCAGATCGAGTACATCCCGCCGCGGACGCGTGCTCGCGGCCGCCGCGGCCGCCCTTCTCGTGTGCACCGTCGTCACCGCCCCGGGTGCGGCCGCCGGTGCCGCCACAGGACGACCGACCACCGACCGGGTCCACGTCGAGATCCCCGGCCCCGAATCCGCGGCGCCCACCGCGCTCGCGCAACCGCACACCGAGGCGGGCTCCGGATACACCCGGGTCCCCCGGCGGGGCAGGGACGGATCACCACCCGGCGCCCTCGCCGCCGAAACCGCGTCGGGCGACGGCGCGATCACCAGCATCGTCGACAACGGCCCCACCGCGGACCGCCTCGACATCGTCTTCGTCGGCGACGGGTACACCGCGGCCGAACTCGAGCGGTTCCACACCGACGTCAGGGCTCGCTGGGCGGAGATCGTGGCCGTCGAGCCGTACACCACGTACGCGAGTCTCTTCAACGTCTGGGCGGTGGACGCGGTTTCACGCCAGTCCGGAGTGTCCGGCGATCCGTCCCGGGACGTGGTCCGCGACACGGCGATCGGTTCCTATCTCTGGTGCGAGAACACCGAACGGCTGCTGTGCGTCGACGAGGCCAAGGTCGACGCGTACGTCGGCAAAGCCCCCGCCGTCGACCTGGTGATGGTGCTCGCCAACAGCGGCAAGTACGGCGGTGCCGGCTACAACACGCCCAGCCCGACGCTCGGTTACGAGGGCATCGCCACCTCCTCCGCGCACAACGCCCAGTCGGGCCAGGTCGCCATCCACGAGACGGGGCACTCGCTCGGCAAGCTCGCCGACGAGTACTTCTATCCCGGCGTCCCCGGCTACGAGCACTACACCGGCCCCGAACCGGGCGAGTCCAACATCACCGAACTGTCCGCCGCGCGCATGCGGAGCACGCGCACCAAGTGGTACCGCCGGCTGGGCCGGACGTCACCGGACGGCGGCACGGTCGGCGCCTACACCGGCGGTGGCTACTACGTGACGGGCCTGAACCGGCCGACGGACGGCTCGCTGATGCGCTTCACCGGCAAGCCCTTCAATCTGCCCGGTGTCGAGGCGATGATCGCCGGTTTCCACCGGCACGCCTCCGCGGCACGCGCCCTCGCCCCGACGGCGCGGACGTTGCGCGCCGGGGACAGCGCGCGCATCGCCCTGGCCCGACCCGCCGGTCCGGCCGCGCGACCGCTTCGGGTGCGGTGGTACCTCGACGACAAGCCGCTGGAGCCACCGGCGTCGGAGGACGCGGTGCAGGTCTCGGAACTGCGCCTCGATCCGCGTCGCCCGGGGCCGCACCGGTTGACCGTGGTGGTCGTCGACCCGACGGACTCGGTCCGTGACCCCGCCATCGCCCAAACCCTGCGGACGAGTCTGACCTGGACCGTCCGGGCCTGATCCGGGTCGTCGGGGACCGACCGCTCGCACCACCGGCAGCACGGCGACCCCGGCGCGCCCCTCGCGCCGGGGTCGCGCCGTTGCGCCCGGTCCCCACGGGAGCCGACCGCCGCGGGAGCCGACCGCCGCGTCGTGGCCGTTCCGCCACGACGGTGCGTACGGGGTCGTATCCGCTTCGCATCCTCCGCCTCGGATAATGTGGGCGTACCGAGGTCGAAGCCTGTCGGACGATCCTCGCGCCCGTCCGGAGGGAAATCGCGATGCCGACCACTCGCCACGAGGAGCTGCGCGCTGCGATCGTGCAGGCCCGCGAGGCGCTCACCGCGCATCCGGACGCCGCGACCTCCCCGGCCCTTGCCGACCTCGTCGCCGCCGCGGAGCCGTTCGCCAACCTCACCCAGGCGGTACCGCCGCCGACGACGCGGCAGTTCCAGGCCAACCTGCGGCCCGACCCGTGACCCTCGACGCGCGATCCCGGCTCAGGCCGCGTGGCGGTTGTGGTGCCGGCGGGTGTTTCTTCTGCGCAGCGCGCGGCGCTCGTCCTCACTGAGGCCGCCCCACACACCGCTTTCCTGCTTGGTCTCCATCGCCCACGAGAGGCAAGCCTCGATCACCGGGCACTGACGGCAGACCGATTTCGCCTGGTCGATCTGCTCTCTGGCCGGACCGGAGTTGCCGACCGGGAAGAACAGTTCGGGGTCTTCGTGCGTACAGGCAGCGGCGGATCGCCAGTCCATGTCTTCCTTTCCGACCGCGCCGACGGGCACGGTCCTGCGGTTCGGGTTCTCGGCCCTGCTGCCCGGGATACCTCCTCCCAACCGGCCGAGTCGGCAGAAACCGGGGGAAGTTCGCGGATGCCCGCCGCCGCGATGCTACGCGGCGCCTTCGCACGGCCGTCGCTCACACTCGGACCTCGTCGACGGCCGGGAGAGCGAGTCGCAACGTGTCCTCCGCCGCGTCGGGCTCGGCCAGCAGGGCCGGAAGGAGCAGCCGCCACAGGTCGGCGAGGTCGTTCTCGATGTCGGCACGGCCGGAGAGCGCGTCGGAGACCGTATGCAGGCCGAAGAACGCGTGGATGATCGCCTTCGCCGCCCCGGCCGAGTCGATCCGGTCCGCGAGTTCGCCCTCCTCCCGCGCCCGCTCGAGGAGGGCCCGGACGGCGGCGATCCAGCCCACGAACGGAGCGGGCAGCGTCGCGTCGATCCCGTACCGCTCGCTCCACAACCGCGCACCACCGCGCACGAGCGGATCGTCCCGAAACGCCCGGGCCACCGCGAAGCTCAACCGCACCAGGCCCACCACCGCCGGCACACCGGCCCCGGCGTGCCGTTCGATCAACACCGGCCAGGCGTCGAAGTGTGCCTCGACGATCGCGCGGGCCAGGGCGTCCTTGTTCGAGAAGTGGAAATAGATGGCCCCGCTGGTGAGTCCCGACGCGTTGCCGATGTCGCTGATGCTCGTACCCGCGAAACCTCGCTCGTGGAACAGACATGCCGCGGTCTCCATAAGAGACCGGCGAGTCGCCCCTGCCCGTGCCTGCACGTGCCACCTCCAACTCGAACGCCCGGTTGGCAGTCGTCCGTCCTCGGCCGCACCGGCGCCGGATCGTCGGGCCTGACGCCCCGTCGCCCGACGGGTGGAACGAAGACGACATGCACCTTCCCGGCACCTGGGTTCTGCTTGTATTCATGGTTGCTTTTGGCGGCGGCTCGGCGTCCTCGCACTCGTCGACGAGAGCGCTGAGCTGGTCGCGCACCGTGGAACGGGAATCGGTGCATCGAGTGTCGGTGGCCGAGGTGCTGCTCACCGACGTGGTCCGGGTCGCGGACACGACCTTCCTGGCCGCCGCCCAGTGGCCCCGCTCCCATCCCACGTTTCGCCCCACCGACGACGGTGGCCACAGTCGGCTGATGGTCCTGGAAACCCTCCGTCAGCTCGGAATCTTCATCCCGGGGCAGTTCTATGCGGTGCCTCCGGAGGCACACTTCCTGATCAAGGACCTTTTCTACGGTGTCGACGCCTCGGCTGAGCCGCGTTCGCCGCATGGCGCCTGCGATATCACCTGTTTGGCGGAGGTCGACGACTTCCGCCCCACGCCCGACGGCCGCGGATTGCGGGGGGTACGGCTGCGGATGCGGCTCTCGGTCGGCGCCACGACCTTCGCCCGCGCGGGGGGCAACGCGCGCTTCGTGGACCCCCACACCTACGCGGCGCTGCGCCGGGGTGCCACGGGGGCGGGTGCGGCGACTGCGCGCGTGCGGCCGACGCCGGAGGCGGTGGACGTGACGCTACCCCGGGACGTGCTGGTCGCCGGGCCCGACGGCGGTGTCCTGGAGGTGGATCCGGCCGATCGGCTGCATCCGTTCTTCTTCGACCACGCCGGCGATCACGTGCCCGGGATGGTGCTCGTCGAAGCCGCCCGGCAGGCGATCGCGCTCGTGAGCGGCGGCGAATTGCTCCGGCCGACGGCGTTTCGCCTGCGTGCTCCCCTGTTCACCGAGTTCGACCCGCCCGCGCGGATCGAGTGCACGCTGCACCACGGGCGACAGGCCGCGTTCCGCTTCCGTCAGGGCGGGGTGTACACGGCCCTGGGGGCGGCGCGCTACCGCTGACGACGTCGACACGCAGACGATCCGTCGACATTTGAATACGGACAGTATTCGACCTAGCGTAATGATCGTTATGTTTCGGGACAAAACCCGCTCGCCGACGTCTCGGGCGGAGTTGTCGCCCCGGAATCCACATCTCTCGATCGGACGGCTCACCCATGGCAGGAAATTCCCTTCTCTCCTGGACTCCGGCGGCAATCGTCTTCGATTGCGACGGCACGCTGATGGACAGCGAGCGCCACTGGGAAGAGGCACGCGAACTGGTGCTGCGCGGATACGGCATGGACACCCCGGACGACTTCGGCGAACGCACGAAGGGCCTGCATTTCACCGAATGCGGACGGGTCATGACCGAGATGGCAGGACTCTCCGCCGGTCAGGCCGACCAGGTGACGGCGCAACTGCTCGACCACTTTCGGAAGTTGGTCGCCGCCGCCCCCGTGACCATTCCCGGCGCGAGCGAATTCGTGCGGCTGACCGCCGACTTCGCGCCGTTGGCCGTGGCGAGCAATTGCCCGCGCGACGTCGTGGAGTCGGGGTTGGCACAGGCCGGGCTGCTCCCGTACTTCACCGACATCGTGGTCCCGGACGCGACGTTGCGTCCCAAGCCCGACCCGGACGTCTATCTCGCGGCGGCGCGGGCCTGCGGCGCCCCGCCGTCCGTATGCCTGGCGGTCGAGGACTCCTACTGCGGCATCCTGTCCGCTTCACGCGCGGGCCTGCGGGTCCTGGGCGTGGGGCCCGCCCCGCGGGACGAGGAACTGGCCCTCGCCGACATGTGGGTATCCACGTTGGCCGACGCCGCCCTGGTCGCCTGGGCCGAGTCGCGCGAGCCGGTGGGCGCCTGCGTACGCATCTGATCGCCGCCCGATCGTCGCTCTCCGCGACCGAGCGGACGGAGGTCGCGGAGAGGCGGCGGTTGTTCATCCGTCGTGCGCAGAGGTGCCCGGTGGATGGAAGCAGGCGGTGACGGCCTTGCCGTGCGGGGTGGGGTGGGTCCCCCATTCGTCGGCGATCGCGTCGACGATGGCCAGGCCCCGGCCCGATGTGGCGAGACCCTCGGGGCCGCGCGGGGCCGGCAGCCCGGGGCCGGTGTCGGCGACGTAGACGTTCAGGCAGCGGCTGTCCCAGGCCAGGACCAGTCGGGCCGTGCTGCGCGCGTGGACGTGGGCGTTGGTGATCAACTCCGAGACCGTGAGCAGGATGTCGTCCACCGTCTCCGAGGCGTCCGCCGTCCATGCCAGGCCGGCCAGCCGCTCCCGGGCCCAGCGCCGGCCCGCCTCCACACCGCCGCCGATCGGAAAGGAGTGTGCCCACCCGACCGCTCGCAGGTCCGCCATGTCATGCTCCTCTCGCCGGATAGCCGTCAACCGAACGCCTGCCCCACACGACCACACTCACGCCGCCCCACCGACCACCCCCGCACACACCGGCCTTCGCGACGAGGCCGGAAAGGCGGTCCGCTTGGTTCCGAGACCAACCGGTGGAAGAAGCCGCCCAGGACGATGGTGGTTGCAGGTGGCGTGCGCCGCCGGGAGTCGGGCTGCGTGGTGTGATCGTTGTTGGTTTGCTCGGGGGTCAGGACAGGAAGCCCACGATGCCGTGGGTCGGGTGGGGGCGGGCTGCTTGGAGCCAGGTGCCGAGTTCTTCCACTGCTTCGCGCACGTCGTCGTCCAGGGCTGCGAGTTGGTCCTGGGGGACGGCCTCGTACTGGGCCAGTGCGGTGGCGCAGGCGGCCGGTGACCAGACGCCGTGGCCGGGGAGATCGGCGTGCGGCAACGGCTCCGGCAGTCGGTAGCCGAGTTCCGACACCGTGACGGCCTCGATCCCGAGGGACTTCAGGGCCTCGTCCACGTGCCCCAGCCACGCGAACTTGAAGGGCGAGAAGCTGTTGCCCCACAACCGGCGTCCGTGGAAGGCGCAGATCATCCGGTACGCGTACCCGTACTGGAAGGCGTGCCGCTCCTCGAACGGGCCGCCTTCCACGACCGCCGTCAGCGCCTCGTATCGCGTCGGCGCGCCGTTCTCGATCTCGTGCGCGAAGTAGTCGTCGTCCCGCGACATCTCCTGCTTGAACCGCCCGCCGATCGCGCGGCGGACCCGCACGTCACCGGATCCCACCACGGCACGCGCGACCTCGGGGTCGACCAGGTACAACGACAGCGAAAGACTCATACGGCCAACCTATCCGTACCGCCCGACACACCGTCGAGGGCTGCGCGGGCGCCGAGTACACCTGTCCCGCGTAGACGTCGCGGTCGGCACCGGCGCTTCGTTGTCGGACGGGAATGCGGCTGAGATGTTGACCGAAATGGAAAACTCGGCCTTCGGATGGGGTGTTGGCCGCCGGAATCCCGGATGCCTAGGCTGAATCCACCGTCGACACAAGCATCCTCGGGAGCCTCCAGTGAGAAGCACACGAATCGTGCTGTGCGCCCTGCTCGTCGCCTGGGCCGTCGGCCTCTCGCCCGTCGCCGCGTCGGCATCGTCGGCGCCCGTGTCCCCGGCGGATCGCAACGCCTTCGCCCTGTCCAGCGCCGCGTTCGCGGACGGCGGCCTCATCCCCAAGGTCCACGAGTGCACCAGCGGTGGCGGCCACGATCCGGGCAAGAGGAACGAGTCCCCGCCCCTGGCCTGGTCGGGCGCGCCGGCCGCCGCCAAGAGCTACGCGATCGTCATGCGCGATCTCGACAACGCCAACCTCATCCACTGGGTCGTCTACGACATCCCGGTCGGCACCACCTCGCTGCCCCAGAACGTCGACCACGCCTACCGGCCGTCGGTGCCGGCGGGAGCCCGGCAGGTCTACTACCGGGGCAGCGCGAGCCTGTACGGCTACCAGGGGCCCTGCTCGCCGTCGACCGTGAACACCTACGAGTTCGTCGTCCACGCGCTCAACCGGACGTCGCTGACCGAGCTGAACTCCGGCTCCTCCACCCAGACCGCCGCCAGGACGATCGCCGCGGCCTCGATCGGCTCGGCCAGGATCAGCGGCGAGTCGTAGCCCGACGATGCCCGGACGCCCGGCGCGCCGCGGCACACCGCATGCGGCGCGCCGGCATCCGCGCGGATCAGGACCGGCGGCGCAGCCGGAACCACTGGGGTTTGGTCCGGTTCATCGGCCGGCCCAGGCCCGCCGTGACGCCGCGACCGACGGCCTGTCGCTGGTCGGCGTCGAAGCCCTGGAAGCAGCCGATGTCGAGGAAGAGGTCGAAGGTTCCCAGCTCGGTCGACCGCAGGTCGGTCACGTCGCCCACGACGTAGGTGACACCTTCGTCGCCCCGCTGCCGGGCCGCCTCGATCGCGGCCGGCACGTAGTCGACACCCACGGCCTGCCGGCCCCGCCGGGCGAGTTCGGGGGTGAACCGGCCGCGCCCGCGCCCCAGATCGAGCGCTCGGCCGAGCGGTCTCGGTCGGTCGACGTCCTCACGAGCGAGTACCGCGAGATGCTCTCCCCCGAGGCTTTCCCGTACGACTCCCAGGGCGTCATCCCGAAGCGGTACGAACGGGCATAGTTCGTCATGTCCATCGACCTCCCGAGTCGATCATCAGGTTGGGCGGCGACGAATTCCGGGACGGAGCCGGGGTCCCGGCGTGCTACGCGCCGAACCCCTGTCGCGCGCCGCGCAGTTCGAGGACGTACCTCGCGGTCGACGCGACGACGCGGTCCTGGTCCCGGGACAGCTCCGCGAGGGCCCGTGACGACGTGCTCCCGGGGATGTCCGCCAGCGCCTGGGTCAACCGGCGACGCGCCGACGACCCCACCGGGGCTTGCGCGAGACAGTCGACCAGGGCGCCGGCTATACGATCCGCCACCGCCGGATCGCCGGCCTGCATGCTCAACGCGTCGGCCGCGTCGGCGTCGTTCCGCTCCGCCACGATCATGTCGAGGAGCGTCGGAATCGCCTCCGCCACGCCGCGCGCGCCCAGCGCCAACGCCGCCTGTCCGCGGACCACCACGTCCGCGTGCGTGAGCGCGTCCCGGAGCAGCGCGGTCGCCTCGGCGTTCGCGATCTCGGCGATGGACCGGACGGCACGCTCGCGCACCTCGGCCTCCGGCGCGTCGAGCCCCGCCGCCAGCAGTGCCGACGCGTCCTCGCCCGCCTGCGCCAGGGCCCAGCGCAGGGCGCCGGCCACGTTCGGGTCCGACTCGCGCAACACGGCCTCGACCAGCGCTTCCACCGGCACGGGGCCCTCGTCGATCGCGGACAGCGCCGCCCGCTGCCGCGCGTCCGCGCTTTGCGATCCCAATGCCCGCAGGAGCGCGACGATTCGGAGCAGGTCCTGCCGGCCGGCCGGTTCGGCGGCACCGATCCGCCGCAGTCGCGTCAACAACCGTGTCTCCGCGGCGATGCGCTCGCGCGTCCGCCGGATCAGATCGTCGACGAGTTCGGCGGGCGCGAAGTCGGCATCGTCGAGCACCCGCCCGACGTCGCCCAGCGACAGTCCCAACGACCGCAGGCTCTCGATGTGGAAGATCCGCCGGATGTCCTCGGCGGAATACTCCCGATAGCCCGAACCGGTGCGACCCGTCGGCTGTACCAGTCCGAGCGTTTCATAGTGCCTGAGCATGCGGGCACTGACTCCGGAGCGTCGCGCGACGTCACCGATCAACACCGCCTACCGCCCTTCTCCGCCGGCCCCGTCGAGGGCCGCGACCCGCTTCGCCTCCTCGATCGCGAACTCGAATCCGGCATCCGGGTCGCGCCACAGCCGCTCCGTCGCGATCGCGTGCGCACGCACGCGGGGGTCGCGGTCCGCCGTCGCGGCGCCGAGTGTCGGCACCATCGCCTCCCCGAGCGCGATCAGCGCCCGGCTGAGGCTCAGCTGCGTCTCGCGTTCGCCGCGACCGAGTTGCGTCGCCAACATCCCGGCCAACGCGTGCCGGGCATCCTCGGGCACCAGCACCACCGCCGCCCGCCAGGCGCTGCGCGCCACCTCGTCGTCGGCGTCGAACAGCAGCGCCGGTGTGATCGCCGGCCACGCCCGCCGATCCCCGATCTTGGACAGCGTGTGCAACGCCTGGCCGCGGGCCTGTGCCCGTTCCGAACGTAGTTCCTCGACCAGCAGCGGGACCGTCATCGACGCCGGGTGGCGGGTGAGTGCCCACGTCAACGTCTCCCTCACCTGGAAGTCGGGGTCGATCCCGCACCGCTCCACGAGCGTGCCGACGAAGCCCGGGTCCGGGTTCGTGCCGGCCGCCAGCGCCACCCGCACCCGGACCGAGGGATTGCCGTCCGCAAGCCCCCGAAGAATCCGCATCGTGCCCGCGCCCTGTTCCGCCATGGCCATCGCGACCACCTCCTCGGCACAGTCAAAACCTTGCCATCGTGTCAAGGTCAACCTGAGAGCCGGCGGGGCGTGAAGCACCGGTCCGGGTGCTCCGGCCCGGGCCGGGGAGGTCCGGCTCGGCGGGTGTGTGGTGTGGCGCCGGATCGCGTGTCGGCCCCGCGTGGGCCGAAGTGGCCTCATCGTGTGGTCAGTTCGGTCACCAGTCGGGTCGCGACGGGTACGGGGACGTCGTGTCGCGCGGCCGCGCGCAGCAACGCGCCGCCGATCGCGTCGAGTTCGGTGGGTCGGCCGGCCTCGACGTCGCGCTGCATGGACGACTTGGTCTGTTCCGGGAACGAGTCGTAGAGCGCCAGGGAGTGCGCCGGATCGACGGGGACGCCGCAGGCCCGACTCACCGCGGCGGCCTCCTCGACGAGCGCGAGCAGTTCCGCGCGCCGCCCGGTGCGCACCTCGCCGATGGTGAGCCCGTAGCGGCTGGTGAGCAGCGCGAAGGGGGCGAGGAAGGCCAGCTTCGCCCACAACGCGGCCGCCTCGCCGCCCACCGCCCGGGTGCGCACACCGGCGTCGGTGAACATCGCCGCCCACGGCTCGACGCGCTCGTGCGGGCCGGCCAGGTCGATCTCCGTGAACGGGCTGCCGTGTTCGATCACGCCCGGCGCCAGGCGTGTGGACTCGACGCGGATCACGCCCGGGACGACGGCCTGTTCGCCGTAGTATCCGCGCAGCAGGGCCGGGTGCTCGACGCCGTTGAGCAGCGGCAGGATCACCCCGTCCCCGAGCGCTCCCGCCGGGATGCGCTCCAGCGCGTCACGCAGTCCCGTGTGCTTGACCGTGATCAGGCACAGATCGACGGGCTCGCGCAGGCGCGTGTCCGCCTCGACCCGGGCGGTGAACTCGCCGAACTGCCTGCTGCGTACCCGAATTCCGCCCTGGCGCAGGGCACTTGCGGTTTCCTCGCCCGCGACGCAGGTCACCCGGTGGCCGGCCCGGGACAGCAGGGCGGCGAGCAGCCCGCCCACTCCTCCCGGTCCGAGGACCGCCACGGCTCGGGGAGACACGGCGGCAGGATCGTGGGACGACGTCGAAGCGGGCACGGACGGTTTCCTTTCGATGGCGACGAGGGTCGGCACCCGTCCCGCCGGGTTGTCTCCCGTCCGGACGGGGACGCGTGGTCGGGTCGGGTTGCCGCCCGGTTCCGATGATCGAACCGGGCGGCCACCCAAGTCAATCCTCGGGTTCACTGCCAACTTCCCAAGCCCTACCTTGGAGCCATGACCCTCGATGACCTCCGTATCTTCGTCGCGGTGTGCCGGGCCGGGAGCCTGAGCGCCGTCGCCCGGGACCTCTCGTGCACCCAGTCGGCGGTGAGCCAGCACGTGAAGCGGTTGGAACGGGAGACGAAAGTGCAACTCCTGGAGCGGCACCCGCGCGGCGTGGCCCCCACGGCGGCGGGTCGACTGCTGCACGCGGCGGCGGCCGACGGCATCGCCGGACTGGACGTGGCCCTGCGTCGACTCGACGAACTCGCGTGCGGCGAGGCGGGATCGGTCCGGGTCACCACGGGCGCGACGACCGTACGGCACTTCATGTCACAGGCGGTCGTCGCCTTCCGTAGCCGATATCCCCGGGCCAGTCTGGAGTTTCGCACCGAGACCTCCAGCCGCAGCTGCTTCGACGCGCTCGCCTCCAACACCCTCGACCTCGCCTGGATCACCGTCGGCGGCCCGATTCCCGGCATTCAACAGCGCTGCGTGGCCGAACTGCCCTGGGTGTTGGCGGTCCGGGCCGACGACCCGCTGGCCGAACGCACCCACATCGACGCGATCGACCTGGCCGGCATCCGCTACATACGACCGCCGGAGGACTCCTCCTCGCGGGCCCATCTCGACGCGGCCTTCACGAAACTGGACATCCGCATCCCGCCCGAATCGGGCGTCGCCGACTGGGACACCGCCATCCTGCTGGTCGAACTGGGCCTGGGACACGCCATCGTGCCCGCCCTGCCCGACCGGCGGGCGTCCGCCGACACCGATCCCGTGCGTTTCCTGCCCATCCCGGCCCTGCCCCGCCTGCCGGTGGGCTGGGCCGTACGCCGCTGGGACGACCTGACCCCCCTGGCCCGGGCCTTCGCCGACAGCGTCACCCTCACCGAAACCGGCCCGCGTGGTCGGCACACCACTGACCGAACGTACGGGCGGGCCGACCGGTGACCCGTTCGACGGTGTCGACCACCGTGGAGGCGTCGACGGGCGGGTCGGCGTACCAGCCGATCACGTAGTCCGCGTCCTCCCGGGACACACCGCCGGCCATCAGCCTGTCCACGGCCTGTTCGGGCGTGATCGCGACGAAGTCGATGTCGCGGGAGATCGACCGGGCCAGGATCGCGATGCGCTCGCGTGTGGTCAGCGCTTCGGGTCCGGTGAGGGTGTAGGCGCGTCCCGCGTGGCCGTCGTCGAGCAGGGCGGCCGCGGCCACCGCGCCGATGTCGGCCTCGTGCACCAGCGCGCTGGGGAAGTCGTACGGCTCGCGCACCACCCCCTCGGCCCGGATCGAGTCGATCCAGGTCAGGGTGTTGGACATGAACTCCTGCGGCTCCAGGCGCGTCCACTCCACCCCGGAGTCCGCCACGGCCTGCTCGACCGGCCCGACCCAACCGCCCCACACCACCGTGATGCGCCGTACACCCGCCTCGACCGCTCGCCGCACCAACTCCGGCCCGGTCTCGGCCGATCCCGCCGTCACCGTGACGTGCAGCCGATCCACACCGTCGAGGGCGGCACCCAACCCCTCCGGCGACGTATGCGTCCCGGCCACCGTTTCGACCCCCGCCGGCAGCCTCCCCGCGGCCGCGACCGGATCACGCGTCAACGCCCGAACCTTCTCCCCTCGCCGAACCAACTCCGCAACCACATGCCGACCGGTGTTCCCGGTGGCACCCGTAACCAGCGTCGTCACAGCCGAACCCCTCTCGTTTCCCCGGACGCTAGAAGTTCAACCCCACTTGAAGTCAAGCCACCCCACATCGAACCCGTCCGCCGCTATCGTGCGCACATGACCGACTCCGGCCGCCGGCCGCTTCTCTTTCTTGATGTCGACGGACCGCTCATACCGTTCGGCGCGTCGGCGGAGCAGTATCCGGATGGTTATCCCACCTACCGGCTCGTTTCCGAACGCCCGGATGCCTTTGCCAATCCGCTGTTGGCCAGGGTCGATCCCGCGCATGGTGCACGGTTGGCGGCACTGGGCTGTGACGTGGTGTGGGCGACCACGTGGATGCATGAGGCGAACGAGAGTGTGTCACCGCGGATCGGGCTTGCGCGGCTGCCCGTGGTGACGTGGCCGGAGTCGGTCGACGGCGACGCGCACGCCGAACGGGCCGGGTTGCACTGGAAGACCCGTGCTCTCGTCGCCTGGGCGGCGGGGCGGCCGTTCGTGTGGGTCGACGACGAGATCGGCGACGGCGATCGGGGCTGGGTGGCCGCTCACCATCCCGCGCCGGCCCTGTTGCACCGGGTCGACGCCGTACACGGGCTCACCGCGGCCGACTATGCGGTCCTGGGTGCGTGGGTGGCCGGCCTGTGAGCGTCGCCGGGGGAGTCGTGTTGCAGAATTCGGGTCCAGGTGTCGTAGCGGTGGTCCAGGAAGGTCTTGCCCAAGAGGTGCAGGTCGGGGTCGTCCGTGTAGTCCGCGACGCCGCCGGTGTGGTTGAGCAGTTGCCGCAGGGTGATGGTGCGGCCGTCGTTGCCGCGTCCGCGGACCAGGCCCGGCAGCCATGTCTCCACGCTGTCCGCGAGGCTCAGCCGGCCCTCGGCCTCCAGTTGCAGCAGGACCGTGGCGATGAACGGCTTGGAGATGCTGCCCACCCGGAACCGGTTGACCGGGCGCGGTGGGCGGCCCGTGCGGAGGTCGGCGACACCGGCCGTCGCGCGCCAGACACCGTGCGCGTCCCGGGCCCGGACGATGACGCCCGGCACACCCGACCGGAGCGCGAACTCCATGGCGGCCCGGGTCTGTTCGTGGCCGGCACCCGACGCGGCGGACCCGCCCGTCGCGGCGGCCGCGTCGCCGGCCGTCGAGGGCACGCCGGCCCCGACGGCGGCCATCGCCACGGCCGCGACCGCGGCGACCAGGGCCCTTCGTACCGTCCGCATCGCCACCGCGGCCTCCTTCTCGCCGACCTCGTCCATCCTCCCCTGCCGACCGGCTCCGGATGACCCGATATCCCCGAAATCAACCCATTCGGGTCGCAACCGCGCCCCGCGCGCACGCGGACCCCGTTTTGGTCTAGACCTCTACCCGCTCATGCCGCACGCTGGGGGATGCACCGGCCCGGCTCGCCCGCTCGCGTCCCGTCACCGTCTCGACGGAAGGTTGCCCGATGCGCATCCGTACCCTGTCGCTCGCCCTGGTGACCACCCTCGCCACCATGCTCGCGGCCGCCCCGCCCGGCCACACCGTCGCCTCCGCGACCGACCCGGTCGTGCTCGTGTCGACGTCGGCGCAGCTCAAGTCGGCGTTGGCCGCGGCCGTCCCGGGCGCCACCATCCGCCTCGCCGACGGCACCTACACCGGCAACTTCCGTACCACCAGGGCCGGTCGCGCCGACGCCCGGATCACCCTCGTCGGCTCCGCGAACGCCGTACTGCGCACCGGTACCGGCGGCGGCAACGCCCTGCACCTCGACGGCGCCGGCTACTGGACCGTACGCGGCATCACCCTCACCCACGCCCAGAAGGGCATCATGATCGACGCCGCCCGCGGCGTGCTGGTGGACTCCGTCACCGTGCACGAACTCACCATGGAGGGAGTGCACTTCCGCAACTCCAGCAGCGACGGCGCGATCGTCGACTCACGGATCCACGACACCGGCCGGGACAATCGCGGCATGGGCGAGGGCGTGTACGTCGGCACCGCCAACACGCTTGCCGACCGCAGCGATCGGGTGCAGATCCTGCGCAACGTGATCGGCCCCGACGTGCGCGGCGAGGCGGTGGACCTGAAGGAGGGCACCACCGGCGGCCGGGTCGCGGGCAACACCTTCGACGGCACGGGCCTGACCGGGAACAACTACGACGACTCGTGGGTCGACGTGAAGGGGAACGGCTACCTGATCGAGGGCAATACGGGCCGCGACTCCACGAACGACGGCTTCCAGGTGCACGCGCAGTTCCCGGGTTGGGGCTGCGGCACCGTCTTCCACGCCAACCGCGCCGACCTGACCGGCGCGACGGGCCCGGACCGACTCGCCATCCACGCCGTCTCGTACACCGCCGACTGCCCCACCACCGTCACCGCCGACAACACCGTCGTCGGCGGCAACGGCTTGGTCAACGCGGGCGTGCCGATCATCCCCTGACCCGCTCACGGGCGGGGCCCGCGTTTGCGGACGGCCCGCTCCGCCGCCGGGATCCGGTGGTGGATGTCCGCGAGCATCGTGTGCATCGCGATCCGGAAGATCTCCGCCTGGTGCGTGTCCAGGAACGAGGTGTGGCCGAACACCTCCAAGGCGACCAGGCCGTGCATGTGCCCCCAGGCGCTCAGGATGATGGCGACGGCGGGCGGCGGCAGTGTGCCCAGCCCGTCCGGTGGCAGCCGCTCCAACTCCTCGCGCAGCGCCGGCGACAGCGGCGGGATGTCGGCGGCGGCCAGCTGCTCCGCGGTCACCCCGCCGAACAGCTCGCGCTCGAAGATCGCGCTCATCCGGCGGACGGCCCGGGTGGTCGGACCGTCGGTGGGCGCCGCGTAGTGGCGTAGCGGCGCCCCGTAGATCAACTGGAACCGCTCCGGGTTGGCGACGGCCCACCGGCGGTAGCCCTCCGCCGCCGCCACCATGCGCGACAGGCCCGGCTCGGCCACCGCGTCCACCGCGACCTGTACCGCGTCGGCGAGGTCGTCGTACGCCTTGGTGATGAGCGCGGTGACGAGGTCGTCGCGGCTCGGGAAGTAGTGGTAGAGCGCCTGCACGGTCATCCCCAGGCTGCGGGCGACCGCACGCAGCGACAACGAGTGCGGTCCCTCCCGCCCGATGTGGTCCTCGGCGGCGCTCAGGATCTCCCGCACCGCGACGGCCCGACGCCGCTCCCGCAGCGTGAGCGGCGCGGGCTCCGGCGCGGACTCCGGCGCGGGCTCAGGCGCAGGCGGCCCGGACGACGCGGGCGGCGTGGGCACGGTCGATCCGGCTTCGACTGGAGACATGCGACGACCTTACGACGAAGGTTCCGGCACGCCACGACCCGGGCGCACCCTGTGAAGAAAATCTGACACTGCCAAAGTTTCTTGTACCTCACTAGGGTCGTCAAGGGCGACGGGGAGAGCGGAAGCACCTCCCCGCCCGGACCCGAACACCGCCGATGGGCCGACCCGCCCACGCGCGCCGCGACCGGCGCATTTCCGGTCTTTTCTGTTGTTTATGGCAAGAGCCCAAGGAGACAACCCGTGTTTGAACGCATAGCCGAACTCACGGTTCGCCGGCCGAAATTGGTACTCGTCGTCGCGGGTCTGCTCGTGGTGCTGATGGGCGTCCTGGGCGCCGGCGCGTTCGGCAAACTGCTGAGCGGGGGCGGGTTCGACGATTCGGCCTCCGAGTCCACCCGCGCCAAACAGGTCATCGACAAGAAGTTCGGCGGCGAGACCAATCTGGTCCTGCTGGTCCGCGCCCCCGACGGCGGCGTCGACGGCCCCGCGGCCAAGCAGGGCGGGCAGACCCTGGTCGCCGACCTCAAAAAGGAGAAACACCTCGACAACGTGATCTCCTACTGGGACGCGGGCATCCCGGAACTGCGCTCCAAAGACGGCCGGCAGGCCATGGTGCTCGCCCATGTCAAGGGCGACGACAGCGAGCGCGCGGAGAACGTCAAGGGCATCCTCGAGCACTACACCGGGCGGTACGGTCCCGGGCTCACCATCCGGGCCGGCGGCGCCGGCGCCGTCGGCGACGAGTTGTCCGAGCAGGTGGTGAAGGACCTCGTCCTGGCCGAGGCGATCGCCGTACCGCTGACCCTGCTCCTGCTCCTCGTCGTCTTCGGCAGCGTGGTCGCGGCGCTGCTGCCGCTGGTCATCGGGACCGTCGCGGTCGTCGGCACGTTCGCCGAACTCGCCGTCCTCGGCGGCCTCACCGACGTCTCGGTCTTCGCGATCAACCTGACCACGGCCCTGGGCCTCGGCCTCGGTATCGACTACGCCCTGTTGATGATCAGCCGATTCCGCGAACACCTCGCGGCCGGGGCGGAGGTGGACGAGGCCGTCCGGCACACCGTGCGCACCGCGGGCCGTACGGTCGCGTTCTCCGCCGCCACGGTCGCCGCCGCGCTCGCCTCACTCCTGGTCTTCCCGCAGTTCTTCCTCCGCTCGTTCGCCTACGCCGGCGTCGGAGTGATCATCGTCGCCGCGGTCGCCACCCTGTTCGTGATGCCCGCGCTGCTCGCCCTCCTGGGACACCGGGTCAACAGCGGCCGCATGCCGTGGGCGAGGTTCGACCGCCCCGCCTCCGCCCGCACGCCCCTGTGGGGACGGATCGCCGGCACCGTCATGCGGCGTCCCGCGCTCACCGCGATTCCGGTGCTCGCCGTACTGCTGCTGGCCGCGAGCCCGCTGCTCGGCATCACCTTCGGCACGGCCGACGAACGGGTGCTGCCCGAGGACGCGCAGAGCCGGGAGGTCTCGGCCGCGCTGCGGGCGGACTTCGACGGCAACGACGCCGCGGCCGTACACATCGTCGTCGACGGTCCGGTGACCGAGGGCCCGTTGGCGGCGTACGCGAGCGAGTTGTCCCGGCACAGGGACGTGGTCCGCGTCGCGACCTCCACCGGCACGTACATCGGCGGCCGGCCCGCCGCGCCCGGCGCCGGCAACCCGGCTCTGGGCCGCCCGGACGCCCAACGCATCGACGTGGTGAGCGCCCTGGCCCCCAAGTCGGACGCCGCTCAGGACCTGGTCGCCGACGTACGGGCGGTCACGCCGCCTCCGGGAACCCACCCGCTGGTCAGCGGCACCGACGCCGAACTGGTCGACTCCAAGGACTCGATCGGCGGCCGACTCCCCCTCGCGATCGCCCTGGTCGCCGTCACCACCTTCCTCCTGCTCTTCCTGTTCACCGGCAGCGTCGTACAACCGCTGCGCGCACTGCTCCTGAACATGATCAGCCTGGGCGCGGCCCTGGGCGCGATGACCTGGATGTTCCAGGACGGTCACCTCGCCTCCCTGTTCGGCTTCACCCCGCAGCCGATGGACACGTCGATGACCGTGCTGATGTTCTGCATCGCCTTCGGCCTGTCGATGGACTACGAGGTGTTCGTGCTCAGCCGGATCAAGGAACTGCACGACGAGGGCAAGGACACCGAGTCCGCCGTGGTCGACGGCCTCGGCCACACGGGACGCATCGTCAGCGCCGCGGCCGCGCTGCTCGCGGTCAGCTTCTTCGCCTTCGGGACGGCCGAGATCAGCTTCATGCAGATGTTCGGCATGGGTACCGGGCTGGCCATCCTGATCGACGCGATCGCCGTGCGGGGCGTGCTGGTCCCCGTCGCGATGCGGCTGCTGGGCCGCTCGGCCTGGTACGCGCCCGGCCCGCTGCGCAGGTTCCACGACCGCTTCGGCCTGAGCGAAGGCGGCCCGGCGCCGGCGGCCGCGCCGAAGCCCCCGGTCGGCGCGGTCATCGAGAAGGACACGGCGGGCGTCTGACACACCGGTGCGGGCAACGGGCCGGGGCGCGGACACGCGCCCCGGCCCGTTGCCGCGTCCGCTTCGCGCCTTGCGCGTACGGCAACCCGTCTCGGCATCGCCTTGCGCATCCGGCAACCCATCGGGTCAACGGCACACGATCCGCCTAGCGTGACGGCATGACCCACCCCGCACCCCACGGCGCGCACACCGCCCCCGCACACGAACACGTCGAGGCCGACCTCACCGAGACCCTCGACCTGGACGCGGAAGTCCTCGCCGAGCACATCGAGGCCGTCATCGCGTCACTGCCACCGGGTACCGACCCCCGCCACATCGTGGACCTGGGCTGCGGAACCGGCGCCGGTACGCTCGCCCTGCTCCGGCGCTTCCCGAACTCCCGGGTGACGGCCGTCGACTCCGCCCCCGCCCACCTGGATCGCCTGCGGGACAGGGCGGTCGCCGACGGCGTGGACGAGCGTCTGCGCATCGTGCGGGCCGACCTCGACGCCCCCGCCCCGCCCGACCTCGGCCACCCGGATCTGGTCTGGGCGTCCGCCTCGATGCACCACATGAGCGACCCTGATCGGACCCTGCGCCAGGTCCGCGAACTGCTGTCCCCGGGCGGTCTGTTCGTCATGATCGAACTGGCCGCCTTCCCCCGCTTCCTCCCCCCTGCGGCCCCGGCGGACAGCCCCGGCCTCGAAGACCGCTGCCACGCCGCGGTCGACCGGCAACACGCGGCGATGACCTCCCACCGGGGTGCGGATTGGGCCCCCAAGCTCACCGCGGCCGGCTTCGCCATCGAATCCGAACACACCCGAACGCTGCACGTGCCCGCGTCGCGAAACCCGGCGGTGACCCGCTACGCCCACACCACCTTTACCGGCCTGCGCACCCGGATCGGCCGGCTCCTGACCCCCGAGGACCGCACGGCCCTGGACCGCCTCCTCGATCCCGACTCGCCCCGAAGCCTGCACCACCGCGAGGATCTGGCCCTGCAGACCCGGCGCACGACCTGGACCGCCCGCGTCGGCCGACCCCGCGCCGGCAACCCCGATCCCTCGCCACTTCCAAGCAATGCGAAAGTACCGACGCCGGGAGTTCGTCCCGACGACATCCGCCCGCAATAGCGACCCGCACAAATGCGATCCTTCTCTTCGACGCGCGCGATCGGGATAAAGATCGGATCGTATCCAAAGCCGTTTCCGCCGCCCGACAATTCCGAAGCGGACCGAATCATCTGATCTCCCGGCCGCCGGGTAGGCGACGTGGACCCCCTTTCCGTTACGATCAGCCCGCTCCCAGGAAGGGGATTCTCACCAATGGCTCAGCGCGTAGTCACGCTCTACACGGATGACATCACCGGCAACGAGGGTGAAGACATCGCAACGCATACCTTCGGCTTGGATGGCGTCACCTACGAGATCGACCTCGGCCAGGACACCTACCAGCAACTGCTGGACGCCCTCGGCCCGTATTTCCACGCCGGCCGCAAGACCGGCACGTCGCGCCGCACCGCCGTCAAGGCGCACAGGACCGGCGACGGCCCGGACCCGGTGAAGGTCAGGGAGTGGGCCAAGGCACAGGGCATCGACATCAACGCCCGCGGCCGGGTACCGGGTGACATCGTGGCGAAGTACCAGGCGGCGCACTGACCGGAACGCGCACACTCGGACACGGGCCGAGCCCGGTGCGGAGGCGCGCGCGGGCGCCACGGGGCGCCCCCGGCCTCCGCACCGTCGGCCGCCGACGCCGCGACGGTCGGCGGGGTCCGTGCGCGCGTTCGGTAGCATCACGTTTCGCTGGAGCGTGGCGGACGACGGGGTGAGGGGCCATGAGCGACGACGTTTTGTCGGTCATTCCGAGTGATCCGCAGTGGCAACCGGAGCGGGACGCGGTCGACGCCGTCGTCGCGCTCGTGGCGGACCTGGCTCCCGGGCGTTTCGGGGGCGTGGCCGTGGAGATCGACGTGTCGTGGTACGACGCGCCGAACGCCGTCGATTGTGGGGCAAATTTGGAGCGGATCGGCTGCCCCCTGTGTCGGGGCGACGTCGATCCGGGCTGGTGGGGCGATCTTCTGGAGGCCCACCGGGACGAGGGATTTCCGACGCTCGCGGTCGAGGTCCCGTGTTGCGGCGGATCGACCACCCTGGACGCGCTCGACTACGACTGGCCCTGCGGTTTCGCCCGCTTCGAGATCGCCGTGTGGAACCCCGGGCGTACGTGGTTCGACGGGGACGAGTTGGCAAGACTCGCGGCCGAACTGGGCCACCCCGTCAAGCAGATCCAGGCGCACGTCTGATCCGCGGCGGGAGCGCTCGCACGCGAGGGGTCCGGCAGCGGATCAGGCGTTGGCGACCGACTGCGGGAAGGCGAAGACGCCCGTCGGGTCGTAGTGGTGGGCCACCGACTTCAGGCGCCGGAGGTTGCCTCCGTAGTAGGCGGTGCCCCAGTCGGGGAGGGTTGCGTCGATGTAGTTGACGTAGGCGCCCGTCGCGCCCAGTGCGGCGAGGCCGTCGCGGACCGCGTCGACCGCCTCGGTGGCCGCCGCCTGGCCGGCCGGGGTGGTGTTCGCGTAGATCTGGGCGGTGGCCAGGGCATCGCGGTGCGGGAAGGCGGTCGCGTCGGGAGCGAGTTCGGCGACGGCGCCGCCCATCGAGTCCAGGAGCAGGTCCAGCCCGACGCGGCCGGCCATCAGGCCCACCACGGCCTGTCCGTCCAGCGCGGCGGTCAGCACGCGGGAGACGGCGACGAATGCCTCGCGGGTCAGTCGTCCGCCCTCGGACGTCGGGTGGCACTGGGCGATGGTGTCGGTCGAACAACCGGCCATGTACTTCATCGCGTCCAGGTAGTTCTTCGCCTGCGCGCTGCGGGTTCCGGGCCGCGTTCCGACGGCGGCGATCAGCGTGTCCAGGAGCGGGTTCAGCGCGTCGGGCGTGCCGACGTAGCAGCCGCCCACGCGACACGTCGGCGGCGTGCCGCCGGAGATGACGCAGTTCGACCACAACTCCGGTCGCGCGTCCGCGATCCACTCCTGCCAGGCCCCGACCACCGAGGGCGTCGCGCCGGACGGGAAACGCAGCGAGAACACGGTGAGCGGGGGCGCCGGTTCCGAACGGAACGTGAACCGCGTGACCACCCCGAAGTTGCCGCCGCCCCCGCCGCGCAGCGCCCAGTAAAGGTCCGGCTCGGCGCAGTCGGACACGGTGAGCACGCGCGAGTCGGCGGTGACCACCTCGGCCTCGACCAGCCGGTCGCAGGTGAGTCCGTACTTGCGGGTCAGCACCCCGATCCCGCCGCCCAGGGTCAACCCGCCGATCCCCACCGTCGGACACGAGCCGCCCGGCAGCAGCCGGCCCGCCTGCGCGAGTGCGGCGTACACCTCGATCAGCCGGGCGCCGGCGCCGACGTCCACCGTCCCGTCGTCGTGCACCTCGATCCGCGCCATCGGCCGCAGATCCATCACCAGCCCGTCGTCGGGCACGCTGTATCCGAGGTAGCTGTGCCCTCCGCTGCGCGCGGCGATCGGCACGCCGTGGCCTCGGGCCGCGTCCAGGCAGCTCCGTACATCCGTCGCCGACGTGCAGCGGGCCACCGCCGCCGGGAGTCGACGGTCGTACAACTCGTTGAAGCCGAGCCGCGCCACGTCGTATCCCTGGTCCGCGGGCAGCAGCAGCCGACCGTCGAGGCGCGCCTTCAACGCCGACCAGTCCGGCGGCCCGACCGTGGGCATCCGCGTCCCGGCGTGCGTCCGCGCCCGGGGGGCCGGCCGGCTCACGGCGCCCCGCACCGATCCGTCGGCCGTCGACCCCGTGAGCACCAACGCACCGCCGACCCCCAAAGCGGTCAGGAATCCTCGTCGATCGATCGTCATATACCCACATCTCCCGGCGATCCGTGCGCACCGCGTGCCGGCGACGCATACCCTGAGTTATCGCAAGCTTTACCCCCGAATCGGTCGAAGGCGCGCCGGGCCGCGCTCATCGGTCGATCCGGCGGGGTCCACCCGGCTCAGTCCACTCCGCCGATCACGGCCCTGCCCTCGGCCGCGGCGGCGGCGAAGAACGGACCCAGGTCCTCCAGTTCGTGGTCCTCGCGCTCCCCGTCCCAGCGGGCCGCCCGACCGTCGCGGGACCAGCCTTCCGCGACCAGGCCCTCGGCCACCCGACGGACCTCGTCCGGGCCGAGCACGAAGGCGGGCCCGTAGCAGAACTCGTACTCGTCGACGACGTCGCAGCCGTGCCCGGTCGCCCTGGCCAACCAGGGGTAGGCCGCCTCCCAGTCGGCCGTGTCCTCCTCGGCCCGCGCCCGGCTCTCGGCGACCGCGGCCAGTAGGCGGTAGTCCAACCCGTAGGAGTCCGCGCGCGGGCGAAACTCGCCGGGGAGCGCCGCCGCTTGCTCCGCGTCGGGGCGGTCGGCCGGGTCGATTCGGTCGGGTTCGTCGGCCGGGTCGACGAAGAGCGTCCCGATCAGTTCGGGCCGCTCCCGTACCGCCGCCGGCACCGACGGTTCGACCTTCGCGAGGGTCAACCACATGGACATGGCTCTCGGCTTCCCTTCCTCGTGCGCGGTCGGCCCGGAACGGCCGTCCGATCCACGCGGGGAAGGTATCGGCGGCCACGGACAGGTCACTTCCGCGACCGGGTTTTTCGGGTCGCCGGGCATGCAACCCGCGAGCGGCGGAGCGCGTGTGCGGTGGGAAACCTCGGTTCGGAGGTGTGGATGAACACCGTTGTGTCGCGGTCGCCGGAGAGAGGGAGGGTTTCGGATGGGAACACCCTGGATGGACGCTCGCCAACGGCCCTGCCGGGGCCGGTACCCGGGTTTTCGGCGGCGGCTGCGAATCCTCAAATTCAGCGCAGATCCAACAACCTTGTAACGCGCCGTGGTTAGTGTTCGCGGTTCGAGCCGACACACATCCGGGAAGCGAGGATCCGGGCCCGTGACGTCTTTTTGTACCCGAGGCCGTGACACCGGCGGCCAGGCCTGCTCGACGCCCGACGGCGAGCCGGCGGACCTCGCGGAACCCGCGGACCTCGCGGAACGCGTCTATCGGCAATACTCCACGCCGTTGTTGTCGTTCTGCCTCAAGCTCACCGGCGGGGACCGGCCGTGGGCCGAGGACGTGGTCCAGGAGACCATGGTGCGCGCGTGGCGGCACGCGGGCACGATCGCCGACGACACGTCGAACCTGATGCCGTGGCTGGCGACGGTGGCGCGCCGGATCGTGATGGACGACCGCCGTGCGCGCCGTTCCCGGCCGCAGGAGTGCAGCCCGGAGCCCCTGGAGTACGTTTTGGCCGACGACCAGTGGGAGCCCCTGCTCTGGAAGATGGCCGTCGCCGACGCACTGCCCTCGCTCACCGCCGCGCATCGCGAGATCATCGCCGAGACGGTGTTGAGCGATCGCGATCTCAAGCAGGCCGCCGAACTGCTCGGCATACCGGTCGGAACGGCGAAGTCCCGTACCTACTACGCGATCCGCGCCCTTCGGCAGGCTCTGGAGGAGCGCGGCGGCGGATGAGCACCCGAAATTCCATACAGTGTCGCGCGGACCACGCGACAGCACGGTCGGGTGCTGTCGTGGATGCCCGATGTGGGGAGCAACCCGGCAGATGAGGAACACCGATCCGCTCGACTTCTTCGCGAATCACCGCGAAACGATCCTCCGTTGGGGCGGCATCTCGGCCGCCGCGCTCGTGGTCTTCCTGGTCCTCCGGTTCTTCGCGATGCGAATGGGCGGATGGAAGGCGGCGACGCGGCGATTGTGGCGGGAAATCGCGCTGACGGCCTACGCATTCGGCGGCCCCGTGCGGGCCTGGTTGCGGTATCGGCGCTCGGTACGGGCGCTGGTGCGGGGCCTGGGCGCGGCGGCGACCTGGCGGGACGCGGAACGTGCCCTGGTGGCCGCGAAGTTCGCCGCGGCGCCCGCTCAGCCGTATGCCGCCGTCGTCGGCGAGGACACGGTGACGGTGCTGTTCGCCGCCGCCGGGATGCCGTCGCCTCGCGGCGTCTGGCGGCCGGTCCCCGACGATCCGTGGGCCTGGACGGCCGGCCGGGCGCAGTTGCCGTCGGTCACGCCGGACGCGGAAGGGGTCAGGCCGGTCGTCGTCGCCCTGGGCGAGCGGGACCGGGAGTGCGTGTTCGTCGACCTCGTGGTCGGTCCGGCGATGGTGTGTGTACAGGGGGATCCGCGTTCAGGACCGGCCCTGTTCCAGGCGGTCGCGGCCCAGTTGGACGCCAGGCTGCCGACCGGGCAGGTCGTGGTCGCCGAAGGGGTGCACCGCGACGTGGCCGGACAGCCGGTGCGGGAGGCGTACCGGACCGCCCGCGGCAGACCGCCCCGGCTGGGGCTGCCCACGTTCCTGGTGACTCCGGAGCTGCCGGATCCGCTGCCGCCCGAGCTGGCCGAACCGCCCGGCGGCGAACTCCCGTTGCGGCTGCTGCTCGGCGGGCCCGGACGAGGACACATCCGGACGCTGCTCACCGATCGACACGGTCGGGTCGGCGTGCCCGGCACACCGTTGGTGGTGGTGTGCCATTCCCTCGGCGCGGCGCTGGCCCGGGTGCTGCCGAACATTCCGCCGGTGCTGCCGCCGGTACCGGCGCCGGTGGCCCGCTCCGGAGTGGACCACGCCGCGTGGTTCGCCGAGGAGGAGGCCAGGGCCGAAACTCCCGCCGCCGAGCCGCGGGCGGCGGAGCCGGTGGCCATCATGGAACCGGCCGAATCCATGGCCGCGGCCGTCTCGGCACGATCCTCGACCGCCGAGCCGGCCTCGGCCCGCCCCGCACACGAATCGGCCGGCACGGCCGCATCGCGCGCCGCGGCCCCCGCCACACCCACCGGCTCACCCGCCGTCTCGGCCCGTCGAGAGGCAACTCCCCACCAGGAGCCCGCCGGCACCCCCGGTCGATCCCCCGTCACCGAACCACCCACCGGCCGCGATCCTGCCCCGATCATCGAGCCCACCCACAGACCCGACCCGGCTCCCCCGGCCGGCCGCACCAACGAACCCGACGCACCTCCCCCGGCCGACCCAACGCACAGGCCCGACGCGTCCCGCCCCGTCGAACCGACCCACGGGCCCGACGCGTCCGCCCCCGCCGAACCGACCCACAGGGCCGACACGTCCCGCCCCGCCGAACCAACCCCCGATGAACCCGATTCGGCCACCGGCACCCCCACCGGCCGAACCCCCGATCCCGCCCCGGAACCGTTTCCCCCCGGCTCCGGGGGCTGAGAGGGCCTGTCCCGCGGGATCTCGGTGAGGCCGCGCCGTCAGGTACCGGACGGCGCGGCTCGATCCACCGGGATCCGCCGCACAGGCCCACCGCGGCCCCGCCTCGTCCCCGGACCACCCCCGTCGGGGGCGAGGCGGGGCCCGTTCCCCCTCCCCCACCCCGCGAGAGAGTTGCATGCCCGTGAATCTCGCTCTCACCACCACCGATCCGCAGGGCCGGCGCTCCGACCACCTGCTGGACGTGCCCGATTCGGCGACCGTCGCCGACCTCGGGTCGGTGCTGGGCGCCGCCGATCTGTTCCTGGGTGATCGGCGGCTCAATCCCGACGCGCGCGTGGGCGCGAGCGGCATCCGCCCCGGTGCGGTGATCGGTCTCGGCGGTCCCGCGCCGACCGAGACCGCGACGCGGGCGTGGCGACCGCCCGGGTCCGATCCGGTCCTGGTCACCGTGCGGCACGTCTCGGGCCCCGGCGCGGGCCGGGTCTGGCGGCTCGGCCCCGGCCGGCACGAGGTCGGCACCGATCGTGCGTGCGCGTTGCGCCTGGACGGCGGCGGCGCCCCCGCGCAGGGCACCTGGATCACGGTAGGCGCGGACGGCTCCGTCACGGTCGCCCTCCCGGACGACGCCGACGAGGCCGACTGCGGCCTGCGCAGCCTCACCCCGCCGCCGCCCGTCGATCCGATCACCGGCACCCCGCTGTCCGCCGAGGAGCCGGCCGGCACGCAGGAGGGCGGCCCCGGCGGGCACTCGACGGAGCCCCCGCCGACGGGCCCGGACGGACAACCCGTACAGCCGCCGCCGCCGCCCGTCGGCCAACTGCCGCCGCTCGACGACGGCTCGCTCCCCTGGCCGACCTACGCCGACCTGTCCCTCGGTGAGCACCTGCTGCGCCCCGGCCCGCCTGACGAACCCGAGGCCGCGGTACGCCCGGCCCCGGACGGCCTCGGCATCGAGTACAACCGGCCGCCGCGCATCGCCCCGCACCTGGACGCCGAGTCGATCCGGATGATGGGCCCGCCGACGGATACCAGCAAACGCCCGTTCCCCTTCCTGATGATGATCGCCCCGCTCCTGATGGGCCTGGCGATGATGTTCCTGTTCCGAAGCTTGTTCTTCGTCATCTTCGTGTTCTTCACGCCGCTGATGGCGGTCGGCAACTGGATCTCCGGAAAGCGCACCGGTCGCCGCGACTACCAGGAGGCGAAGCGGGTCTATCGCATCCGCCGATCGGCCCTGGAAACCGAGATGCGCCGCGCGACTGTCGAGGAACGCGGGCTGCGCAACTCGACGTTCCCGGATCCGGCGGCGCTGTTGCTGACCGCGACCGGCCCCGGCTTGGCCCTCTGGCAGCGCCGACGGCGCGACTCCGACCACCTGACGATCCGACTGGGCACCCTCACCCGCGCGTCCCTCAAGAGCATCGACGACCAGGCCCGGGAGAACCACTACCGCAACGTCAACTGGCGGATCGCGGACGTGCCGTTCGGGGTCGAGATGACCGCCTTCGGGGTGGTCGGGATCGGCGCGTCCGGGGAGTTGCCGCGCCGGATCGCGAGTTGGGCGGTGATCCAGACCGCCGTCCTGCACAGCCCACGCGATGTGCGCGTCGTCGTGCTGACCGAGGACGAGCACGCCGAGGCCTGGCAGTGGGTGCGGTGGTTGCCGCACCTGCGTCCCGGCCGACCCGGCGCCGCGGTGGTGGCCCTCGGCACCGATCCGGAGAGCACCGCACACCGGGTCAACGAGTTGATCTCCGACGTGCAGACCCGCCTGGACTCCTCGCAGTCGGCGCTCGGCCCCACCCTGCAGCGCGAACCCGACGTGCTGGTGATCCTGGACGGCGCCCGCCGTCTGCGCGATGTCCCGGGCATGATCGAGGTGTTGACCAACGGCCCGGCCGTGCGGGTGTTCAGCCTGTGCCTGGAGGAGCGCGAACACCTGCTGCCGGAGGAGTGCACGGCGGTGGTGACGGCGAACGGCGGCCGGCTCGACCTGAAGGCGTCACACGTTCCGGAGGTCAAGGGCATCCGGGCCGATCTGGTCGACCCCGCCTGGTGCGAGGAGGTCGCGCGCGCCCTGGCGCCGGTGCTCGACGTCACCGTGGAGAGCGATTCCGGACTGCCGTCCGAGGTCGCGCTGTTGCCGCTGATCGGCCAGGAACCGCCGGACGCCGAGGTGCTGCTGCGGGCCTGGGCGCGCCGCCCGGCGTCCACCACGTTCGTCCTGGGCAGCGGGTACGAGGGTGTGTTGCGCCTGGACCTGGTCCGCGACGGCCCGCACGGCCTGATCGGCGGCACCACCGGCTCGGGCAAGTCGGAACTCCTGCAGACGATGATCGCGTCGCTGGCAGCGGTCAACCGGCCGGACGAACTGACCTTCGTGCTGGTCGACTACAAGGGCGGCAGCGCGTTTCGCGAATGCGCCGAACTCCCGCACACACTCGGCATGATCACCGACCTGGACGGCCACCTGGTCAAACGCGCGCTGGCCTCTCTCGACGCCGAACTCCGCCGCCGCGAGACGGTCCTGAACGAGGTCGAGGCCAAGGACCACACCGAATACCGGATCAAGCGCGCGCGTGATCCGCGACTGCCCCCGCTGCCGCGACTTCTGCTGGTGATCGACGAGTTCGCCACCCTGGTGCGCGAACTGCCGGACTTCGTACCCGGTTTGATCAGCCTCGCCCAGCGCGGCCGCTCGCTCGGTCTGCACCTGCTGCTGGCCACCCAGCGGCCCGGCGGCTCGGTCAGCAACGAGATCAAGGCCAACACCAACCTGCGCATGGCCCTGCGGGTGACCGACCGCTCGGAGAGCCAGGACATCATCGACGGCATCGAGGCCGCCGGCATCTCGGCCAACAACCCGGGACGGGCCCTGGTCCGCCGCGGCGAGGGCCCGCCCACGCCGTTCCAGACCGCGTTCGTCGGCGGGGAACGCCCCGGCGCGGTGCCGAGTTCGATCGCCAAGGCCGCCGCGACCCGGCCGGTACGCGGCATCCGGCTCGGCTGGCAGCGCCTCGGCCGCCCGCTCGACTTCTCCGAAGCCGACGCCGGTGCCGACATCGAGAACGACACGGACACGGGACCCGAGTCGCCCTTCGACCCGCACGAGGATTCGATGTCCGGGCAGTCCGAGGAGCTGCCGACGGACCTGCGCGCCCTGGTGGACGCGCTGCGCGAAGCCGCGGACCGGCTGCCCGACTTCCGGCCGCAGCCCAGCCCCTGGCTGCCGCCGATGGACGACCGCATGCGGCTGGACGAGTTGCCCGCCATTCCGGAGCCGGCGCCCGGCGCGCTGCCGATGGTCCCCTACGCCCTGCTCGACATCCCGCACCTCCAGGCCCGGCGTCTGGCCGCGATCGACTTCGCGTCCTTCGGCCACCTGTACGTCATCGGCGCACCACGTTCCGGCCGCACCCAGGTGCTGCGCACCATCGCGGGCGCGGGGGCGCTCACCATCCCGTGCTCCGATCTGCACATCTACGCGATCGACGCGGCCGGCGGGGGCCTGAGCGTGCTGGAGGCGCTGCCGCACTGCGGCGCGGTCGTCTCGCGCCACGACGCGGAGCGCATGGAGCGGCTGATCAACCGGCTGATCGCCGAACTGACCGTTCGGCAGCGGCTGATCGCCCGGCACGACTGCGCCGACGTCACCGAACTGCGCGGCAAGGTGGGCAAGGATCAACGGCCCGCGCATCTGGTGCTCATGGTGGACGGCTGGGACGCGCTGAGCACCATGCTCGACGACTACGACGGCGGCCGGTTGTACGCCGACGTCGTGCGGCTCCTGCGCGAGGGCCAGGGTGCCGGGATCCATGTGATCGCCACGTCGGAGCGGCTGTTGCTCGGCGGGCGCCTGGCCGCGCACAACGACCATCGGCTGCTGCTGCGCCAGACCGACCCGGGCGACTACACGCTCATCGGGATCCCCCGCAACAGCATCCCGGCGGCGGTGGCGCCGGGGCGGGGTTGGCTCGCGCCGGGGGCGATCGAGGCGCAGATCGCGTTGTTGCCGTCGATCGCCGAGGCGCCGGTCGCGGCGGCCGTCGACGGGGATGACCCGTCGGCGAACGACCAGAGTGATCAGGCCGAGGCGATGCGGGAGTTGGGCCGGCGGGCGACCGTCCGCGACAGCAACGTGCCGGACGTACGGCGCCCGTTCCGGGTCGGCGAGATGCCGACGCTGATCGGGTTCCAGGAGGCGCACGACCGGGTGCCGCAGTCGCTGCGCAAGCCGTTCCACGCGCTGTTGGGTGTGGGCGGCGACGCGGTGGCTCCGCTGACCTACGACTTCGCGGACGGCGGCGGGTCGTTCATGGTCGCCGGGCCGCCGCGCAGCGGGCGCACCACGGCACTGGCCGCGATGTGTGTGTCGCTGCTGATGGGCGGCACCCGGCTGGTCGTTCTCACCCCGCGCGACTCGCAGTTGCGCAAGTTGTCCGCACACGGCTTGGCGCAGGTGCTCACCGACCCCGATCCGGAGCCGGAGGTGCTGGTGGAGGCACTGACCTCGGTGCGCGAGCATCCGGTGGTGGTCGTGGTGGACGACGCCGATCTGATGCTGGCCTGCTCCGCCGACTCGGTATTGCGCCGGATCGCGACGTCGGGCCGGGACCACGGTCAGGGGCTGCTGCTGGCCGGGTTGGCCGAGTCGATGAGTTCGCTGGGTTGGGTCGGCATGGCTCGGCGTTCGCGGCGCGGCCTGTTGCTGGGGCCCAAGACGCTCGGCGAGGCGGATCTGATCGGGGCCCGGCTGTCGGCCGAGCAGGTGCGTACCCCGCTGGGTCCGGGCCGAGGCTGGACCGCGGGCGACGCGGGCGCGGCCATCGCGGTCCAGGTGCCGCTGACGGTGCTGGACGGCTGACCGGCGGCGCGGGGCCGGTCGGCATGTTCCCGTCCACTGCGGACTTCCGGAACGTGCCGACCGGTCCCGGCCGAAGTGGGGCCGGCCGGCGGCTACTTGTGTGCCGCAGCTTCCGCCTTCATCTTCGCGATGGCGGCGTTGATGTCGCCCATCAGCTTCGTGTCGGATTTACCCAGTGAGTCCGCGATCTCGGTGAAGTTCTTGGCATACGCGCTGATGTTGGCCGCCGAGTTCTTCATCTGCGTGCTGAAGGTTTGGTACGCCTCCTGCAGGGCGGGGCTGGCCTTCTCGAACACCAGGCCGTCGTGGAGCAGATTGGCGACCTGGGTCTGGAGGTCGTCGAGCTCATTGGAGATGTCGGTCAGCTTGGTGCCCATCCGCGTGGCGGCGCTGCGGATTTCGTCGTAATCGACCTTGATGTCGGCCATCGAGTCCTCCGAGGGGTTCGATTGTCGGGTGGGGAGGCGCGGGCGGGCGCTACTGGGAGGAGTTGACCTTGTCGGCGATGTCCTTGTCCATGTCCTGGACCGACTGCATGATCTGCCGGAACTGCTGCGCGTAACCCTTGATGCTTTCCGTCGCGGCCTGGAGCGCCGTGCTGAACTTCTCGTACTGCGCCTGGAGCGCGGGGCTGGCCTTGACGAGCACGAGGTTGGTGGTCAGCACGTTGTCGACCTCGGTCTTGGCCTCCTTCATCCGGGGGACGAGCGTGTGCTCGACGCTGTTGTCCAGGAGGTTGGACACCCGGGTGATCTCGGAGTAGGTGAGTTTGATATTGGCGCCCATGGCGGGTCTCCTCGGGAACGAGTCGGGGTGGGTCGTCACGAACAACGGTGCGGCGAGGGTCAGTTGATCTTGCCTCCGGGCGGCGGCTTCTGCACGCCCCCGCCCTTTTCGGTACCGTCCCTGCCGGCGTCCTCGTCGGCGTACTTGGGATCGCGCTTCCACTCGCTCTGGGGTCCGTCGCGAATGTAGTGCTCGGTCGTCTTCCCGGAGTGGCTGATCATGGTGCCACTGCCGTCCTTGTTGATGGTGAAGTCCGACGTACTCTTGGTGCCGTCGCTCAACGTGGTGGTGATCGAGTAGTCGCGGACGTCGATCCGGCCGGGCTTTCCGTTCTTGCCCGCGCCCGGTACGTCGTCGACCCATTCCGGGGGACCCTTGTACGTGGTGGTCGTCTCGTAGGTCTGCCCCTGCGGATTGGTGATCTTCGACGTCTCCTTGACGATGTTGTTGTCCTTGTCCAACTCGACACTCACGTCGATCTTGCCGTGCTCGTCCTCGTAGTGGTGCGAAGTCGGCGGCTTGTCACTGGGCTTGGGGGGCTCGTCGCCGGGCTTGGGGGGCGCGCTGTTCTCACCCTTGGCGATCCAGGCGGCACACCACGCGGGCGCCTCCGGATCGTGGCATGCGTGCCGGATGCTCTCCTCCGGGTGATCGCGGAAGTACTGGGTGGCACCGATCGAGGCCAGGTAGTCGTCCCACTTGGCCTTGTCCGCGAGCCACTTGTCGTGCACGGCCTTGGTGTTGCGCCATTGGTCGATGCCCAGGCCGGTGGTGATCAGTCCCGCCGAGCCGGAGATCCTGGAGTCCTGGTCGAAGAAGAGGTCGGACACCGCCTTGAAGCTGTCGGCGAGCTTGTTCAGCCCCTCCTTGGCCTTGGCGGTACGGGACTTGGAGTGGTGATAGAAGCTGTTGAACGAGGTCGAGAGGCCGGAGGTGCCCAGGGCCGCGCGGCGCTCGGCGGCGCCGGCCTCGCCCAGCTCGCGAAATGCCCCGCCGGAGCCCGAATCAGCCTGCTTGGCGAGTTCTCTGAGCTTGGTGTTGATCTCGTGCAGGTTGGTGTAGTCGATGGCGAAATCCGCCATTCGGACCTCCTGTTCCTCGCCCGACTCGCGTGGTGCGCGCCCGCGCCGCGAACCGCTCCCATTTCTGTACGCGTCGCAACCATCGGGGGTTCAACCGAGATTGTCGCGAGGAAGAATGAACCCGGCGAACCAATGGCGCGTACAAAGGAGCGCCGTGGTTGCACGAATCGAGCGAGAGAGGCGCTTCGATGGCTCGTCCCGGGGACTGGAGTGCGCTCGGCCTCGACAGCGATCCGACGCCCGGCGACGCCGACCGGATCGACCGCGTGATCGCCGCGGAACTGGCGTTCGTCGAACTCGCCAAGACCATCGACAGCGGTCTGACCGAAGTCAAGAACACCTCCAGCGTGATCTTCGTCGGCAAGACCGCCGAGGCGCTGCGCGGCGTCATCGACGGAAACCTGCGCAATTACATCTCCACGTTCAAGAAGGCCCACGAGGACGTACGCGCCGCGCTGACCGCCTACGTCGGCGTCATGCGTCACGAGCAACACCGCGCGGACACCGCGTTGTCCGCCGCGGCCGCGCTGTCGGAGGACGACAAGGAGGGGCGGGCCGCGCACAAGACCACCGCGGAGGACGCCAAGTCGATCCTGTCGACCGCGGCCGACACCGCCGCGCGCAAGATCATGGCCGCCGGCCAGTCCATCGCCTCCCCCGTGGACGAGTGCGAGGAGTTCTGGAAGGCGCTCGGCTGGATCGCGCTGATCCTGGCCATTCCCGCGATCTTCATCGGCGGTCCGCTCGCGCTGCTCAGCATCGCGCTGAATGTCGCGCTCCTGATCAAGACCGCGATCGACTTCGCGCACGGCAAGGCGAGTGTCACCCAACTCGTGTTGGGCATCCTGGGCATGATCGCCCCCACGACCAAGGGCCTGCACCTGGGTCAGCTGTGGAGTGGCATCAAGGGCATCGGCGGGCGCGGGATCACCGGCACCAAGAACTTCTTCGGCGGCGGCGCCAACTCGTTCGGGCTGTTCGGCCGGGTCGGGTTGGGTATCGACGACGCGGTGGCCGCGGCGGGCTCGTGGATCAGGGGCGGCGCACAGGGGCTCAAACTGGGTCCGCTCCTGACCATGGGGCCCGGTTTCGCGAAGCTGGGCGGCGGCCTCAAATTCTTCCCGCTCGGCGCCGAACTCACGGTGATCAACCTGGCCGGCGCGAAGACGTTCTTCGGACTGCGTGCGGTGGCGACCACGCTCAACGCGTTCAAGAATCTGGGCACCTCCATCGCGCACGGCCTGAGCGGCTTCAAGGGACTGCGCCTGTTCCTGCCGGTGGCGGCCGACGAGATGCCCAACGGCCTGGGGCTGGCCTTCCGGATCGGCTTCATCGACCGCGGCGTGTTCGGCATGTACCGCTACGGCGCCTTCATCGACGGCAAGTTCATCGGCGCGGGCTCCAAGATCTCCGCCGCCGCCAACGCCGGGTTCAACGCGTTCGGGCACGGCGGCGAGCTGATCAAGCTGCCCAACGTGCACCTGGGCTCGTTCGACTCGGTGCACTCGGGCCCGCTCGGCGGCGCGTTCGACATGCCGCCGCTGTCCACGAAGTTCACCAACGGCTTCGGCCACTTCGATGTGATCAACCTGCCGTCGCTGAACACGTTCGGCACCGGCTTCCACGCCGGCAACCTCCCCGGCCTGGGCACCTTCATCAACGACCTGGGCGGCCTGAACGCGCTTACCCACCTTCCCGGAGTCGGCGCCAGGATCGCCGACATCCCCTCGTTCTCGTTCACCGGGTTGGGCCTGACCCACCTCACCGGCAACTTCTCCGTCCCGCACGGGATCACCGGCCTCGGCGCCACCGGCGTGCACGCGCTGCCGCCCGCGCTCGGACACATCAGCATCCCCAACCTGGACACCGTCGGCGCCGGCGTGGTCGGCAAGATCCAACTCGGCCTGCCCGGATCGAGCGCGCTGGTGCACGACCTGCCCACGCCGGGTACGAACACGCACACCGGGCTCGACGGGCTCGGCGCCGTCGCTCTCCCGCAACCGGGCCACGTCGCCATGCCGGACGTCACCACGCCGGCCCTGCCACACGTCAATGTGTCCGGGGTCGGCGCCCTCCCGCTCACCACGCACATCCAGACGCCGAACGTCGGCGCGCTGCCGAACACCGGCCAGGTCGCCGTGCCTTCGGTAACCGGCATCGGCGCCCTCGGACACGTCGCGACGCCCAACGTCGGCGGCCTGCCCGCGATCGCCCAGGTGGCGACTCCCCACACGGGCGGGCCGATCCACATGGCCGACGTGAATTCGGCCCACCTCGGCGGCCTGCGTACCGGCGCCGACGGCGAGACCTCCCTGGTCGGGCCCGGCGCGAGCGGGGTCGACGTCAAGGGTGTGCAAGGCCTGGGCGGCACCGGCACGCACATCGACCTCAACGGCAGCCGGGTGGTCCTCGGCGGCCCGGCGTCGGGCCCGGTGGTGCACACCGCGCCGGGCGGCCTGCCGGGTGTTCCGACCGTGTCCGGCGGCCTCACCGGCGGCGCGCACTTCGTCCCGGCGAGCGGGGCGACCCACAACCTCAACGTGTTCATGATGCAGGGCGCGAGCTACGACTTCGCGCACACGTTCCGCACCATCCCGGGCCTGAACGGCGTCGAGGTACGGGTCCTGCCAAGCACGCAGGCCGGCCGCACCGTCGACATCCACATCGATCCCGGCGGTCGCAGCGACCTCTCGGCGGACCACATCACCGTCGGCGACCGGGAGGTGTTGCGGATCGAGCGCAATCTCGGGGACGGCGGCACCCAGCGCTGGGACTACGAGCTGAGCGCCGCGAACAACCATCGCCTCCTCGACGACCAGATCATCGACACCCACGTCACCGGCCCCGTCCCCGGGCAGGCCGTCGAACTGACCACGCTGCCCGCCCCGCAGCTCCCGCACGTCACCACCACCGGGTCGACCGTGCCGACCGTCGCCGGCCCCGGGCAGCGTGTCGTCGACATCCCCGGACTGTCCGGCACGCGCCTGGAGTACCGCGTCGGCGACGGCGGCGGCATCGAGGGCATCCGGATCACCGGCGGTCCGGACGCGGCGCACCTGACCCCCTCGCGTGTGACCGGCCCGGCCGGGAACGACATCGTGCGGGTCGAGCAGGAGATCGTGGCGAACGTCGCGGTGCGCCGCTGGGACTTCGACGTATCGGGTGAAAGCGGGCGGCTCGACCGCATCGAACGGCGCATCACCCTCACCGGCGGCGAACACGACGACACCCTGGTCGCGATCCATGTCGACCACAACGACCGAACCCTCGGCATCACCCACTTCGACGGCGCCAGCAACGCCCTGCACACGGACCCGGGCGCGCCACCGGTGCACTTCAACGACGTGGGCATCGTCGTCCCCACACCCGGCGGCTTCCGGCTCTACGACCCGGCCACCGGTACGCCGTCGGGCTCCGGGCTGCGCCTGATCGGCTCCAACGGCCGGCCCCTGGCGCTGCACGTGCTGACCCCGGACGGCGGCGGCGCCCGCACCCTCGTCGGCGCGGACGCCGCCAGGTCACTCGGCGTCGTCACCGTGCCGGAACACGCGGGCGGCATGCTCCACGTCGTCCCCAACGGCACCGGCCCGACCGTGCGCGTCTTCGGCGCCGACGGCCGGTTCTCGCACAACTCGCTGCCGCTGACCGGCATCGACCGCCTGGGCGTGGCCGGCGGCCACATCCGCTCGCCGCACGTCGGCACGCCCCAACTGGCGCACGCCGACGGCGCGCCGGTGCCCGACACCCATGTCTTCCGCCAGATCGGCAACGAGTTCCGGATCCAACACGCCGGCGGCCGGTTCCACGTCGACGCGGCCGGCGCCCGCGCACACGACGTGGTGACCCTCACCACCCCCGGCGGCGCCGGAACGGGCCTGCACGTGTTCACCCCGGTCGGCGGTCCGAACCGGCTGCCGCACCTGCGCGCGGACGACGGCGCGCCGGCCACGGTCGCGACCGTGCGCACCGTGAACAACACGTTCCACGTCACCGGCGCGAGCGGGCAGCCCCATGTCGTACAGGTGCACGCCCCGGGGGGCGCCCACTCGCATGACGCCCTGCCGCTCACGGGAGGCGGCGCGCCCGGCGGCTTCATCCGGCTGCCCGACGCCGCCGACGGAGCGCCGCGACTGGTGCACGGCGACGGCCGGATCGTGCCGGGGGAGACCGAGGTCACCCCGCAGCACGGCGGCGGCTACCTGGTGGGGCACCCCGGCGGCAAGATCGTCGTGAACAACGTCGGCGCGCACACCCACAACGCGCTCGAGCTGACCGGCGGTCCCGGGGCCGGGCGGTTCGTCCACACTCCGGTGGGCACCCCCGACGTCCCCGTGCCGCACCCGAGCGACCGAAGCGGCGTATCCGACACGAACCTCACCGTCACCCGCGTCGGCGACGAGTTCCGACTCACCGACCCCGACGGGTCGTTCACCGCGCACGGTCTCGACGGTGCCCACCGCTACGACGCGACCCACCTGAGCGGCGGCCCGTTCGACGGCCGGTTCGTGCGCATCGAAGGCGGCACCGACACTCTCGTCGACGAGCATCTCGTCGCCGTCCCCAACGCGCACGTCGTGCGCCAGACCGGGATCACCACCGAGGGGTTCGCGCAAACGACTGCTGGGCCGGGTCGTGGATTCAGGGTCGGCGACGGCACCGATCACATCGTCGTCGACATGCGCGGCGCACACCGCTACGACGTGGTCGGCCTGCGCGGGGCCGACGGCGCCGCGACGCACGAGTTCGTCTTCACCCCGGCCCCGGTCGCCGGGGCGGCGGCGCCCGACCCGCGGCACCTGCTCAAGGGCGCCGACGGCGGCAACCTCGGCTTCTCGGTGGTCGCGCGCCCCGACGGCACACTCCGGGTCACCCACGGGGAGACCGGCATGGTCCGGGGCTTCTCCGCCACCGGCGCGTTCGAGTTCGAGGTGTTGCGCCTGACCGGTGTGGACCGTGTCGACCTGTCGCAACTCGTCCGGGTACACCCCGGCGGGGCGCACACCCTGGTCGACGACACGCTCGCCGACGTCGCGAACACGACCGTGCGCATCCGCCCCGGCGGCGGCTACCACGTCGCGGGCGCCGGCGGCGAGTTCCGCCTGTTCGACCGGACCGGCAACCTCGACTTCCACGTGACCGCGCGCCCGGTGACGCAGGAGGGCGGGATCACCGTGTTCCGGGTGGACGACGGCGCGGGAGTCCACCGGTTCGACATGATCGGGCTGTCCGACGCCCGGATCGGCGATCCCCTGCACACCCGGTTCCTGAGCACCACGCCGGGCGACCTGCGGGTGCTGAGCGGCCATCTCGACCACCTCCCGGGCCTGCGCGCGACCCAGGAACCCGGCGGCGGGTACCGGATCGGCGGCGTCGGCGCGCGTGCCGGCGAGTTCCAGCGGTTCGACCCGGGTGGGCGCCTGGAGTTCCAGCGCATCGACATCGTCGGCGCCCGGGGCGGCATCGACCCGAACCGGCACTTCGAGGTCACGTACCCCGCGGGCGGCGGCGAGGCCACGTGGTCGCTGGTACGCACCGACGCCCACGGTGTCCCCATCCCCACGCCGGGCCGACCGAAGTGGTTCGACGGCGGCGTGGTGGACACGAAGGGGGCGGACGCCGGCCACGTGCACCTGATCAGCCACCTCAAGGTCACCGTGTTCGAACGACGCGTCCTGTCCGATGGCAACATCCTCGACGCCCACCACTCGTCCGCCTCGCTGGGCACCTTCAGTCTGGTCAATCAGCGGGGTCGATGGGCCGAGTTCGACATCAACGGCAACCTCGTGCACGAGGGCACCCGGCACTGGGGTGAGAGCACCCGCAGCTGGTTCGACGTCAAGAGCGTGTTCGGCTTCGACGTGCGGGTCCGGCACTTCCAGCTCAGCGCGGACGGCGGGCACGTGCTGGCCGATCTGCGCCACCACCCGGCGACCCAGGGCTTCGCGGCCGACACCAGGTGGGTGCGCTTCGACGCCGACTTCCGGGCGATCGCGTCCGGCAACCGGCACTGGGACTCCGGCCTCGGACGCGGCTGGACCGACACCATGCGCCACCCGATCACCAACGAGATCGTCACCGCCCAGAAGAAGTTCGGCCGCTTCCAGCTCGGTCTGCACAACGTGCGCCGCTACCACCAGCTCGAACTGGGACCGGACGGCGTCCCCTCGCGCGACTGGGTCTCCCGGCACGCCGACGGCAACATCAACGGGCTCGGCAAGACCCTGCACAACGGCGACTTCCTCACGTTCGAACGTTTCGCCGAGCAGCGGCCCCCGGTGTTCTTCCGCAACCTGTTCAGCGGCGAGTTCCGCGTCGCCGACCTCTCCCGGCACCCGTGGCTGGCCCACGACAACCGGCTGCGCGTGGGCACCTGGAAGCAGGAGCCGGCGGGCGGCGGTCCGGAAGGGCACGGCGTACAGTTCATCACCAACAACAAGACGGTGATCGACGTCGCGCACACCGGCGACATCGTCCGCGAGGTGCGCCCCCTGCACAACGGCACCACTCTCACCGTCGGCGACGTCCGGATGCCCGAGGTCGCCGGCGCGCAGGTGGCGCACCGCCCCGGCTACCTGCCGTGGACCGAGGGCGCCGACGGCCTGCACGGCCACCGCACGTTCCACGAGGGCGACTTCGTCGTCACCCCGGGCACCGGCGATCGCCAGATCACCTGGCAGGACCGGATCACCGACGACGTGGAGGACGGCGACTGGTACTCCCCCGGCACCAAGGAGTGGCGGGTGGTGCGCACCGGCCTCTCCGACGGCACGGTCATCGACTACCGGCCCAGGCCCGCCGTCGGCGCCGCCGACGGCGCGGGGCCGAACACCCGCGGCCTGTTCGACACCCACGCCGGGAACTGGATCCGGTACGACCACCACGGCGTGGTCGTCGCCCGGATGGACTCCTTCCCCGCTCCCGACGGAGTGGGACGCGTCGAGATCATCGGCACCATGGGGCGCAACCCGCGCGAGTTCCGGTGGCACGACGCGCTCGATCCCACCATCGGCGGCAAGCGCATCACCGCCTTCGAACGGCAGATCTCGCCGTGGCACTTCGACCGCGAGTCGTTCCAGGACTTCGACGCGGGCGGCAACCTCATCCGCGACCACCGACAACTCGGCGAGGGCCTGAGCGTCCAGGGATGGAAGGGTGTCGACGCCGCGGGCAACGAGGTCTGGCACTGGAACAAGCTGGACGCGAACAACAACGTGATGCACTTCGGCGACGGTGTCGGCGATCGTGTCCGGCACTGGTTCGACCGGCACGGCAACCCGCTCCCCGGCTGGGAGAAGGGCGCCCGGTGGTCCGATCGGATCACCAGCCTGGACCACCAGGTCGTGCAGGAGATCCCGGCGCGCAAATACACCAACGCCTTCCGGGACTTCTTCACCGACAGCCCGTTCCGGGTCCGCGACTTCCGGCCCACTCCCACCACGGAGTTCAACCGGCACCTGTGGCAGGAGTCCGACCAGGGCATCATCGCGCAGGCGAAGGTCAAGCTCGCGGACGACACGTTCCTGGAGATCAACAACTTCAACAAACACGCCCGGCGCTACGACATCGACGGCATCACCGTCATCAACGAGCGCACGATCCCCGGCTACATCCACGAGTACAACGCCGACGGCGGCATCATCATCGGTCGCGAGACCCACTTCACCGGCCTCGCCAACGAATACCGCGCCCTGAACCGCACGTTCCGCGAACCCAACCGCTGGGGCTACGGCCCGTCCGTGGACGGCGAGGTGGTGCCGGAGCCGTTCATGCTTCGCGCGCTGCAGTCCGTCGGCATCGACATGTCCCACGAGTTCCTGCTCGACTTCACCGTGAACCTCCTGGTGCTGTCCATCATCCGGTTGCGCGCCGGCGGCGGGTTGAGCATGATCGACGTCGGCCGCGCCGCGTTCGGCGCCGCGTTGAGCTCGATGACCAAGGGCACCGTCTCGTCGGCGCACCTGGCGGCCAACCGGGGCGGCTGGAAGGTGTACTGGTCGAACATCGACTACGGACAGCCGGGGCCTTGGCGGCCCAACGACGACAGTGCCAACACCGAGTGGGCGGCCAACGAGCGCCCGGTGCGCTGGCGCGGAGGCACGTACGAGTTCGCCGTGGGCCTGAGCACCGGCGCGGTGGCGGGGTTCGTCAGCGGCGCGGCGCAGTCCGCGATCTTCGGGGTCCGCCGTGCCGACGGCGCGATCATCAAACTCACCGGCGGCGACGCCGCGTTGGCCGGTCTGGCCTCCATGGTCGGCGGGGTCCTGGGCACCGTCTCGGTGGGCGCGCTGCGGGCCCTGATCCAGCACTCGATGGGCAGCCGGTGGATCCACCGCCAAGGGCCGGCGGACATCTTCCTCGTGGGCGGGCTGGGCAAGATGGTGGAGAAACTCTTCGGCCTGCTGGTACTCAGCCCGGCGACCGTGCACTGGATCGGCCATGTACCGGACGGCACCTCGTCCGACAACCTCCTGCCGGGATCGGGAACGGGTGGCGGATGAGCACTACGGCAATCCACGTCGATCCCGGGGGCCGCCGCAGCCGGCGCACCATCACGGCAGCGCTCGCCGGCGCGCCCGCCGGCGCCGAGATCGTGATCGCCCCCGGCGAGTACCCGGAGACGCTGCGCCTGGAGCGGCGGGTGGTGCTGCGCGCCGAGCACGGCGCGGGCACGGTCGTGGTGCGCGCGCCCGGCGGCGTCGCGCTGACCGTGGCCGCCCCCGACTGCGTGGTGCGCGGCCTCGTGCTGCACGGCGCCGACCCGGCGGAGCCGGTGGTGCGGGTGGAGGACGCGGCGGGCCTGACCCTGGAGGGGTGCGAACTCGACCGGGGCCGGGTGGAGGTGGTCGGCTCGACGAGCGCGGCCGGCGCCGCGCACAACGCCGCGCTCGGGTTCGCCGACACCCTGGAGGCCGACCTCGGCGATCCGACCGGCGGCGGCGTCCTGGTGATCCGTCGCGGCCGGCTGCGCGGGGCGCGGCACGGCGCGCTGGTCCTGGCGGGCGATGCCCGGGCCCGGATCGAGGACACGCTCGTGGAGACGATCGACGGCGTCGGCGTGGCGCTGTCGGACCACGCGGTGCTGATCGCCGACCGGTTGCGGGTACGCGACACCTCCGGTTCGGCGCTGCGGGTACGCGGCGACGCCCGGCTGCTCGCCCTGGACACCACGCTCGACCGCGCCGGACGCAACGGCGCCCTGGTCGAGGACCGCGGCGAACTGCGCATGGTCGACTGCCGGATCCGCGCGGCGGGCCGCAGCGGCGTGCAGGCCGAACACGAGGCGCGGGTACACCTGAACGACTGCCGCGTCACCGACGCCAAGGCCAGCGCGATCGCCACGGGCGGCGCGGCGCACCTGAGCGCGGACGGCTGCCGGATCGAGGCCCCGGCCGGCAACGGCGTCGTCGCGCTCGGCGTCTCCGAGGTGACGATGACCGCGTCGCTGATCACCCGCTCCGGATTCACCGCGATCCATCTCGGCGAGAACTCCCGGGCCCGGATCGGCGGTTGCCGCCTCGACCGCAGCGACGAACACGGCCTCGCCGTGGTCGCGGCCGCCGAGGCGAAGATCGCCGACCTCACCGTCACCGACGCCGGCATGTGCGGCGTGCATGTGGCCGACGCCGCCGGATTGACCATGCTCGCCTCACGGATCGACGGCGGCGAGACGGGGGTTCGGCTGCGCTCGGCCACCGAATCCGAACTGCGCGAGTGTGTGGTGAACCGATCCCGCCGCACCGGCGTCGAGATCGGGGCGGACGCGGTCGCCACGCTGTACGCGACCCGGATCGCCGAGAGCGGCAGCGCCGGGGTCAGCGTCGAGTCCGGTGCCCGGCTGCGCATGGACGGCGGCGGCATCTTCGCCGTCGCCGGCAGCGGACTGGTGCTCGGGCGCGACGCGACACCGACCGTGCGCGGCATCCGGGTGGACGGGACCGGCAAGAACGGCATCCTGTTCGGCGACGGCGCGGGCGGCCTGATCGAACACAGCGACCTGTCGGCGTGCGCCTACCCCGCGCTGCACATCGGCCGCGACGCCGAGCCGAGGTTCGTCGGCTGTCGGATCTTCGACTGCGCGCGCGACGTCGGCCACTCCGACGGCGCCCGCCCGGTGTTCGAGGACTGCGTGTCCGTCCGGGTCGAGACCTCCACCCTGCCCGACTCGTCGCCGGGCACCCCCGGTGCCCCGCCCCGGCCCACCACACCGGCCCCGATCGGCCGGGTCGCCCCGGTCGGCGCGAGCCCCGCCCCCGCCGCGCCGGCGGTGGTCGACCTGGCCGAACTCGGCGAGGCACCGCCGCCGCCGGAGACCCTGGACGACCTGCTCGCCGAACTCGAAGAACTCGTCGGCCTCGGCGGCGTCAAGCGCGACGTCGGCGGCATGGTCAAGCTGATGCAGACGGTGCGCATGCGCCAGGAGGCCGGACTGCCCGCGCCGCCGCTCAGCCGCCACCTGGTCTTCGCGGGCAACCCGGGCACCGGCAAGACCACCATCGCTCGCCTGTACGGCCGGCTGCTCAAGGCCCTCGGGCTGCTGGAGCGCGGCCACCTCGTCGAAGTCGACCGCAGCTCCCTGGTCGGCGAATACGTCGGGCACACCGGCCCGAAGACGACCGAGTCGTTCAACCGGGCCCGGGGCGGCGTGTTGTTCATCGACGAGGCGTACGCCCTCGTGCCCGCCGGCGTGGCGAACGACTTCGGCGGCGAGGCCGTCGCGACCCTCGTCAAACTCATGGAGGACCACCGTGACGAGGTCGTCGTGATCGTCGCCGGATACCCGGACGAGATGGAGCGGTTCATCGCGTCGAACCCGGGTCTGTCCTCCCGCTTCACCCGCAGCCTGCTGTTCGACGACTACTCCGCCACCGATCTGGTGCGCATCGTCGAACACCACGCGGGCCGGCACCGCTACGAACTCAGCACCGCCGCGCGCAAGGCGCTCGGCGAGTTGTTCACCGCGATGCCGCGTGGCGCGCAGTTCGGCAACGGCCGTACCGCGCGGCAGGTGTTCCAGCAGATGACGGAACGTCAGGCAATGCGCATGGCCGATCTGGACGCTCCGGACACGCGGCAGTTGATGGTCCTGGACGAGATGGATCTGCCGCGGTTGGTGGGCTCGGATTGACCGGGTTTCGTCGGCCGATCCCGGTGCCGACGCATGGCTTGTGGCCGATGGCTCGTGGCTGATAGAGGAGTAGTTCGTGTCCGAACCCAATGAACCCAACACGCTTGCCCCGCCGGGCGGTTCGTCCGCGCCTACGGCGGCCGCGGGAGCCGCGCCGTCGTTCGCGCAGGCGTATGCCCGCCGGCCGCCCCGTCCGGCGCGCGGCCTCCTGCCCGGGCGGCGGGTGTGGATCTCCCTCGCCTCCGCCGCCGGCATCGTCGTCGTCAGCACGCTGGCGGTGACCGTGGCCCAGAGCAGCGCGAGCGGCGATACGGCGAACCACCACCGCACGGTCTCGGCCGTGGGCGCCAAGACCGGCGCGCCCGGCAAGGGCGGCGCACCCGGGGCGAACGGAGCCGACGGCCTGCCGGGTGCACCCGGAGCACCCGGGGCACCGGGAGCCCCCGGGGCGGACGGGCTGCCCGGGGCGAACGGCCTGCCCGGGGCCGACGGAGCGCCGGGTGCTCCGGGCGCACCGGGACAGGCCGGCCCCGCCGGAGCGACGACCCCGCCGGCTGCCGATCCGCCGCCCACGACGCAGCGCCCGGTCGCACCGCCCGCGCCCAAGCAGACGCCGGTCAAGCAGCAACCGCGCACCGAGGCACCCAAACCCCTGGTCGGCGGCCCGGGACCGCAGATGCCGCCGGCGAAGAGCACCGTCCCCGGCAGCCCCCTGCGCAACCCGGCCTCCGGGAAGTGCCTGAGCGGCTCGTCGGGTTCCGACGGCACGCCACTGATCCTGTGGTCGTGCAACGGCGACGTGAACCAGAAGTGGGACATCCGCTCCGACGGCACGATCCGCACCAAGGGCCTGTGCATGGACGCGGCCTGGGGCGGCACCGCCTCCGGCACCATCGTGCAACTCGCCTACTGCAGCGGCAATCCCGCGCAGCAGTTCGCGCTGCGCAACAACACCCTCTACACGAAGACCGCCAACATGTGCGCCGACATCTGGAACAACAACTCCGGCGACGGCGCGGGGATCCGCCTCTACCCCTGCCACGGCAACTGGAACCAGGCCTGGATGCGTTGATCGCGAACCCCGTCCGCGCCGGCCACCCTGCGGCAGCAAGGTGGCCGGCGCGGCATTCGGGACACGCCGCCCCGGGCGCGGCGGCGGCCGGGTCAGTACTCGACGCGGTCCGACTTGGCCAGCCACGCGTCGAACGGCGCGGTGCGATGGGGCAGTTCCAACTGCTCGACCCGGGTCGGCCACATCGACCTCGGCTTCTTCTCGAACAGGTCGTAGAACTTGCGGTCGTCGAATCCGGCCACCGCCGCGTCGTGCCGGTCGGCGGAGTAGACGATCCGGTCGACGCGCGCCCACAGCGCGGAGGACAGGCACATCGGGCACGGCTCACACGAGGTGACCAGGACACACCCGTCGAGCGAGAAGGTGTCCAACTCCCGGCAGGCGGCCCGCATCGCGCTCACCTCGGCGTGCGCGGTCGGGTCCAGCGTCGCGGTGACCCGGTTGTGCCCGATCGCGATCACCTTGTCGGCCCTGGCGACGAGTGCGCCGAACGGACCGCCGCCGGCGGTCACGCTGGTCGTGGCGAGCCTGATCGCCTCGTCCATCCAGGCGCGTTCGAGTTCTCGGGCGGGCATTTCCTGGGCATGCGCGGTCACGGTGACTCCATTCGTGGGTGCGGAAAATCGAAGTACGGGGATGCGCCCGGACGCGCCCGGACGCGCCGTCACGGAGCGGTCGTCACGGCTCGATGCGGCAGATGTGCTCCGGGCCGACCGGGGTGTGCGTCAGGTTCAGCCCCGTCGCGTCGCGGATGGCGTTCACGATCGCCGGGGTGGCGGAAATCGTCGGTGGCTCACCGACACCGCGCACCCCGTAAGGCGCGTTCGGGTCGGCCCGCTCGATCACGTCCACCGTCATCGGCGGCATGTCCACGATGGTCGGGATCAGGTAGTCGGTGAACGACGGGTTGCGCACCCGGCCGTCCCGCACCCGGATCTCCTCCATCACGGCGAGCCCGAGGCCCTGCGCGGAGCCGCCGTGGATCTGTCCGACGACGGCGTCCGGGTTGACCGCCTTGCCGACGTCCTGCGCGCAGTCCAGTCGCACGACCTTGACCAGGCCCAGTTCGGTGTCCACGTCCACCACCGCCCGGTGTGCGGAGAAGGCGTGTTGCACGTGCACCCGAGGACTCTGCCCGCTCACCGGATCCATCGCCCAGGTCGGCCGGTGGTGGAACTCCCGGGTCTCCTCGATCACGTCGTCGCCGAGCACGTCGACGAGATCGGCGAGGACGCCCGTGATCGCGGAGACGACCTTGCCCCGGCTCAGCGACAGGTCGGCGGGATCCTCGCCGAACCGGTGGGCGACGCGCGCCAGGAGCACCTCGCGCACCGCCCGGCACGCGTCGCGGACCGCGCCGCCGGTGATGTAGGTCTGCCGGGAGGCCGAACTCGACCCCGCGTCACCGACATCGGTGTCGTTGGGGTGGATGTTCACCCGCTCCACGCCCAGTTCACTGCGCGCGATCTGCTGCTGCACGGTCACCAGGCCCTGGCCGACCTCGGCCGCCGCGGTGTGCACCATCGCGATCGGGGCGCCGCCGACGACCTCCAGCCGTACCCGCGCCGTGGAGTAGTCGTCGGCGCCCTCCGCGTAGGAGATGTTCTTGATGATCACGCTGTAGCCGACGCCGCGCACGACACCCTCGCCGTGTGTGGTGTTGGATCCGCCGCCCGGCAACTCCCGTACGTCCACCGGCCCCGCGTCCCGCTCCGGCGGCAGGGGCAGGCGTTCCAGGCGTTCCAACAACTCGGCGACCGGCGCCGGGTAGTCCAGTACCTGACCGGTGGGCATGGTCGAGCCCTCGGCGATCGCGTTGATCCGGCGCAGCCGCACCGGGTCCATGCCCAACGCCTTCGCGAGCTTGTCCATCTGCGACTCGTAGGCGAAGGCGGGCTGTACCGCGCCGAGGCCGCGCATCGCGCCGCACGGCGGGTTGTTGGTGTACAGCCCCCATCCCTCGATCGCGACATTGGGCACCTCGTACGGCCCGACGCCGAGCGAGGTGGCGTTGCTCACCACGACGGGGGTCTTGGACGCGTACGCGCCGCCGTCGAAGTACATCCGCGCCTTGACGTAGACGAGCCTGCCGTCCCCGGTCGCGCCGTGCTCGTAGTACATCTTCGCCGGGTGCCGGTGCACGTGGCCGAAGAAGGACTCCTCGCGGTTGTAGACCATCTTCACCGGGCGGCCGGTGTGCAGCGCCAGCATGCAGCAGTGGATCTGCATCGACAGGTCCTCCCGGCCCCCGAAGGCGCCGCCGACCCCGGACATGGTGAACCGCACCTTCCCCGGCGGGAGTCCGAGCGCCCGCGCGGTCTGCCGCCGGTCCACGTGCAGCCACTGCGTGGCCAGGAACAGGTCCACGCCGCCGTCCTCGTGGGGGACGGCCAGGCCGGATTCGGGTCCGAGGAACGCCTGGTCCTGCATGCCCACGGTGTACACGTCCGACACCACGACGTCGGCTCGGGCGTTCGGATCGCCCCGGGTGATCGGCTGGTGGCGCACCACGTTGCCGCCGGGGTGCAGACTGGGCAACGTGTCGTCGTGCGCGGCCCGTTCGGGGTCGGTGATCGGCTCGAACACCTCGTAGTCGACCACGATCTTCTTCAGCGCGCGCCGTGCCGTCTCCGGGTGGTCGGCGGCCACCAGCGCGATCGGCTCGCCCTGGTAGCGCACGACGTCCTCGGCGAGCACCGGCGTGTCGGCGACCTTGAGGCCGTAGACGTTCTCGCCGGGCACGTCCTCGTGGGTCAGCACCGCGTACACGCCCGGATGGGCGAGTGCCGGGCCGATGTCGATCGAGACGATCCGCGCGTAGGGGTGCGGGCTGCGCAGCGTGGCGCCCCACACCATGTCCGGCGCCCACAGATCGGAGGAGTAGGCGAACTCTCCGCGCACCTTGAGCGTGCCGTCCGGCCGCGGGGGGCTGTCGCCGATCCCGCCGGTGATCACCTCGTCGAGGTCCTGCGGGCTGCGCGCTGGTGAGGTCGGCACGACCATCGGGGAGCCTCCAGTGTCCGGATACCTGTGTGAGGAGTACACAGCACCTCCGGTGGGCCCGGTTAGCGGTCGAAGACCCGAAATGGCCCGGGGGCCGGGGCCGGCTCTCCGTAGACTCCTCCAAGAGCGCGAGCCGGGTGTGCCGATTCCCGGCCCAGCACCGGCCGGCCCTGGGCGCGTTGCGGCGTTCGCCGCCGTCGCGCCCGGTGCCGTTGCCGATCCGGATCACCGGGGTGCGCGTGTCCAAGCGCCGTCGGCCTTGCGCGGCCGGGAGCCGATGGTCATGGAGCAGTGGTTGCGCTCCGGCACGTCGGGCCGTCGCCGGATCCGGTGGATGCCCTCGGTGAGGACCATCGGGGTGCGAGATCGCGCGGTGAGGGCGGGCAGCGCCTCGTCCGCGCTCCGATCGGCCATGTCGTCGCCTCGGTCGCTCCCGGGTTCGGTGACGAGGGGGACGGGCTCGGGGTCGACGCCGCGACCGCGCGCAACGTTCCCACCGCCGGCGCCGTTCCCGGGAGACCGGCCCGGGAGCACCCGACATGTCACACCTTTCGCCACCGCGCCATGGCGAACGAGAACGCCCCGAACAACATGAGCCCGACCGCGATCACCCCGAGCAGCGGCGGACCGGCCGGCGTGTCGGCGAACGTGCGCAGCGTGTCGTCGAGGCCCTTGGCCTTGTCCGGGTCGTACTTGGCCGCCGCGACCAGGACGAACACCCCGGCCGCGGTGAACACCGCACCGCGGCTGACCCCGCCGGCGACGCCGAGCGTGTCGACCACCCGCTCGGTGCGCGCCGACATGCGCCCGAGCTGGAGGTGGTCGCGATACTTGCGCAACAGCGCCCGTACCGCGATCCAGACCCCGGCGACGACCACCACGAGCCCGGCCGCGGCCACCAGCCAGCGGCCGGCGGGCAGATCCAGCGCCTCGGCGGTGGCCCCCTTGGACTGCTTGTCGGAGGCTCCCTCCTCGGAGCCGCCCGAGCCGCCGGCCCCGTCCTTGCGCCCGGCGGCCAGCGCGATCACCGAGGCGGCGACGAACGCGTAGAACCCGAATCGGGCCAGCGACGCGAGCCGCGTGGAGGCGTCGCGCCCGCCGGGCCCCGCCGCGCCGAACACCGCCTCGGACAGCCGCCACAACGCCATGCAGGCCAGGCCGATCCCCAGTGCCCACACCAGGAAGCCGCCGAACGGTTGCCTGGCCAACTCCTTCACCGCACCGCCCCGATCGGCCTGCCGGCCGGAATCGCCGACGGCGATTCGCAGGGCCAGGACGCCGACCAGGAGGTACACCACGCCACGCGCCACGAACCCCGCGCGCCCTGCGGCGGCCATCGCGGTACCGCCCGCCGTGGAACGCCCCACGGCGGTGTTTCGTAGTCCGGTCGTCGTTGTCCTCATCGCGAAGAGACCCTTCTGTGTCCGTCTCCCCGCGCCTGCCCCGAGGCCGGCTTTCGATGCCGCCCGGGCATCGACGGATCGATCTCGCGGCGTCGCGCCGCCGGGCTTCAGAAGGTCAGATGCGCGGCCACCGGGGCGTGGTCGGAGCCGGCCGCGCCCTGGCGTTCGACGGGCTGAGCGTTGATCGACGGCAGGGGGCCGTCGGCGCCGATGAACACCTCCTCGAGGCGTTGCAGCAGTTGGTGGCTGACCAAAAGGTGGTCGATCAGTTCGCCCTGACCCTCGAAGACACGCGAGACCCGGTGCTCCACGGGGATCTTCAGGCCGAGGTTCCACAACCGCGCCGCGTCCCCCTTGTCCGGCCGGTCGAAGCCGCCGGTGCCGATCTGCGATCCGGGCGGGCCGTACAGGATCTGCGTGGTCGCGGCGAGCGGGGTGTCGTTGAGGTCGCCCATCACGATCACGTCGCGGGTGCGACCGTCGCCGCCGAGGAGTTCGTCGGCGAGGGCACGCATCGTGGTCGCCTCGGCGCCGCGCCGCCACAGCGCGTACGCCGCGTAGCGGGCGCGTTCGCTCTCGTTCTTCGGGCTGTGCCGATTCCCCGGATAGGTCAGCAGCTTCGACTTCAGGTGGCACACCGCCGCGTGCAGCGTCCGCCCTGGCACCGGTTCGAGGGCGACCGCGAGCCCGCCGCGACCCATCGCGTTCAGCGGTGCCCCGGTGTCCGCGGTCTGCAACGGGGTGAACTGGCTGGGGAAGGCGGTGACATCGGCGGTCACCGTGAGCGGGTGGCGGCTGAGGAACCCCACCCGGATCCGCCGGCCGTCCGGGTGCGCGGACACCTCGGTGTGCCACGTCCCGTCCAGGCGGCCGACGAGGTCGTGCAGCGCGTCCGGGTTGCCGACCTCCTGCACCCCGAGCAGGTCCGGCTTCAGCCGCTCGATCGTGGCCGCGAGCGAGTCCTGCTTCGCGTCGAACTCGGCTTGCGTCTTCGGGCCGTCCTGCTCCCCCGGCAGGAACAGGTTCTCGAGGTTCCACGTCGCCAACGTCACCCGCATGGGGCACCTCCCGCTGTCCGGCATGCCGCGCGTACGCCCGGTCGCACCCAGTCTCCGCGCGATACGCCTGCGCGTCCCGCCGAATCCCCGCACACCCGCCACCGTTTCACCCGGACGCCCCGGCCGACGCCGCGCCGCGACCAGGCCGAGCGGCACGGCCGTGTCTCGCCGATACCGGACGGATTCCGTCCGCTATCACCCGTAGCGTGCGTCTTCGAAGGCACCGACCGACACCCGGCGGCGGCGTCGACCCCTCTCAGGAGAATCCCGTGAACCTCGTCTCGATCCGCATCATCACCGACGACGTCGACCGCCTCGTCGACTTCTACGAGCAAGTCACCGGCGCGCCGGCCACCCGGTTCACCGAAGACTTCGCCGAGCTGGGCATCGGCTCGACCACCCTCGCGATCGGCAGCACCCGCACGGTCCCCCTGTTCGCCCCCGGCTCCGCCCGCGCGGGCGACAACCGCAGCGTCGTCATCGAATTCCTCGTCGACGACGTGGACGCCGTCCACCGAGACCTGACCGGAGTCGTGACCGACTTCGTCAACGAGCCGACCACGATGCCGTGGGGCAACCGCGCGCTCCTGTTCCGCGACCCCGACGGCAACCTCGTCAACTTCTTCACCCCCGTGACCCCGGCCGCCATCGCGAAGTTCGCCCGCTGACGGCGAACGTCGACGCTCGGCCGGCCCTCGGTTGACCTTCCCCCCGGGGCAGGCCACACCATCGGTGGAGCCGGGCAACGGGCCCGGTACGAGGAGAAGAGCCGGCATGGAATTGTCGACCATCGGGGCGTTCGCCAAGGCATCCCGACTGTCGCCCAAGGCGCTGCGCCTCTACGACGAACTGGGCCTGCTGACACCGGCGCGCGTCGATCCGGTGACGGGATACCGCCTGTACGCGCCGGAACAACTGGACCGGGCCCGGCTGGTCGCCTGGCTGCGCCGACTGGGCATGCCACTGTCCCGGATCCGGCACGTCTGCGAGCTGGAACCCGGTCCCGCCGCCCGGGAGGTCCGGGCGTTCTGGGCCGGGGTCGAGGCCGACGTCGTGGCGCGCCGGGATCTGGCCGGCTTCCTCGTCGACCACCTGTCCCGGAGGGATTCGGCCATGACCGCACCCGCCACGCCCCTGGCCATTCGCTACGCCGCCCTGTCCGACACCGGCCGGGTACGCCCCACCAACCAGGACACCGCCTACGCCGGATCCCACCTCCTGGCCGTCGCCGACGGCTACGGCACGGCGGGCGCCGAAGCGGGCGCGGCCGCCGTCGACGCCCTCAAGCACCTCGAAACGGCCGGCATCCCGGCGGACGGCCTGCTCAACGTGCTCGAGGACGCCGTCGAACAGGCGAAGCGGGCCGTGCAGGGCGTCACCGGCAGCGACTCGCCCGAGGCCGGCGGCACGACCCTGACCGCGATGCTGTGGACCGGCGCGCACCTGGCCCTGGTCCACATCGGCGACTCCCGCGCCTACCTGCGGCGCGACGCGGAGCTGTTCCAGGTCACACAGGACCACACCATCGTGCGGTCGATGGTCGACGAGGGTCGCATCACCCCGGAGGAGGGCGCCTCCCATCCGCAGCGGTCACTGCTGCTCAAGGCCCTGGGCCACGGCACCGACGCCACCCCCGATCTGCGGCTGCGGGACGCCCGCAGGGGCGACCGATACCTGCTCTGCTCCGACGGCCTGTCGACGATCGTGCCGCCGGAGGAGATCCACCGGGTACTCGCCGACGCCCCCGACCCCGGCTGCGCCGTCCGCGAACTCGTCGCCCTCGCGCACGACTTCGGCAGCCCCGACAACGTCAGCTGCGTCGTCGCCGACGTCGTCGACCCGCGCGAACAGGCGTAGCCGGCGGCCGCGATCGATGCGGCGGGATCAGTACGGCGGGATCGGTGCGGCGGGATCGGTGCGGCGGGGCTCACTCCACCAGGGCCGGGGCGAAGTAGTCGCGCAGCCGGGCGATCCTGCCGTCCCGGACGCGGAAGATCTGCACCAGGCACACCGCCGTATCCGCCTCGCCGTCCTCGCCGTCGAAGACCGAGTCGATCTCGGCGATGAAGACGTCGGGGTCGGAGGTGATGTGCAGGACGTAACCGGACTTCTCGAAGTTGGGTGTCGGTCCGTCGGTCTTCGCCTGCCGCTCGTAGTGGGCCGCCATCGCACTGCGGATCTGCGCTCGGCCCACCAGCCGCCTGGGGAAGCCGGCGCCGGCGGGGACGAGCGGGGCCTCGAAGACGCCGTCCTCGGTGAAACACTCGGCGAGGGCGTCGGCGTTGCGGGTCACGGTTCCCGAGTGGATGTACCTACCGAAGATCTCCTGCGGCGTTGCGGACACCACAACCTCCTTGAACGTGGACGTGGACGTGGACGTGGATATGGAGGTGGATACAAACGCGGACGCGGATACGGACCACCTCATCACAAACGCGGCCCGTCGAGACCCGGTTTTCGCGGCCGATCACCCCTGCGGTGGCGGTGTCGCGGGTGAGGCGATTCGGCTGGATTGCCGCCTTGTTCGGCGGCAGGGGGCGGCCGATACTGACGTGAGGTCGCCGGTCCTGTCGCGGGGGCGGGCGGACGCGCGCGTCCGCCGTACCCGACAGCCGCCTGCCGGAGGGGGAGACCGCTCGATGGGTAGGGGAGATCTGCGTCGGTTCCACCGGGATCCGTTGGGGTTCCTCGACGGCCTGTCCCGCGCTCGTGTCACGGACGTCTTCCGACTGCCCTGGGGCGGTTGGTGCGTGGGCGACTCGGACCTGGCCCTGATGGTGCTGCGCGATCCGGAATTCAACGGAGGGCTGTCCACCTTCTATGGCGACCTGTTGCCCTCGCGATCGGCCCAGATCGCGCTCGGTCACACCGTACGCAACACCATCCGACCGCGATTACCCGAGTATCGCGAGAACTTGGCCGAGGCAGTGGCCGAACTCCCCACGGCCGCACGCTGGCCCGAGACCGGCCCCGCGCTGGTGCGTCGATGTCTGGCGGATCTGCTGCTGCACCCGACGTCGGCACCCGAACTGCGGCTCCTGTCGGCGCGATCCGTCGGCGCCGGTCTGCTGATCCGGTCACCGACGATCCGCGGCCGGCTGCGCACGGAGCTGCTGCGTCCCAGGCTGTTCGCGGCGCTGACCCGGGAGATCGCGCAACGCCGGGCACGCGGCGACGGTCGGGGCGAGCCGCGCGATCTGCTCGACGCCGTCGTCGGCGGTTGTCCCGAGCGGACGCGGGACCCGGTCGTGGCCGAGCTGTACCTGTTGCTGTACCGGTCGATCGTGGGCAACGTCGGCTACGCCGTGGCCTGGAGCGTGTTGCTGGCCGGTCTGCACGGCGCGCCGGGCGAGTCGTGGCCGTGGCCCGCCGAGTGGATCGTGCGCGAGGCCGCGCGGCATCGTCCGTTCGTCTGGATGGTGGGCCGCCCGACGCCGCGTGCGGTCGTGTTCGGTGGCGTGGCACTGTCGCCCGGCACGATCCTGTCGGTCAGCCCCTATCTCCTGCATCACGACGAACGACGCTGGAGTCGGCCCGACCTCTTCCGGCCCGAACGCTGGGCCCACCCGCAGGCGTGCGGCCCCTATCTTCCCTTCAGCACGGGCCCGTTCGTCTGCGGCGGCGCCGTCATCGCCCAGACCATGACCACCGACGCGGTGGCGGCGCTGGCCCACGACGCCCGCCTGAGCGTCGTCGGCGGTGAGGAGCGGCCGGTCGTGACCAACGCCGCCGCGCCGCGACCGTTCACCCTGAACCGCACCACCGAGTCCGTGACCCGATCGCCCGCTTCGAAGAGGAGGTGACCACCATGATGGCCGTCATCCGGCGCGTTCTCACCAACACGCCGCCACTGATCTGGAACCCGAAGGACCCCTGGCGCTGACCCGCGCCCGCCCCGAACGGCCCGCTCGGCGGAATTACCCACGCCGTGCGGGCCGTTCGCCCGAATCACACGCGACGGGTCACGCCGCCGTCGGGTGGGCCAGGAAACCCGTCACGGTCGCGGCGTACAGTTCCGGGTGCGTCGTGTGGGGGACGTGTCCGGCGCCGTCCAGGGGGCGGATCCGCGCGTGTGCGATCGCTTCGGCGAGTCCGCCGACGATCTTCGCGTACCACGGCGGGCTGGTCGTGCCGTAGCTCAGCAGCACGGGGACGGTGAGCGCGGACAGGCCGGCGAAGTCGATTTCGTCCCAGTGCGGATCGTTCAGCTCGTCGAGGAACGTGCCCGCGTTGCCGACGAAGGTCTCGCGTGCCCGGTCCGGCAGCCGCTCCCACATCCCGGGTCCGAGTGCGACCTCCTCGACGAACAGGTGCGCCCCGCCCCGGTCGTCGCCCGCGCTCAGCCGCTCGGCCACCGCGTCGATCCGATCCTGGGCCACGCGCATCAGCGGCCGCAGTTGCGCGTCGTTCGCCACGGTCGCGAACAGCGGCGGCTCGTGCGCGATCAGGCCGCGGAGCAACTCGGGCCGGCGCGCGCCCAGTCCGAGGGCGATGGAGGCGCCGAAGGAGTTGCCGACGACGTGCGCCGGTCCCAGGTCGAGCCGTTCGAGCAGTGCCGCGAGGTCGTCCTCGTCCTGGGTACGGCTGCCCGGTCCGGTCCCGCCGGTGCTGCGGCTGTGGCCCCGGCGGTCGTACACGAGCACGCGGTGGGAGGCGGCGAGCGCCGGGAGGACCGGCCCCCAGCCGGTGTGGTCGGTCCAGGAGCCGTGGACCAGGACGAGCGGATCGCCCTCGCCCGTGACTTCGTGGTACAGATCCGCGCCGTTCAACCGTACGTGGGGCATGCCGCCGTCTCCTTGCTCGGGCCATGGGGGATCCGCCGTTCGGCGTCGCGGTGAACCGCGAACGCGCGTCCGATCTTCCCGGACGCCGGCGTCACCCGCACGGAGCAACACTGTCATCCGCGCCGCTTGGGCGTGGGATTCGGGAATTGGGCGCAGCGGGTGAATTCCGCGCGGGACACTTACGCGGTGGCCGGTCCGGGCGGCAGAATCGTGCGACTCGAGACGAGGGGGCGAATCCTGTCCGTGAGCGACGTCTTTCCCGAACGGGCCCTGCCCGCGGGCCCGATCACCCTGCGACCGTTCACCGCCGGCGATGTCGAGGACACCCGAACCGCCTGTACGGACGAGGTGATCCAACGCTGGATACCGCTGCCGCGCCCGTACTCGGCGGAGGCGGCCGTCGACTGGTGTACGAAGACGGCGCACACCCGGCGCGAGTCGGGCGACGGCATCCACTTCGTGATCGGGGACGCGGCCGACGGCCGACTGCTGGGTGCGATCGGGCTGCGCCGCACCGACTGGGACGACCTGGTCACCGAGGTGCGCTACTGGGTCGCCCCGTGGGCTCGCGGACGCGGGATCGCCGCCCGGGCCACCCGCGCGCTCGGACAGTGGCTGCTGATCGAGCAGGGCTTCGAACGCCTCGAACTGCGGGCCGCCGTCGGGAACATCCCCGCGCGCAAGACGGCCGTCAAGGCAGGGCTGCACCGGGAGGGCATCCTGCGTAACGCCGGCCGCCTGCACGGCGGCCGGGTCGACGTCGTGCTGTACGCACTGACCCGGTCCGACCCGTAGGGCGGGGGTTGGCGCCCGTCGTCCTCGACCCGGGGCCGGCTCAGTCCAGTTCGGCCAGGTCCGGTCCGGTCAGCCGCAGCGCGCCGGCGGCGATGTTCTCCTCCAGGTGGGCGAGCGAGCCGGTCCCGGGGATGAGCAGGATGTTGGGCGAGCGGGCCAGCAGCCACGCGAGCGCCACCTGCGACACGGTCGCCCCGTGGCGCGCGGCCACCGCGTCCAGGCGGGCGGCCGCCAGTGGTTGGAAGCCGCCGACGGGGAAGTACGGGACGTAGGCGACGCCGGCCGCCGCGCAGGCGTCGACCAGTGCGTCGTCCTCGCGCCGGGACAGGTTGTAGAGGTTTTGCACGCACACGATCGGCGCGATCGTCCGGGCCTGGGCGAACTCGGCGGCGGTGACGTTGGAGACGCCCAGGTGCCGGATCAGGCCCTCCTCGCGCAGCGCGAGCAGGGTTTCCAGGGGCTCGGCCAGGGGGGTCAGGCTCCGGTCGAGGTCGCCCATCCGCAGGTTCACCACGTCCAGGCGGTCCAGGCCGAGCGAGCGCAGGTTCGCCTCGACGCCGCGGCGCAGGTTGTCGGGCGTGAGTCCGGTCTTGTCCGCCGCCGGCCGGGCGACGTCCGCGCCTTCGACCAGTGCGCCGACCTTGGTCACGATGACCAGGTCGTCGGGGTAGGGGTGCAGCGCCTCCCGGATCAGCTCGTTGGCCGCGATCCCGTCGCGCGCGTAGTAGTGGGACGTGTCGATGTGGTTCACGCCCAGCTCCACGGCCCGCCGCAAAATCGCCAACGCCGTTTCCCTGGAGGGTGGTTCGCCCTTCGGCCACCCGGTCAACCGCATCGCTCCGTAGCCGATCCTGGCGACGCTCGTATCGCCGCCCAAGGTCCATCGCTCTGTGATCACGGGCGACACCCTAACGGCCCTCGAAACCACTTGCCGATGTTTGCCACAGGGCTCCCATCGGCCCTGTTCGTCCCCTCCGCCTTCGGAACCAAGCCTCTCGAAATGCTCCTCAATCATTCCCAAACCCCCTCCGGGATCTCAGCGCGTCGACATCGGCGCCGCTTGTGTCGGACGTCGGCCGTGTAGTGCGATGGCTCCCATGGTCTTTCCCATGACGAAAAAACGAGTTCCCCCACTGGTCACCGCCCTGGTCGTCGGCTGCCTGTTCGCCGGCGCGCCGGGCGCCCACGCGGACGCCGCCGCCGGCCCGGACGGCGCACCGTCGGCGGCGGGCGCGCCGCCGAGGTTGGGCATCGACCTCGACACCGTGACCATCCCGGAATTACAAACCCGCATGGCACGCGGATCGTTGACCTCGACCGCGCTCACCGGCGCCTACCTGTGGCGGATCAAGACCGTCGATCCCACGATCAAGGCGGTGTTGCGCACCGACCCGACCGCGCTGCGCCAGGCCGCCGCCAGCGACGCCCGGTACCGGCGCGGGCAGAGCCGGGGCCCGCTCGACGGCATTCCCGTCCTGCTCAAGGACAACGTGGACACCCGCGACCTGCCGACCACCGCCGGCTCGACGGCACTGGCCGGCAGCCCGCCCGACGCCGACGCGGTACTGGTGACCCGGCTGCGCGCGGCGGGTGCGGTGATCCTCGGCAAGACCAACCTGTCCGAATGGGCCAACTTCCGCGGCGCCAAGCCGACGTCGGGCTGGTCGGCGGTGGGCGGCCAGACCCGCAACCCGTACGTCCTGGACCGCAACCCCTGCGGCTCGTCGGCCGGTTCGGGCGCCGCGCTGGCCGCGTCGTTGTCGCAGGTGGCGATCGGCACCGAGACCGACGGCTCGATCGTGTGCCCGTCCGGGGCGAACGGCGTGGTCGGCGTCAAACCCAGCCTGGGCGTGGTCAGCTCGTCCGGCGTGGTGCCGATCTCCGCCGAGCAGGACACCGCGGGACCCATGGCCCGCAACGTCACCGACGCCGCGCTGACCCTCGCGGTGCTCGCCGAGGGCCGGGGATCGCGCCCGGGCGACCCGTTCGACCTCGCCGCGGCCTCCGCCCGCCCCGACGGCCTGCGCGGCAAGCGCGTCGGCCTGTGGCGCCTGCCGACGCTCGGCCCGGACGTGGACGCCCTGATGACCCGCACCGCGGCGCGCCTGCGCGCGGCGGGCGCCGAGGTGGTCGAGGTGAAGCTCCCCTACCAGGAGCGCATCGCCGAACTGGAATTCCCGGCCCTGCTCAGCGAGTTCCACCGCGACATCGACGCCTACCTCGCCACCCGCAAGGGCCCGCGCGATCTCGCGGAGCTGATCGAGTTCAACCGCACCCACCCGGCCGAGCAGACCTGCTTCGCCGGTCAGGAGCTGTTCGAACAGGCCCTGGTCGCGCCGCCCACCACCGACCCGCGTTACCGGGCGATGCGCGCCGAGTTGAAGGATCTGTCCCGCCGCTCGATCGACGAGACACTGGCCGCCGAACGGCTCGACGCCATCGCCTCGCCGACCAACCCGCCCGCCTGGACCACCGATTGTGTACGCGGCGACAACGACGTGATCCCGTCCTCGACCCCCGCCGCCGTGTCCGGATACCCGTCGATGTCGGTACCGGCCGGCTTCGTCGGCGAACTGCCGGTCGGCCTGCTCCTGATGACCGGCAACCTGCGCGACGGCGAACTCCTGTCCCTGGGCGCCTCGATCGAACATCACCTGCACGCCTGGCGCGCCCCGCGCTACCTGCCGACCATCGGCTCCTGACCCGCTGCGACGGGCCCGACCGAACCATCGGTTCCGGCCGGGCCCGTCGCCTCGCCCGATCCGAACTCCCGCCGCCCGAAGGCGGCGTCGCGCCGACCGGCGACACCATGGCGGACGGGCGCCTCGCGATCCCCGGACACCCCGGAGGGGCCGGGTCCGCATGGGGCGCTCGTCTGCGCCGTTCGTGCGTCCGTGCGCCCTTGACCGGGGTCGGGGCTCGGCCGATCATGGCCGCCCTGCCTTCCGATCACCGTCGGCGGCGGTCGCACCACACGCGGGCGCCGGCCTCGCGACGAAAGGGCCATCGTGCACGTCTCCTCCGGGATCGATCTCTTCGACGACGCCGTCCTCGCCGACCCCTACCCGACCTACGCCCGGCTGCGCGAACTCGGCGCCGTCGTACGGCTCGACGCGCACGGCGTCTGGGCCCTGCCCCGCCACGCGGGCGTCGCCGACGCGCTCCGCGACCCGATCACCTACTCCAGCGAACGGGCCCTGGCCCTGACCGACGAGGTCAACGAGCGGGTCCTGACCGACACCGTGGTGGGCACCGACGGGGCCGCCCACGTGCGCCTGCGCCGGGTGCTCTCGCGCCAACTCGCGCCCAGGGCGCTGAAATCCCTCACCGCCGGCATCCACGCGCACGCCCGCGCTCTGGTCGACGCTCTTCCGAGCGGCGAGGTGTTCGACGGCGTGGCCGACCTGGCCGCACCGTTCGTCTCCGGCACGGTCATGCGCCTGATGGGTTTACCCGACCGGGACCGCGCCCGGCTGCTCGACCTCGCCGACGCGACGTTCGACACCTTCGGCCCCGACAGCGCGCGTACCCGGGCCGCGTTCCCGCGCGCCGAGGAGATGTTCGCCTACCTCGACCGCTTCGCCGCGCGGGGGCGGGTGGCGCCGGACAGTTGGCTCGGCGCCATCCACGCCGCGGCCGACCGGGGCGACATCGACGAATCCCAGGCCGTCCCGCTGATGCTCTCCTACACCGTCGCCGGCATGGACACCACCATCCACGCCGTCACCACCGCCCTGCACCTGTTGGCCGGGCACCCCGCGCAGTGGCGCCTGGTCCGCGAGCGCGCCGTCCCGGGCGACGCGGTCTTCGCCGAGGCGCTGCGGATGGAGGCCCCGATCCAGTGGTTCGGCCGCCGCGCCGGCCGCGACATCCGGATCGGCGACACCGTCGTCCCCGCCGGCGAACAACTCCTCCTGCTCTACGGCTCGGCGGGCCGCGACCGCGCCAAATGGGGCCCGACCGCCGACACGTTCGACGTCACCCGCCCCGACAGCCGCGACCACCTCGCGCTCGGCCTCGGCGTGCACCAGTGCGCCGGCAACCACCTGGCCGTCCTCGAACTCGACGCGGTGCTCACCGCCCTGGGCGCCCGCTTCCACACCCTTGCCGCCGCGCCCGACCGGGCGCCCACCCGGCGGGTCCACAACATCCTGCGCGGCCTGCACACCCTCCCGCTCGTCGCCGCGTAGCGCGCCCCACCACGATCCGCCCGCCCACCGCGGATCCCGACCGGTACCGCCCATCCGGTCGGAATCCGCGCACGGGTTCGGGCTACGGCGCGGGAATCGCGGAGAGTTCGTCGGTCAGGTCGTCGAGACCCAACGACCCCTGCGACAGCGCGCTCATGTGCCACGCCTTCAGGTCGAACGCCGCGCCCTGCGCCCGTCGGGCGTTCTCCCGGCCCAGCAGCCAGGCGCGTTCGCCGAGCTTGTAGCCGATCGCCTGGCCGGGCATGGTCAGGTAGCGGGTGAGTTCGCTGTCCACGAAGGCGTCGGGGAGGCCGCTGTTCGCGCCGAAGAACTCCTGCGCCAGGTCCGGCGTCCAGCGCTCGCCGGGATGGAACGGCGCGTCGGCCGGGATCTCCAGTTCCAGGTGCATGCCGATGTCGACGATCACCCGCGCGGCGCGCATCATCTGCGCGTCGAGGTAGCCCAGGCGCCGTTCGGCGTCGGTGAGGAAGCCCAGTTCGTCCATGAGGCGTTCCGCGTACAGCGCCCAGCCCTCGGCGTTGGCGCTGACCACCCCGACGGTGGCCTGGTAGCGGGACAGGTCGCCGGCGATGTGCGCCCACTGGGCGAGCTGGAGGTGGTGTCCGGGGACGCCCTCGTGATACCAGGTGGACACGAGGTTGTACACGGGGAACCGGTCGCGACCCATCGTCGGCAGCCAGGTCCGGCCGGGGCGGCTGAAGTCCTCGGACGGCTGCGTGTAGTACGGCGCGGCGGCGCTGCCCGGCGGGGCGATGCACGACTCGACGCGGCGCACCCGCTCGGCGAGGTCGAAGTGGGTGCCGTCGAGGTGCTCGATCGCCTCGTCCATCAGGGCCTGCAGCCAGGCCCGCACCTCGTCGACGCCCTCGATGTGCGTACCGTGCTCGTCCAGGTGCGCGAGCGCCACCCACGGCGTGGCGGCGCCGGGCAGGACCTTCTCCGCCTCGCGGCGCATCTCGCCGAGGAGGCGGTGGTACTCCGACCAGCCGTAGGCGTAGGCCTCGTCGAGGTCGAGGTCGGCGCCGTTGAAGTACCGCGACCACACGGCGTACCGCTCGCGCCCGACGACCTCGGGGGCGTCGGCGACGGCGGGGGCGTACACGTCGCGCATCCACTCGCGCAGCTCCACCACCGCGGCGGTCGCGGCGCGTGCGGCCTCGTCGAGTTCGGCGCGCAGGGCCTGGGGGCCGGCGGCGGCGAAGTCCTCGAACCAGCCGCGTCCGTTGCCGTCGGTGTCGGCCCACTCGCCGAGCTGGTCGATACACGCCCCGGTCGGGCGGGGCGCCGCGTACAACTTGCGCTCCAGGCCCAGCTCCAGCGACTCCCGGTAGCCCGCAAGCGCGTGCGAGACCGCACCCAGCCGCCGGCCGATCGCGGCCCAGTCCTCGTCCGTCTCCGCGGGCGTCACGGTGAACACCTCACGCACGAAGTGCATCGGCGTGCCCATGTTCCCGACGGTCCGCAGCCCCTCCCCGCTCTCGTGCACGGCCAGCTCGGCCGTCAACCGCTCGCGCAACAACCGGGCACACCGCCGCTCGACCTCCACCTCCGCCCCGTCCCGCCGCTCGGCCTCGCCCAGCGCGGCAAGCGTGGCCCGCGCCAACGCGGCCCGCGCCTCCTGCCCATCGGGAGAAAGATCGGGCAACCGCCCGGAACACTCCGCAACACCGAGAAACGTCCCCATCACCGGATCGAGCACAACGAGTTCGTCGACATAGGAGTCGGCGACCTGACGCGGAAGCGGAACACTGTTGACTGACATGCCCCCATCCTCATACGCCGACAACCCCCACGTCACGCCCGTTCCCCCACCACCTCCCCCAACCCGACACCCGCACCGAATCCCGAACATGGCCCCCGACCGAGCCCTGCCCGTTCATGCCGCTCGGCCCAGGGGTCGTGTCGGCGGGTGTTCGGGTGGGGAGGATTGGGGGATGGGGCGGGTTTATGACGATGTGCGGTTGGCCGGGGCCTATCAGGTCGGGAACGAGATGCCCGCGGGGGCGCTTCGGGTCTGGGCGGAGGTGATCGGGGGGTTTGCGCCTCGGCCGGCGCCGGTGGTGGTCGAGATCGGGGCGGGGACCGGAATGTTCTGTGCGGCGTTGGCGGAGTGGGGGCGGGCGTCGCTCGTGGTCGGGGTCGATCCCTCGGTGGCCATGCTCGGTGAGGCCGTGCGGTACAACGCCCACCCCCGGGTGCGCTACGTCGGCGGCTGCGCGGACGCGGTGCCCACGCGCGAGGGACTGTTCGATCTCGCCCTGCTCTCGCGCGTCGTGCACCACCTGCCGGATCGCCGCGCCTGTGCCCGCGAGTTGGCGCGCGTCCTGCGGCCCGACGGTGTCGTGGTGATCCGTACGACCTTCCGCGAGCGCCTGGACGCGCTCGTCTACCACTACTGGCCCCGCCTGCGGGACAGCGACGAACAGCGCTTCCCCGGAAGGGAGGAGGTCGTGGCCGACTTCACCGCCTGCGGGTTCGCGGTTCGCGAGATCGGCTCCCTCGTGCAGCCGGTCACCGCGAGCCTGCGCGAGTTCCACGCGCGGATGACCACACGACCGCAATCGAAGTTCACCCACCTGACCGCCGCCGAGTACGACGAGGGCCTGCGCCGCCTGGCGATCGACGCCGCCGCCGAACCCGAGGACACGCCCCGGCCGGTGCCGGAGCGCTACGACATCGCGGTGTTCGCTCGCGCGTGAGGGAACCGCCGTGATTCTCCGGCCGGTTCGGGTCGGTCGCCGGGCGCGCCGGGGGCATCGTGTGCAGGGTCGCGCGGGGAGTGGGCCCGGCCGCTTGGGTCGGGCCCACATCTTCGCCCGCGTCAGCGGGTTCGGCGTAGGGACATCGGGTCTATTCCGCTGCCGTCGATGCTGAACGTGGTGCCGCGCGTGGCGAAGTACGGGGTCAGCATGTCCGCGAAGGTCATCACGTCGACGCGCTTGACCAACTCCGCCTCGGCCGCGGTCCATTCGGCGCAGCCGGCGGTGTCCGGCTTGCTCATGGCCAGGCCCACCAGGCGCTGGTACTCGGGGTTGTCGACGGCGCCGAAGTTGAGCCCGTCGGGCCCCTTGGGGCCGCTGAAGAAGGGCATGAGCTGGTCGTGCTGGGTCAGCGTGATCGGCGTCCAGGAGATGTCCCACTGCCCGGAGGCCAGCACCTCTCCGGTGGTCCCGGCGGTGAGTGGTCGACGGTTGACCTTGACCCCGAACGACCGCCACTGCTCGACCGCGAGCTCCACAGCGGACAGCAGTTCCGAACCGGCCGTCCCCATGTAGGGCAGCACGATGGACAGTTGCCTGCCGTCCTTGGTCCAGTGCCCGCCCGACTTGGTCCACCCGGCCCCACGCAGCGCGGCCGCCGCGCGAGCCGGGTCGTGCGGCGGGATGTTCGCGCTCACGGCGTCCGCCGAACAGGTCGGCAGCATGGTGACCGCGACCCGGGTCGGCGTCGAGCCCTTGCCGCCGGTGGCCACCGCCCCCAACTGCTTGAGATCCAGCGCTGCGGTCAGCGCCCAGCGCACCGCGGGATCGGCGGTGACGTGCTCGGGCGCCTCGTTGTACAGGAACATCCCGTACGGGTTGCGCTCGACGCGGTACTTCAGCCCCGCCGCGGTCAGCCGGACCCGGTCGGCGCCGGTCACGGAGGCGATGTCGAGCTGTTTGCCCAGCAGCAGGTTGGCCCTGGTCGAGGGGTTGGTGACGACCTTGAACACCAACCGCTCGGGCAGTTCGGCCGAGTTCGCGCCGCCCGGTCCCCAGACGTAGTCGGGCCGTTTGGTGTAGGTGAAGTGGTCACCCGTCGCGGCCTCGACGAGCCGGTACGGCCCGGTGCCGTCGGTGGCGTGGTTGAGCGTGTCGGGCGCCGCGAGCGCCGAGGGGCACACCAGCGGCAGTTGGGTGGCGCCGCGCAGCAGGAACGGGGTGGGTTCGGGGGTGCGCAGGACGAGCGTGTTGGTGGCGTCGTCCGCGGTGGCGACGGTTCCCGGCGCCACCGCCAGGCCGTACAGCGGTGAGGTGTTCTTCGGGTCGGCGATGTAGTTGTACTGCGCCGCGACGGCGGACGCGGTCAACACTTGGCCGTCGCCGCACCGCACGTCGCGCCGCAGGGTGAACGTGGCCGACAGGGGGTCGGACTCCCACTTCTCGGCGACGCCGGAGACGATCTGCCCGTCGACCGTGGTGTTGACCAGCGCGTCGTAGGAGAACCGCGACATCAGCGAGGTGATCCTGGACAGCGAGGTGAGCGGAGACAGGTTGGCCGGGTCCTCGGAGATACCGATCGTGATCGTGTCGCTCCCGCCCGCGCTCGAGGAGCCGGTGCCGCCGCACCCGGTGGCGAGCACCCCCAGCGCCACCGCGCCGGCCGCCGCCCGCGCGGCGCCTCTCATCGTGCACCACCGGCGGCAACGGCGAAGCGCGTACGCCCCTCGCCTCCCGATGCGGCGGCGCTCGACGTACGAATGTTCGGATCCACCGTCCGGACACCGGACCCGACCGCGTCGGATCGTCCCATCTGGATACCTCCTCGGAGAACGGCGCGACTGCCGCAGTGGACGCTCAGGGTAGGCAGCGCCCGCACACCTCGTATCGTCGCCGCGGACGAAGAGCGATCATCGAATCCGTCCGAATCGCCAACGGCAGGCGGTGCGGCGCCGTGCAGTCCTCGCGACCTTGGCCGCGCCGCGCGCCCCCTTCGTGTCCCCCGACCGAGCGCCGCGCGGCCCGAACGAGACATCTCGTTTGCCTAAATAGATTAGGCATGCACATAATTCATTCAGGTGAACCCGAGAGCGGATGAGCAAAGGTGGGCGGACATGGCGCGCGCGGGGTTGACCGCCGAAAGCGTGGTGCGGGCCGGGGCCGAGTTGGCCGACGAGGTCGGGTTCGCGCACGCGACGCCCGCGGAATTGGCCCGGCGGCTGGGCGTACGGACCGCGAGCCTGTACTCGCATGTCGCCAACGCCCACGACCTCAAGACCCGGATCGCGCTGCTCGCACTGGAGGAACTCGCCGACCGGGTCTCCGCCGCCATCGCCGGGCGCGCGGGCAAGGACGCGCTGACCGCCTTCGCGAACGTCTACCGCGATTACGCCCTCGCCCACCCGGGCCGCTTCGCCGCCGCGCGATACCGGCTCGACCCGCAGACGGCCGCCGCGAGTGCCGGCGTCCGGCACGCGCGGATGATGCGCGCGCTGCTGCGCGGATACGACCTGGCCGAACCGCACCAAACGCACGCCGTCCGGCTGCTGGGCAGCGTCTTCGCCGGCTTCGTCGACCTGGAGTCCAACGGCGGCTTCGCGCACAGCTCCCCCGACTCGGCACAGAGCTGGACCGCGATTCTCGACGCACTCGACGGCCTGCTGCGCACCTGGCCCACCACCTCCCGACCCCTCCCCCGCCATCTCCGTACAGCGAAAAGACCCCGACCATGAACACCCCGTACGCCCACACCGTCACTCCCCTCACCGCCGACCTGCTGCGCGGCGCCCTCGACCTGGAACACACCGAACGCGGCGTAGTGCCCCACCGGTTGCCCGCGCACGCCCGCCGGCAGATCCCGGACGGCCAACTGGCCATGGCCGAGTCCCAGCCCTCCGGCGTACGCCTGGCCCTGCGCACTCGGGCCACCGTCCTCGAACTGGACGTCGTGGCCACCAAGCGCGTCTACCCCGGAGCCCCGCCGCGCCCCGACGGGGTGTACGAACTCCTCGTCGACGGAAGCCACACCGCCCGGGCGAGCGTGCCCGACGGCGACACGCTCACCATCGACCCGGCCACCGGGACCGCGCACACCCGCCCCGGCCCGGTGCGCACCGTGCGCTTCACCGACCTGCCCACCCACGACAAGCACGTCGAGATCTGGCTGCCGCACGACGAGAGCACTCGGCTGGTCGCGCTGCGCGGCGACGCCCCCATCCACGCGGCACCGGCGCACGGGCGCAAGGTGTGGCTGCACCACGGCAGTTCGATCAGCCACGGCTCCAACGCGGCCACCCCGACGGGAACCTGGCCGGCCCTGGCCGCGGCTCTGGGCGGCGTCGAGCTGATCAACCTCGGCTTCGGCGGCGGCGCCCTGCTCGACCCGTTCACCGCCCGCGCCATGCGCGACACCCCCGCGGACCTGATCAGCCTCAAGATCGGCATCAACATCGTCAACACGGACCTGATGCGGCTGCGGGCGTTCGGCCCGGCGGTGCACGGCTTCCTCGACACCATCCGCGACGGACACCCCGACACCCCGCTGCTGGTGGTATCGCCGATCCACTGCGCCATCCACGAGCACACCCCGGGGCCGTGCGCCGTGGACCCGGCCGCGATCGCCGAGGGACGCCTGCGGTTCATGGCCACGGGCGATCGGGCGCAGGTCGCCGCCGGGCGGCTGACCCTGACGGTGATCCGGGACGAGTTGGCCCGGATCGTCGCGCGGCGCGCCGCCGACGACCCGAACCTGCACCACCTCGACGGCCTCGACCTGTACGGCGCGGCGGACCAGGCCGAACTCCCACTGCCCGACGACCTGCATCCGGACCCGGCCGCCCACCGCCGCATCGGCGAACGTTTCGCCCGCCTCGCCTTCGGCCCCGCCGGCCCGCTGTCCGCCGAGGCTGAAACCGAAGCCGAAGCCGAAGCCGAAGCCGGCTGACCGCCGTCCCCGCTATCCCCGCAGCTCGGCGACTTCCGCCTCGAACAGCAGCTCCGGATCGAACTCCATGCCCACGAAGTGGCCGGCCAGTTCCAGGGACAGCAGGCCGTGCAGCCGGGTCCAGAAGATCAGGGCCCGGTGCAGCACGGCCGCCGGCGCGGGGTGCTCGCCCGCCCAGCGCCGGTGCTGCGCCAGGTGCGCCTCCAGCGCGGTCGTGGCGTGCTGCGCCGGCGGTTGCGCGCTCCACACGTCGAGCAGGGTGGCCATGATCTCGCCGGAGATCGCGGTGATGTCGTCGGGGGCGTGATAGCCGGGGACGGGCGTGCCGTAGATCAGCAGGTAGCGCTGCGGATCCGCCAGTGCCCACCGGCGCATGGCGCGCGCCGTCTCGGCCACGTCCGCGCCGCTCTCGAAGGCGACCCGGACGGCGTCGGCCATGCTGCGGTACGCGTCCCGGATCAACTCGGTGATCAGCTCGTCACGGCCGGCGAAGTAGCGGTAGAGCGCGGGCCCGCTCATGCCCATCTGCTTGGCGATCGCGTTCAGCGAGAGCGCGGACGCACCCGCCGTGGCGATCTGCTCCCACGCGTGCTGCTTGATCTCCGTCCGCACTTGGGTGCGGTAGCGCTCCCGCGGGGTGTTCGTCTCGCTTTCCGCCATGACCCGTCACCTTTTCGCCCGCACAGCCGCGTCCCCGCATTCCGGTTAGAGGCTATCACGAACCTGAATGATATTCCGGAGCCCACCCGCCACAGGACCATCCTCCGCAGGCCCCCACCCACCGCAGGCACCCGCCTACCGCCCACCCGCGCACGCGTCGCCGATCGCCTCGTCCAGGATGCTCAACCCCAGCGAGAGTTCGTCCTCGGTCGCGGTCAGCGCCGGCGCGATCCGGAACACCCCGCCCATGCCCGGGAGTTGCACGATGTTCATGTGCAGCCCCAACTCCAGACAGCGCCGCGTGACACGCGCGCCGAGCTCGTCGGAGCCGTGCTTCGTGTCGTCCCGGTCGTCGACCAGTTCGAGACCGGCGAGCAGCCCGCGACCGCGGACGTCGCCGACCACCGGGTGACGCTCGGCCAGTTCGACCAACCCCCGACGCAGGAACGCGCCGAGCGAGCGGGCCCGTTCGTCGAGTCGATCCGCGATCAGCACGTCCAGCACGGTGTTGCCGACCGCCGCCGGCAGCGGGTCGGCCACGTGCGTGGTGAAGAACAGGAACCCCCGCTCGTGCGCCCGCTGTTCGATCTCCGCGCTGGTGACCACCGCGGCCAGCGGCAGCCCCGCGCCGAGCGTCTTGGACAACGTGAGGATGTCCGGCACGACGCCGTCGCGCTCGAACGCGTACCAGTCCCCGGTACGACACAGGCCGGTCTGCGCCTCGTCCAGGATCAGCAACATCCCACGCTCGCGGCACTTGTCGCGCAGCGCCGCCAGGTAGCCGACGGGCGGCTCGATGATGCCGCCCGAGCTGAGGATCGGCTCCACCAGGCACGCGGCCAGACTGCCCGTCGACTGCGCGTCGATCAGGTCGAACGCGAAGTGCAGCTGCCGCCGCCAGTCGAGCGTTCCGTCCGCCGCCACGAAGTCGGGCCGGTACACGTTCGGCACCGGAATGGCGAAGTTGCCGGGCGCGCCGGGACCGTACCCCTTGCGCCCCGCGCTGTAGGTCGCGGACGCGGCGGCCTGCGTCATGCCGTGCCAGGACCGCGCGAACGAGACGATCTCGTGCCGGCCCGTGACCAGCTTGGCCATCCGGATCGCCGCCTCGTTCGACTCGGCGCCGGTCGTCAGCAGCAGCACCTTCTCCAGCGGATCCGGCAGCGTATCGGCCAGCCGCCGGGCGAGGTCGACCACCGGACGGCTGAGCATGCCGCTGTACAGGTGGTCCAGGGTCGCCACCTGCCGCCGCACGGTGTCCACGATCGCCGGGTGCGCGTGGCCCAGGATCGCGCTCATCTGCCCGGAGGTGAAGTCGAGGATGCGCCGGCCGTCGGCGGTGAACACGAAGCTCCCGGCGGCGCGGTCGATGATCTCGCGGGTGAACTCGCCGCCGTAGCGCACGAGATGCCGCTCGGCGTCGGTCCAGAACGAGTCGGGCGAGGGCGACGAGGAGGTGGTCGAAGCAGCCATGTCCCGACGGTAGGTCGGGCCCGGAGCACACGTCCAGCACACGATTGTGGCCCTGCTGTTCGGCTACGCCGTACAACAATGGCGAGATGATGAACCCCTGGCGGCTGCGCCTGCTCAGCCAACTGCACACCCTCGGCACCGTGCGCGCGGTCGCCCAGGCGGCCAACCTGAGCCCGTCCAGCGTCTCCCAGCAGCTCGCCGTCCTGGAGGCCGAGACGCACACCCGCCTTTTGGAGCGCACCGGCCGCCGGGTGCGGCTGACCTCGGCCGGGCTGATCCTCGCCCACCGCGCCCGGGCCATCCTCGACCACATGGACGGTGTCGAGGAGGAACTGCGCGGCTTCGCCGACGAACCGGCCGGACCGGTACGCCTGGGCGCGTTCCAGAGCGCCATCCACTCGATGGCGGTGCCCGCGGTCACCCGGCTGGCCCGCGAACATCCGCGCCTGGACGTGCAACTGCTGGAGCTGGAGCCGCACGAGAGCATGCCGGCGCTGCGCGTCGGCGACGTGGACGTCATCATCACCACCACCGACTTCGACGAACTGCCGCTGGGCCCCGACCTCGACCTGGTCCCCCTCGGCACCGATCCGATCGTGCTGGTGGTCCCGCCCGGGCACCCCGCCGCCGGGCGCGGCACCGCGGACCTGGCGGCCTGCGCGGACGAGCCGTGGGCGTTCGACATGCCGCAGTCGTACATGGCGAACCTCGCGCTGCGCCTGTGCCGCCGCTCGGGCTTCGAACCGCGGGTGGTGTGCCGGTTCAGCAACTACATGATGACGCTCCAGCACGTCGAGGCCGGCTTGTCCATCGCGCTGCTGCCGGGTCTGGCGGTCGATCACCGCTATCGGGTGCTCACCCGCGAACTGGCCACACCGCAGACCCGGACGATCACGGCGGCGATCCGCCGGGGCTCGCCGCAACGCGCGGCGGTCCGGGCCGTGCTGGACGTACTCCGCGACCGCCCGCGACCACCGCTGCCGGGCCGCGCCTGACTCCGCGCCCGACCCCTTGATAATGTTATGCGCATAAGCGATCCGCCGAGGAGAGCCGAGAAGAGCCATGGACTTCGACCGGGCCGACGCCCTCAACCAGGCCATCCGCCTGCTGAGCCTGCGCCACCGGGCCAGGATCACCACCCTGCTCGCCCCGCTCGGCCTGCACCCCGGCCAGGAGGCACTGCTGCTAGAACTCGCCCGCAACGGCCCGATGATCCAGGGCCGGCTCAGCGACGCACTCGGCTGCGAACCCCCCAGCGTCACCCTGATGACCCGCAAACTCGAAGCCGCCGGCCACATCCGCCGCACCCCGGCGCCCACCGACAAACGCGCCGCCGTCGTCGAACTCACCGACAGCGGAACCGCCTTGGTCGAGCGGATCAAACAGGCATGGTGCACCCTGGCCGAGGAGACCGTGACCGGACTGCCCGAGCCGACCGTCGCCGAACTCCCCGACCTCCTCACCACACTGACCACCAACGTCGACACCAGACGCACCCGCCGACCCCACGAGCGATGACCCGACGTCCACACCCCGCCGGCGGCCCTCGGCGGCGGCCTCGATCCTCCCCTGCCGCCCCGCCGGCATCTCCCACCCCACCCGCACCCGTACCGCCGCGCCGGCGGTCGTTTGGGCTCGCGGCCCCAGGGCACGCCGCAGACATATGGTTCGCCCCACCGTGGGAGGTGACCGGTATGAGCGCCATGACCGAGTCCGTCGACGTGGACGTCCCGCTGCACACGGCATATCTGCAATGGACCCGCTTCGAGGAGTATCCGCGGTTCATGGACGGCGTCGAGGAGGTGGTCCGGCTCGACGCCCATCACCACTACTGGAAGACCTACACCGCGGGCGTGACCCGCGAATTCGGCACCGAGACCGAGGAACTCCCCGACGAACGCGTCTCCTGGTGCACCGTGTCGGACGAACCCCGCCACCACGCGCTCGTGACCTTCCGCGCGGTCGACGCCGACCACACCACGATCGACGTCGTCACCGAGGTCGAACCCGAAGGCCTCACCGACACCACCGAGACCACCCCGCCCTTCACCGCGACCCGGGTCCGACCGGACCTGCTGCGCTTCAAGGAACTCGTCGAAACGAAGGCACCCGGCGAGACGCGCGACACTCCCGGCCCCACCGAAGCCGGCCGCATCCCCCCGAACTGACACCGGCCTACCACACCACGAGGCCGGCTGGGCCATCCGCCGAACCGGCCTCGTCATCGGGCAGCCACCCTCACACGGTGCCCTCCGGCGGCTCCCGACGCACATCCGCACGCTCGGTCCGCGCCGGATCCGCCTGCCACTCGTGCGCGGCCCGGTAGCGGGCCACCCGGCCGCCCCGGTCGTAACCCTCCACGCGAGCCGCGGAGTTGCGCCGCCGCGCCCGCGCCCGCATCCCCGTCATGGCCATCGCCAGCGCCGCGCAGAACAGCAGCGCCAGCGCCAGACCGGCCAAAAACGCCGCCAGCGTGTCCAGGGTGACCATGTCGGTGTCGAACATGCTCACCGTGTACTCGGGACCGCCGGAGGTGTTGTACGCGACGAGCAGGGCCGCGAATGCGACGCTCGCCGCCGCGATGAAGAGTCCGATGATGATCACGACGCTCACATCCGTTCCGCTAGGGATTGCGTGCGGCACCCCCACCCATCCACGCTACGCCCGTCCCCGACCGGGCACACGCCGACACGATCGCCGAGGTCAGACCGGCTGCGGCTCGGGTTCCGGGCCCGGTTCCGGTTCGGGCGTGGGCCCCGGTCGCGGCGGCTCCGGCACCGGTTCCGGACCCGGGCCCGGGCCCGGCCAGGGCGTCGGTTGCGGCGGCCGGGTATCCGGGTCCACCGGCATGGGAATGGTCATCACACTGTCTCCCTCGGATCACTGCCCGGGTTCGCCCCGGGGTCTCTCGGCGGCATCCGTCCGCGCGACCTCCCGTCCGTCTCCCGCTCGGATCGCTCCCGACGTGTCACCGACGGTTCTCTCGCCCGGAGCACTCGCCCGCCCGCCTACCCGGATCCGGCACCTCGACGCGTCCTCGACCCGTTCGTGATCCACCCGCGCCGCGCCGCCGGGCGCCCCGAACCGGCTCCGACACCGGTTCCCGCACGCCGGCTAGCCCGCGCGCTCACCCGACGTCGCCGCCCTGCGGAACGATCACCAGCGGCCCGGGAGCGTGGTGGATCAGACCGTTGGTGACCGAGCCCAGGAGCATGCCGCGAAAACCGCCCATGCCCCGGCTGCCCACCACCAGACACAACGCGTCCGCCGCCACATCCGCCAACGCGCGCACCCGATGGCCCAGGACCGTCACCCGCTCCACCAGCACGTCCGGATACTTCTCGCTCCACCCCGCCAGCGTCTCGCCCAGCCGGATCAGCGCCTCCTCCACCTCGGCCTCGCTGCCGAACGCGGCCACCATGCTCGCCGTCGGCGCACGCACGTGCACCGCCCGCAGGCCCGCGCCGCGCAACGAAGCGGTCTCGAAGGCGTACCCGACCGCCCGCTCGCACCCGGCCGATCCGTCGACGCCCACCACCACCGTCGGCGGCTCGCCGGTGATCGGCTCGGGCCCGCGTACCACCGCCACCGGACACGGCGCGTGCGCACTCACCGGAACCGCGATGCTGCCCGTCGTCAACAACTCGGTGAACGCGGACAACCGGCGCGACCCGAGCACCAGCACACTCGCCTCGCGCGCCTGCGCCCGCAACACGTCCACCGGCCGGCCGTCGACCGCCGCCGTGGTCACCGGCACGTCCGGTCTGCGCCTGGCCGCCACCACCCGCGCCTTGTCCAACAGCGCCTCGTCCGCCGCACGCCGACGTTCGGCCCAGCTGCGGCGCACCACGGGCATCTCGGCCTCGGGATACGTCTCGACCGACCAGTCGAAGACGTGCGCCCGATGCAGCCGGCCGTCGTACCGGCTCGGCTCCGCCTCGGCCTGCGCGCCCGCCGGATCCGCCGGCCACTCCGACGCGTGGACCAGGCGCAGCGGCAGCGCGTGTCGGGCGGCCTCGTCGGCCGCCCAGGAGACGGCGAGCATGCCCGCCGCCGAGTTCTCGACTCCGACCACCACGGGCCGACGTCCGGTTGTCATGACAGCTCCCGGTGACCCAGGGAACCCCCCTCGATGGCGATGCTGTCCTTCCACTGTCTCTCGTCCGCCCGGTGTCTGTCTCGCGTGTGTGGCCCGTCGCCGCGACGACGGGCACGCGCTGCGCCGCGGTCGCAGAATCGAAGGAGCGGGACGAGACGTCATCGGCGGCCGCGACCACCCATCGCGCCCGCGCTCGAACCCCACCGACGGGCGCCGATTCCCCGGGCCGCCGGCGGTCGCCCCCGGAACCGTCCCCCCGGACCCGGCCTCTTCCCCGCGTTCGGACGGAGGAGGAACCATGCTCTTCACCGATCGAGTCGACGCGGGACGACAACTCGCCGGCGGGCTGACCCACCTCGCCGGCGAGGACGTGATCGTCCTGGGCCTGCCCCGAGGCGGGGTACCGGTCGCGGCGCAGGTGGCCGACGCCCTGCACGCACCCCTGGACGTATGCCTGGTGCGCAAACTCGGCGTGCCGTCCCAACCCGAACTGGGCATGGGTGCCATCGCCGAGGACGGAACGCGCGTGCTCAACGACCGCGTGGTGCGCACCTCGGGCATCTCCGCGACCACGCTGCGGGACATCGAAGAGCGCGAGCGGGCCCTGCTGGTCGAACGCGCGCACCGCTACCGGGGCCGCCGGCCGCCCCCCGAACTCGCCGACCGCACCGTCCTGATCGTCGACGACGGCATCGCGACCGGATCCACCGCCCTCGCGGCCTGCCGCACCGTGCGGGCCCGCGGCGCCGCCCGCGTGGTCCTCGCCGTGCCCGTCGCCCCGTCCGGCTGGTCGGCGGGGGCGGACGCCGACGAACTGGTCTGTCCGCACAACCCCCTCGGCTTCATGGCGGTCGGGCAGTTCTACTCGGACTTTTCCCAGACCACCGACGAGGAGGTCGTCGACTGCCTGGCCCGCGCCGCCGCGCGGATGCCGACACCGGGCCCGTCGGGCGGGGCCGGCCCGACGGACGAGGACGTGGACCTGCCCGCCGGCGCCGTGCGACTGCGCGGGCGGCTCACCGTCCCCGCCGGAGCCGACCGGATCGTCGTGTTCGCCCATGGCAGCGGCAGCAGCCGGCACAGCCCGCGCAACCGTTTCGTGGCCGACGCACTCAACCGGGCCGGCCTGGGCACCCTGCTCTTCGACCTGCTCACCGCAACCGAGGAACAGGCCCGAGGCAACGTCTTCGACATCGAACTCCTGGCCGCACGCCTCGTCGCCGTCACCCGCGCACTACGCGACCGACCCCGGGCCCGGACGGCGAGCGTCGCCTACTTCGGCGCCAGTACCGGCGCCGCCGCCGCGCTGTGGGCCGCGGCCGACCTCGGCGACCGGGTGAGCGCCGTGGTCAGCCGCGGCGGCCGGCCCGACCTGGCCACACCCCGCCTGCCCGAGGTCACGGCCCGCACGCTGCTCATCGTCGGCGGCGACGACCCGAGTGTCCTCGCCCTGAACGAACGGGCCCGCACCCACCTGCGCTGTGAAAGCGACCTGGCGGTCGTCCCCCACGCCGGCCACCTCTTCACCGAACCCGGCACCCTCGCCGCCGTCGCCGACCTGGCCCGGGCCTGGCTCACCGCCGACCCGCGGCACCACACCTCGGCGCCACCACCGTCGTGACCGCGCCGGCCGGTCCGGCGTCACCCCGTGAGCCCCCCGCGTACGCGGTCGTAGACGAGACACAGCGTGCCGTGTTCGCCCGCGGATTGCGCCGTGAGCGTCCACTCGGCCGGCGGCAGGCCGTCCTCGAACAGGCGCGGGCCGCCGCCGAGGAAGACCGGGAACACGGTCAGCGCCAGGCGGTCCACCGCATCCGCGGCGAGCAGCGCCTTGATCACACCGGCACTGGCGAGCACGAGGATGTCGCCGCCCTCGGTCGCCTTGAGGTCGGCGGCCACCTCGGCGGTCGGCTTGTTCACGATCGTCGTCCGCTCCCAGGGCGCCGCCTCGCCGAGGGTGGAGGAGAGCACGACCTTGTCGGTGCCGACGAGCCACTTCGCGAAGCCCTCGTCGCGCGGGTCGACGCCCTCCGCGCCGATGACCGTGGGCCAAAAACCCAGGAACCCCTCGGCGTTGACCCGCCCGAGCAGCGCCGTCGTGGCCGGCTCCCAGAGGCTGGTGAGGTGATCGCGGGCGACGTCGGTGAGGGCGTAGGGCATGACCCAGCTCATGTCCTCGGGCACCTCGGGGCGGGCGTAGCGGCCGTCGAGGGACAGCGCGATGTTGGTGACGATCCTGCGTCCGGTGGTCTGCGTGGTCATCTCGTGCTCCGGGTGTCGGTGTCGGGGGTGTGCGCACCCGCGGCGAGGGTCGCCGCGAGCTTGTCCAGGCTCTGGCCGAAGCCGATCTCGATGCCGGCGATGAAGTCGGCCGACTCGACGGTGCTGTCGGTGATCCGCAGGCGCACGTCGAGCCGGGTGCCGGCGCCGTCGGGGCGCAGGTCCAGCTCGACGTGGGAGGTGAAGGCGGGCCCGCCGTCGGGCAGCAGCGGCGAGAGTCGATACGCGAGGCGCTTGCCGGGGTGTACCGCGTCGACGACGCCCTCCGCCCGGCCGACGACCGGGCCGGTGTCGTCGACGTCCTCCGGGTCGCGATACTCCAGCACGACCCGCCCGCCCGGTCGCGCCTCGAAAACCAGTGCGGCGACCCCGAGGTCGTCGGGCACCCACCATCGACCGAGCAAAGTCGCCTCGGTCAGATACGGCCAGACCGCATCCGGTCGCGCCGGCAACGACCGGGCGAATCCGAACGCGCGGCCGTCGGCCCACCCGGCCTCCCCGGCGGCGAGCCGCTCCGCCTCCAGGCTGCGCCCGTAGCGGTCGTGGGTCTCCCCCGGCCCGCCGGCCCGCTCGGCCGTGTCGGCGATCCGCCCCAGCACGGCGGCCAGTTCTCGCAGCGGGCCGGGCCGCAACGCGTAGATCCGGCGCTGCCCGCTGCGCTGCGACGCGACGATCCCGGCTCGCTCCAGCGTCTGGAGGTGCTTGGTCGTCTGCGGCTGCCGGGCCTCGGCCAGTCGTGCCAGCACACCGACCGCCCGAGGCCGCTCCGCCAACAACACGACCAGTCGCCAACGAGCCGGATCGGCCAGTGCGACAAGGAGTTCGTCCATGGCTCAAGTATTCACCGTCACGAATATTCGTGTCAACGAATACTTGCGGAAGGCTGGTTCAGCCTTCACAGAGCCTGTTATCAAACCCCGAGTATTCGCTCGCGGGGCACTCGCCAGCCCGGCCTTCGGCGATCAGGCCGCCTTGCGGCAGAGGATCTCTCCGTGTTGGACGGAGAACCAGGCGTCCTCGCGGCTCCCCCACTCACGCCAGGCGTCCGAGATCGTGTGCAGCTCGTCGGGGGTCGCATGGCCGCCGTCGACGGCGCGGTCCGCGTAGGCCGAGGCCAGGGTGCGGTCCGCCCACAGTCCGCTCCACCAGGCGAGTTCCGCCGGGTCGGCGAAGCACCAGGTGCTCGACGAGGCGGTGATGTCGGGGTAACCGGCGCGCAGCGCCCAGGACTTGAGCCGGCGGCCGGCATCCGGTGCTCCGCCGTTGGCGCGGGCCACCCGCAGGTACAGGTCCAGCCACTCGTCCATGCCGGGCGTGGGCGGGAACCAGACCATCGCCGGATAGTCCGCGTCGCGGACGGCGACGAACCCGCCCGGCTTGGTCACCCGGTACATCTCCCGCAGAGCCTGTACCGGGTCGCCCACGTGTTGCAGCACCTGGTGCGCGTGTACGACGCAGAACGTGTCGTCCGGGAAGTCCAGGGCGTGCACGTCGGCGACCGCGAAGTCCACGTTGTCCAGCCCGCGTTCGGCTGCCGTGGCACGTGCCTGGTCCAGGATGTCCGGCGCATGGTCGACGCCGGTGACCCGGCCGTCGTGGACCAGTGCCGCCAGGTCGGCCGTGATGGTGCCCGGCCCGCACCCGATGTCCAGGATCCTCATGTGCGGCTCGATCCGGTCGAGCAGGTAGGCCGCCGAGTTGGCGGCGGTCCGCCAGGTGTGCGAGCGCAGCACGGATTCGTGATGCCCGTGCGTGTATACGGCGGATTCCTTCGACATGACATCCCCATTTCCCGCGATCCCAGTTCGCCGATGCACCCCCCAACGTACGCCGTCATGTCGAATGATGAGATTCGTATATCAAAATGTGGACAGACCCGGCTTGCGGCAAAGCTCACGGCAAAGCAGAACGGGTGCACGAGAATCCGTGCACCCGTTCCGACAAGCACTCACTCATCGCCACGAAACCAGCAACATCAGGCAACCAAAGTGGGCGTATCGGTCACCCGCTCCACGCTCGAATCCACACCCTCTCCCTCGATCACACCGCCGGAACGCTTCCTGCGCGCGACGCCGTTCGTCGTCGCACCGGCGCTCGCACCCGGCATCTCACCGAACGCCACCGTCTGTGCCCGCAACAATTGCGCCGCCGCCCGCGGCGACGGATCGTCGACCCGAAGCTGCTGCGCGGCACTGCTCCCGGCGTCCAACATTCGCTTGGTCACCGCGCGTACGAAGGCGAAGTCCCCCGCCGCCACCAGATCCGGCATCAGGTTCTCGATCAGCGTCCAGATCACCGTGCGCGCCGAGTCGCCGGCCATCGTCGTCGGATCGATCAACTGCCCTTCGAGACCCGAGCGCGCGGCCCGCCAGGTCGCCGCGCGCAGCCAGGCGGGCGAGTGCTGCGGGGGACGTTCCCCCGCCTCGACGGCCCGGATCGCGCGGTGCACCAGGGCGCGGAAGAGCACGGCGATGAGCACGGACGTGTCCACGTCCGGACACGCGTCGCAGATGCGCATCTCGATCGTCGGCACGTGCGAGGACAGCCGCAGGTCCTGGTAGTGCATGCCGGTGTCGAGGATCACCCCCGAGCGGACCAGGCCCTCCAACATGGCGTCGTACTCCCGGGCCGAGGCGAAGGCGTCGGCCGGGCCCGCCGACGGCCAGCGCTGCCAGAGCATGTTGCGCCAACTCGCGTATCCGGTGTCGGTACCGAGCCAGTAGGGGGAACTGGCCGACAGCGCGAGGAGGGTGGGCAGATGCGGCGAGATCCAGGCCATCGCCCGCGCGGCCACGTCGCGGTCCTCGATCCCGACGTGGACGTGCATCCCGCAGATCACCTGCTCGTCCGCCACCAGGGCGTAGTCGCGTTTGATCGAGGCGTAGCGATCACCCGGAGCCTGGGGCGAATCCGCCAGGTCCATCAGCGGCGCGGTGCCCGAGGCGATCACCGCCACGCCGATCTTCTCGGCCGCACGGGCGAGCAGACTTCGGGAGGCGATCAAGTCGGCCCGCAGATCGGCCAGTTCACGGTGTGGTTGGCTGTTGGTCTCGATGGACGCTTCCTTGGCCTCACCGGTGAAGCCGGCCGCCGGGAGCTCGGCGAGCAGTTCCGTACCCGCCGGGCTCAACCTCCCCGTCCGACGGTCGACGATGTGAAACTCTTCTTCGACACCCACAGTCCGAATCGACATGCGTCCCCTTGAGATGTGTCCAGTGTCGGCTGCACGTGTTCCGCCGCCCGCGTGTCCTCCGTCGGCCGGACAGCCAAGGCGTCGGTGGCGTCCCGTGCCCTCGACGGTCGGGCCGTCCCCGAGGTCGAGCGAAGTCGGCGCGCCCTCGGGCGGGTCGCCGAAGCAGCCGAAATCCGTTGGCTTGCAAGGCCGTTGGACAAGACTGCGACTTGGTGACCGTGCTGCCAAGACCCGCTGGGTCCAAGAAGTCTTACGCTGAGCAACGGCGCTTCTGAGCCTGTGTTCGGGAACCGGACGCGATACCGGGGCCGACCCGACGCAAAGCCCAACCCAACACCAGGCCCGCCCTCGGCGCCACCCCTTCACCGCCCGTCTCCGGTCGGGCGAGCGGCCGTCCGTCCGGCCGGCCGGCCGCGCGATCCGGCTATTCGCCTCGTTCTTCGGCGTTCAGGATGAGCCGGACCGCGATCGGTGCAGCGGGTTCGATGGACCTTCCCCCTTGGCATCGGAGGTTCCGGCTCCCATGATCGACTCTGTGATCCGATACCTACGCGCATGCTCGGCCGTGACGCCGGCCGCGCTGTTCCTCGCGCTGTGCGGGCCCGCTTCCGTCGCGGCGGCCGATCCGGCGCCGCAGGGCCCGCCGGAACCGGCCAAGGTGGAGCTGGTACTCGACCTGTCCGGCTCGATGAAGCAGAACGACGCCGGCAACGGACAGACGCGCCTGGAGGCCGCCAAGCAGGCGGTGAACCGCATCATCGACGCGGCTCCGGTCACCGCGCAGGTCGGCATCCGCGTCTACGGCTCGACCTACCCGGGAACGGACAAGGTCCAGGGTTGCGCCGACACCCGACTCCTGGTTCCGGTCGCGACGCCGACCGCGGAGGCCAAGGACGCGGCCCGGCAGGAGGTCGCCGGGTTGACCGCGATCGGATTCACCCCGATCGGCAACGCCTTGCGGGCCGCCTCGAACGACCTCGGTACGCACGGCGAGCGGCACGTGATCCTCGTGTCGGACGGCGAGGACACCTGCGCGCCGCCGCAACCGTGCGAGGTCGCCAAGGAGTTGAACGCGGGCGGCACCAGGCTGACGGTGGACGCGGTCGGCTTCAACGTCTCGGGGGCGGCACGCGACCAGCTCAAGTGCATCACCACCGCCGGTGGCGGGGCCTACGCCGACGCGAAGGACGCCGAGTCGCTGGTGTCCAGTATGACCGGCCTCTTCCGGCGGGCCGCGACCCCGTACGCGGCCTCCGGACGCCCCGTCCAGGGCGCCACGACCGGTTGCCCGAACGCGCCGATGGTCGAGGACGGCCAGTATCTCGACGCGTTCACCACCAGCCGCGACCTCTGGTATCGCATCCGCAAGAACCCGGACGAGGACCTGGCCATCGGCGCCACCGCCATCTTCTCGGAGCGCATGCGCCACGAGGACGGTCGGGAGAACTCGGCGTTCCTGGCCCACCTGTTCATCCGCTCCGGCCCGCCGGACCTGCCGCAGAGCTGGCTCCTGAGCGAGGGCGTGGCCCTGGAGGCGAACAACATCGTCACCACCGGCGCGACCGGCGGAAAGCACAACACGGCCAAGGCGCCCGACGGCATCGGATGCCTGCGGATCTCGCACAGCGCCGAGGTCGACCCCCAGCGTCGGATCCTCCTCGAACTCCTGATCAGCCATCCGAAGCGGGCGAACGCCATCCAGCCCGACGGCGACCCGGCCCTCGCTCCCACCGCCACGGCCACCGCCGCTGCCGCCCCCGACGCGAACGCCGACGACTCCCGCGCCCCGGTCTCCGCCCGCGCGGCCGACGACGACAACGGTCCCGGCACCACGACCACCGTCGCCCTCGTCGCCGGCGCGATCCTCCTCGGCGGCGGCTTGGGCTCCTTCGTGGCCACCGCCTCGCGCCGCCGCCGGAACCGAGCATGAGCCGCATACCGGGCATCCGCCGGGCAACCGTCGCCCTGACCGCCGTCACCGCCCTGACCGCCCCGATCGCCCTCACCGGCACGGCGGCCGGCGCCGAGCCCCCCGCGGCGACCGATGCCGCCGGCGGCTATTCGTTCAACGGCGCGGGCACGCTCGTCTCCGGCGTGCATCGGGAGAGCCTGGTCGTGGGCGACTTCCTGTTCTGGCGCGTGTACGTGCAGGCGGGCCAGAAGTTGTCGGTCAAGGGTTCCGTCGACATCCCGGCCGACTTCCCGCACAAGCAGGGCCCGCGCTTCGTCGTCAACCTCTACAACCCGCTGCGCGAGGCCATCCCGAACACCGCCGCCCCGCCGATGCAGCTCACGCCCCGCACCACGCACTTGGAGGTGTCCTCGGGGGCGTGGACCGTGGGCGACGGCAAGAAGTACGAGAACTTCGACGGGACGAAGGGCTCGGTCAAGGAGTTCAAGGACGACCGCTACGCCCTGCGCGGGGCCTACTACATCCAGGTCTCGATCTCGGGTGCCCAGGGACCCCAGCGCGGCGTCGTGGTCCCCATCACGCTCGAGGTATCCGTCGAGGGCGCGCCCCTTCAACGCCCGGATCAGCCGATCGACCCCGAGAACGAAGGACGGACCCGAACGGAGGCGCCACCGCCCACCCGGACCCGAACAGGCGCCGCCGGCGCGTCCGCGCGTGGAGCGGGCCGGACCGCCGACGACGACACGTCGTCCACGGCCACCGACTGGGGCGTCGCGCTGGGCGGAACCGTCGCCGCGTTCCTGGCCGCCGGCGCCGGGGCCTACGCGCTGCGCCGCCGGTCCGCCGCGCCCGCCCCGACACCCGTCTCGCCGTGGGGCGCCCACGCGAGGCCGGCCCCGCCCCCGCGCCCGCCCGGCCCCCCGCCCGGAGCGGACTGAACCGCACCGAACCTCCGGGCTACCGGCAGATTTACCCAGACGTGGTAACCGCCCCGTCCTTTTGTCCCGGCGGGCCCTTGGCGACGATGGGCTCCGTTGTTCCGGACGCCGATCGAACGGGTCCGAGGCGGCAGGCGACGGGACGGGGGTCCCGCAACACGGGTACCCGGACCCTGTCGGCGTCCTGCCGAGGCCGATGAAGGGGTCACTGTGCTCAAGCTGGGTATCGAAGAGGAGTTCCACGTCGTCGACTTGACCACCAAGCAGGTGGTGCCGTCGGCTCGCGGACTTCTGGACCGACTTCCGATCGGCGCCTTCGTCGGGGACCGGGACACCGCTTCGACGATCCGGCTGGTAGGTTCCGCGCACCACGAACTCGGGGACTTGCGCGGCGAGTTGGTCGCCCTTCGGGGCATCCTGGTCCAGCGTGCCGCAGGCCTGCACCTGGGTGCGCTGGCAAGCGGAACCGCGCCCCTGCCCGGCCGGGACGAGCCGGCCGCGGCGGAGCCCACCGGCGGCCGGCTCACCTGCGGCATGTTCGTCCGCGTCGAGGCCGAGGACGACGAGGTGGCGGCTCGGGCGATCGCGTGGATCATGCCGCACGTACCCACGCTGTTGGCGCTGTCGTCGAGTTCGCCGTACTGGGCCGGCCGCGACACCGGTCATGCCAGCTGGCGCCGGCACCGCCTGGACGCCTCGGCCCCGGCGCAGGCGGTGGGCGGCGCCGGCGCTTCCCCCCGGAAGGCGTTCCACCCGCCACTGCGCCTGTCGCCGCACGCGCCCATGCTCGAACTCCGCGTCTGTGACGCCATCGCCGACGTCGAGGCGACCGTCGCGATCGCGGCCCTGTTCCGCGCGCTCTACCGCCACGCCTCCCGTGCCGTCGTCGCGCACCGGACGCCGCCCGCAGGCTCGCCGACGATCGCCCGGCAGGCGATGCGGCACGCGGCGCGCTCCGGGCTCGCGCACGACCTGATCGACCCCGTGGCCGCAGTGACACGTCCTGCGGCCACGGTGGTCCGTGCCCTGGTGGCCGAAATGGCCCCGTACCTGCGCGAGACCGACGACCTCGACCGGGTCGAGACCGCGATCGAGCGGGTGCTCACGGAAGGCACCGGGGCCGCGCGGCAGCGCGGCGCCGCGCGAGCCGGTGGCCCGAGCGCCGCCGTGGACCGGGAGTTGGCCCGCACCATGGCCTGCGTGGCCGTCACCGACACCGCCCCGGCACCCACCGCCCGGCTCACCGCGCACGGTTGACGAACTCTCCTTATTACCATGCGGTTTACCCGTCGCTGATGCCCGTCGCGGCCTGTTGTCGATCGGTCCCCCGGCGCAGCATTCCACCATGTCTCAGAAAACGCGGCAGCCCGCCCGAGAACGCGAATCCAAGGTCACCACGGGCGGGCGCGTCAGACGCCCCGGCCTGCTCGTGGGGGTGGAGGGACTGGAGGCGTACGAGGTGAGTTCGGCGCTGCTGCGGTCGATCATCTCGCCCCCGCGCATCTTCGTCGGATCCACCCGTGAACCGAACGCCCGGCCGGACTTCGCCACCTTGATGGCACTGGCCGAGGCGGTCGGAGGCGACCCGTACATCAGGGGCGGACGGTCCGCCTCGGAGACGCTGACCCTGATCGCGATGCAGACCCACCGCTACGAATCCGCCCGGCTGTTCCTGGCCGCCGGGCGCACGGTCGTCGAGCAGCGGGGCATCTACACGGCGGCTGTGGAGGACGCGGTCACCCGGCACCCCGACGACGTCGACCGAGCGCACCGCAGCGCGCGCCGGTTCCTGGCGACCGTCGCCGAATGGCGACCGCTCCCCGACGTCGTCCTGATCAATGTGGACGAACCGGAAGCCGTCGTCGAGCGGTTGCGCGCGCAGGACCACGAAAAGCTGCTCGACCCGGCGCAACTCCACCACAAGGCCGTCCTGTTCGAGCGCCTGGCGACCGACGACGCGGCTCGGTTCCGGGTCTTCGACCGACGCGAGTCGACCGACACCGCGTCCACCGAGGCCGCGGTACGGGATTGGGTGGGCCGGGTGTTGCCGGAAGGCGTCGGAGCCCGGTCGGCCTGACGGCGCACGACGGGGACGGCGGACGGCGGCTACCCGCGCGTATACCCGTCCCGGGTGATCGACTCGCCCTTCCTCGGACACACCCGCGGCGCGAACCTGCCCCCGGACTCCCTCCGCCCGTGGATCGAGTCGTCACCCCTCACCCAATCCGGGGAGCAGCACAGTGCAACGAAGTCACACCGACACGACGGCCCGACCAAGCGTGCCCGGCAGATTCGTCACGGGCCTGGGCGCCGGCGCCGTGGCGCTGGTCGCGAGCGTGGCCGGCGCCGGAACCGCCCACGCGACCGAAGACGACGCCAAGGCGTGCGGGACGGTCGCCATCGAATGGTCCGTCGACGACGGCAAGACCTGGTCCAAGGCGGGCCTGTTGGGGTCCCTCGCCACCAAGGTGAGCGTGCGGATCGCCGGCAACGTGCCGAAGTCCTGCACGTACAAGGTCACCCTCGCCGCGTACAGCGCGGAGGGCCCCACCTGGAAGACCTCGGGGGTGCAGCGCTATCTCGGATCCCGCACGGTGTCCCTCACCGGTGCGCACCGCGGCGCCGCTCTCGACATCGCCCGCCACGCACCGCCGTGCTTCGGCCAGATCGACCTGTACGGCAACGACAAGGTCTTCGACGGGAAGGCCAATCCGCTGCCGCGCTATCCGGACGCGAAGTTCCCCACCGACCTGATCGCGGGTTGGAACGGCGGCAAGGAATGCGCGCCGTCGTCGCCGAAGCCGTCGACCAAACCGCCGACGTCGGCGCCGCCGTCCAGCACGGCTCCGCCGACCACCGCCGTGCCCAGTGCCGGCCCGTCGACCTCGAAGCCGAGCCCCTCGACCTCCGCCTCCGCGACGTCGAAGCCCCCCTCCACCTCGCCCTCGGCGTCGGCGTCGGCCTCGACGCCTCCCGACGACCAGCGCACTCCGCCCGCCTCGGGCGATGCGCCGGGCCAACTGGCTCACACCGGCGCGAATGACGGCGTGCTCCGGATCGCCGGCGCGTCCGCGGCGGTGCTCGTCTCCGGGGTCGGCGCACTTTTGCTGATCGGCCGTCGCCCCCACCGGCGCGACCCCCGCCGGCCGGGCGCCGCGGGCTGATCGCCCGACCCCGGACCTCCCGGGCCCTTGGGCCGGTCCGCCCGCGAACGGGCGGCCCGCTCGGGGCCCGACATCCCGAACACGCGGATCGCCCGACGCTCCTCGCACCCCGGGGGACGTTGCCCTAGGCTCCCGACGTCGCACCGCGCCGGTGTCCCTTTCGGGGCCGGGCCGTGATGTGTCGTGGCCCGTTCACGGGCCCCTGCCGATCGCGGGTAAGTCGACTTCGGTTGCCTCGAAGTACCGTGGAGGGCTTCTTGCGATTTCGTTCGCTCAAATTCGTGTTGCCCGCGTTCCTGTTGGTCGGCGGTGCCGTCACCTTCGGGGTCGCGTCGGGGAACTCGGACAACTCCAAGGCCACGGTGCCCACCACCGAGAACGCCTATGTGAGCCAGGTGGCTCCGGCCAGGACCCACGACTCGCAGACCTGGTTGTCGGTGTGTCCGGAGACCTGCGAGGGGGTCGCGCGCTCCGAGCGTCGCGCCTTCCTTCGGTTCACCGTCGCGGGCGTGCCCGCCGGCGCCCGGGATGTGCGGCTCGATCTGGACCTGTACTCGGCCCGGACCACCGACACTTCCGTACAGGTGCACAAGGTCACCGGTTCCTGGTCGGCGAAGACGCTGACCTGGAACCGGCAGCCGGCGTTCGGGGACGAGGTGGGCTCGCGCGACGGGTTCGCCGCGGGGCAGGTCGGATCCATCGACGTGTCCTCGGCGTTCACCGGCAACGGTTCGTACGCCTTCGCGCTGACCGCGGCCAAGGGTGCGCAGGGCGTCTTCCAGTCCACGCGCGCGGGAGCCGCCCAGGCTCCCCGGCTCTCGGTCCGCTGGACCGATCCGTCCACCCCCACCACCGGGGCGCTGCCCTTCGAGATGCCGTCCACGGCGGCACTGCGCGCGAGCGAGAAGAAGGTGTACGCGCACTACTTCACCCCCTACCCCGCCTCCCTCGACAACAAGGAGCCGAATCAGGACTACTACCAGCGCAATTACCTCGACCCGGCGGGCGAGAGCGGCAAGCACGCCGCCTACGGAGGTCTGCTGCGGGATCGGCCGGTGCCGCGTGCGCCGCTGTCCGGGGATTGGCAACTCGCGGACATGCGGCGGGAGATCCGGGATGCGACCGCGGCCGGTGTGGACGGCTTCACCGTCGACGTACTGAACACCACCGGTGCGCACTGGAGCAGGCTCAAGACGCTGATCAAGGCGGCCGAGAGCACCGATCCCGGCTTCACGATCGTGCCGATGCCGGACATGACCTCGCTCAAGGACGTCACTCCCGCCGGTCTGGCCACGGCGATGGCCGATCTGGCGTCCTCTGCCTCCGTCCGGCGTCTCGCGGACGGTCGGGTGGTGATCTCCCCCTTCAAGGCGGAGCAGCAGACACCGCAGTGGTGGGGGCAGTTCATCACCGCGATGGAGAAGTCCCATCGGATCGAGGTGGCCTTGGTCCCGGTGTTCCTGAACTTCTCGGCGAACGCCGACAAGTACGCCTCGGTCAGCTACGGGTTCTCCAGTTGGGGCAATCGCAGTCCCAACCGCCAGGGCAACATCCGGTCGGACATCGCCAAGGCGCACAGCCTCGGCAAGATCTGGATGCAGCCGGTCGCGGTGCAGGACGAGCGTCCCAACCAGGGGATCTACGACGAGGCGAACAACACCGAGAACCTGCGGGTCTCCTGGGACAACACCATCTCCGGCGGCGCCGACTGGGTGCAACTGACCACCTGGAACGACTACTCCGAGGGCACGCAGTTCGCGCCCTCGGCCAACTCGGGGCACACCTGGGTCGACATCTCGGACTACTACCTGGTCCGGCTCAAGACCGGGGCGTGGCCCGCGATCACCCGGGACACGGCGTATCTCACGCATCGCGTCCAGTTCGCGGCGGCCCGGCCGACGGGCGGTCAGACGAAGTTGATGACCCCCAGGGCGGGGACCAACCCGCCCAGGGACTCGGTGGAGGTGCTCACGTTCCTCGTCGCCCCGGCGACGGTGAACGCGACGATCGGCGGCGCCGGCCAGAGCTACCAGGCCGCCGCCGGTGTGCAGGCGAGGCTGTTCCCGCTCGCCTACGGCACCAACTCGGCGTCGATCGCGCGCGGAGCGGCCACGGTCGCGACGGTCTCCTCCGCACACGTGGTGCGCAAGGACTTCGCCGCGCAGGATCTCGGCTACCGAGGCACGAGCAGCGGCCGGCCCGACGCCGGCTGACGCGTCACGGCAGGAAGTACGACCGGCGGGGCCGGGCCCGAACAGGCCCGGCCCCGTCGCCTGTTCGGCACACTCTCGGCTCGGCGTCGGGACCATCGCACGCTGCGCGCTCCGACCTCGGTCCGGTTCACGACACACAAACACGACGGCCCGGATGCGCGATGGGGGTCGCGCATCCGGGCCGTCGTGGACTCGCACGGGATCGGACGGGGGTGAGACTCCGAACGCCGTACGGGTACGGGCGGTGCGGGCTCGGGCAACGAGTGCCGGGAGGGTACGTCTCCCCCGCGCCGTTGAGGGGGAACGCCCGGCCGTCGTCCGAGCCCGCGCCGCTCAGTTCCCTGAAGCCGCCTCGGCGGACGTCGGGTGGTCGGCCGACCGGTCGCAGAACTCGACCGACCGCTGCACGCTCTGCGGAGGCTTCGTGCCGCCGGTGCGAGTACCGCCTCGGGTGCCGCCACCGCGACCTCCGCGGCCTCCACCCATGGACGAAGCAGAGCAAATCATGTCGGATTTCCTTCCGTTCCCGAAGGATGGCGAGGGTTGGTTCGGGAGAACCGTGGGTTCTCGTCGAAGGCGAGCACCCGCTGCAGTCGGGGTCGGGCTCTTCGATGCGACCAGCCTGCGCCATGTCGCGCATCGGGCCAAGTGCCCACAGGCTGAAGGAATATGGCGTGAAGGACAAGCGGCTCTGGCGCTTGCGGACCGGGGTGGGCACCGGCCGGCGCCGGGCCCGTCAGTCCAACAGGCGCAGCTCTTCCAACCAACGCCGCGCGGCCTTTGTCACCGGGTCGTCGGCGCCGCGTGCCCGTACCTGGGCCCGGAGCACCGAGGGACCGACGTCGAGCCTGGCTCGCAGCCGCGCCACGCGCCGCCAACTGGTATACGCGTTGTCCGCGAGGTGCCGGAGCGCCGTATCCGACTCGGCGTCCGCCTCCGGTTCGAGGACCAGGTCCGCGTATATCCTCGCGGCCAGTTCGGGCTCCCCGGTCAGGGCGGCGACGTAGGCGCGCACTTCCCGGGCGCCCCGTGGGGGACGGGGATCGTCCGCGGTGAGCTGCACGGCACGGGTGCGCGCCTCGGTCCAGTCCTCGGCTTCCACCGCGGCTCGGATCCGCACGAGCAGGGCGTGTCGGCGCTCGGCGGCGGAGGCGTCGGGGATCGGTTCGGGGACGGGCTCGACGCCGGTCGTGTGCGGGCTCTCGACCGTCTCGACCTCCACCGGCGCGGCGTCGGGTCGGCCGGCGGCCGGCCGGCCGGGCGGTCCCTCGACGAGCACCGGTCGCGGTGGACGGGGCGGGGTGTCCGGGGCCGGATGCGCGTCCACGGCCGTCACCTCGCCGTTCCCGTCGACGATCAGCGGCCATCGGGTGCCGTCCGCCTCGACGGCCACGGCCCGCACCGCCCGGCCAAGGCTCAGCGCCTCGACCGAGACCCGACGAATCGCCTCCGTGCGGGCGAACTCCACCGGCGCGGGCACGAGTACACCGTCCACCACCGTCTCGCCCCGCGCGGTCGTCTCGATCACGATCACCGGTAGGGCCGGCACCGAAGCCGGGTCGATCATGTGCGCCTCCCGTGGATTGTCGACGCGCGCCGCGCCCGCGTCGTCCGGTCTCGATCGAGACCTCCCTGCGCGTGCGACGGCGCGAGTCGGCGATCGCGCATCGGGGACACCATAGGGCCATCCACACCGATGGACGCGTATTTCCGTGCCGAAATCGGAATGCCGCCGATGAGTGCCGGCCGCGCACAATGGATATTCGTCCGGTGTCCTTGACGTCGGGATCCGCCCTTTGCTTCACTGAGGCGGGCGAATGGATCGGTAATGCGGCGCCGTCCCTGTCCCCCCGGGCCCGGAGACCGGATCACCCGGCCCGCGACAGCCTGCGTCCACGGAGAGCGACGCCCACGAGCGGGCGCGTCGGGGTCGCATCGCTGGGCAATCAGTCCGGTTCCTTCCGTTTTGCCCCCTCTCTTCATCCGTTTCGACACCGGTACAGGCCACCCACCGTCACCCGGGGCCATGCCCCCGGGAACCACTCCCCTTTTTCCCGAAGCATTTCGAATCGGCGATCACGGCAGATGCCGGACCGCCGCCTCGAATATCGAAATCCCGACCGCGCGGCGGAAGTCGGAAACCCGCTTTCCGTCACCTGGCAACCACCCATTACTCGAACACGCCGATCAGACCGCCTCCTCGAGTTCGGTCGTCGGCGCCTCGTCCTCTCCGGGCGCCGATCGGATCGACTCGTCGGCGCGCACGAAAGGGCCCTCCAGGCCGCGCCCGGCGAGCACGAACGCGTCCAGGGCGGCCTTCAGGAGCGGGTTGTGGTTGGCGGTGCGATACAGCGCGGACACCCGGCGGTGCGACGGGGTCTGCGCCAGAGGTACGGCGACCATGCCTTCGCGGGGCTGGTAGGCCAGGCCGGGCACGATGGCCACCCCCGCGCCGGCCGCGACCAGGCCCTGGACCACGTCGTAGTCGTTGCTCCGGAAGGCCACCCTGGGGGCGAACATGTGCGCCGCGCAGATCCGGAACAGGCTGGTGGCGCCCGCGGTTCCCGGCCTGCTGGCCACCCACCGCTCGTCGGCCAGGGCGGCGAGGTCGATGCCGTCGGCATGGCGCAGCGCGTGATGCCCGGTCGGTACCAGCACGACCAAGGTCTCCTCGATCAGCGGGAACGCCGTGAGTTCGACGGGCCACACCCGGGGCACCAGGTCGTAGGCGAAGACCAGGGTCAGGTCCAGGTCGCCCTTTTGCACCTGCGGCAGCAGGTCGTCGGGCTCGGCCTCGTCGAGCAGGATCTCCGCGCCGGGATGCGAACGGGTCAACTCCGCCACCGCCGAGGGGACCAGGCGTTCCCCGGCGGTGGGGAAGGTGCCCAGGCGCAGGCGCCCGCTGCGGCCCTGGACCACGTCGCGGATGTCGCGCTCCAGGCTGTCCAGTACGGCGATCGACTCACGGGCCCGCTCGGCGATCGTGAAGGCCATCCCGGTCGGCCGGATCCCGTGCGCCTCGCGCTCGAACAGCGGTGTGCCCACCGCGCGTTCCAGGGCGGCGATCTGTTGGGACACGGCGGAGGCCGTGTATCCGGTGCGGCGTGCGGCGCGGGCGAACGATCCGGTGACCACCACCTCGACGAGCGTGCGCAGATGCAGGGGGTTGAGCATCACATTTCCTTGGCCTGGCTCGAACGGGGGTTGAGCATCAGAGTTCCTTGCCCTGGCTCGAAAGAGGTCGCGGTCTGGCGGATCTTGGCACCTGTGGTGCCGGCCACGACGCTGATGGAGCACGTCGACCGAATCGATCGTTGGCTCTCGAGGAGTGCTTCGCCATGTCGGATGTCCTGTCGCTGATGGATCAGTGGGGGCCGGAGAAGGTCGTCTCCGTGTCACACACCCGAACCGGTATGAAGGGCGTGTTGGTCATCGACAACACCGCCCGTGGGATGGGCAAGGGCGGTACCCGGATGTCCCCCACGGTGACCACCGGCGAAGTGGCCCGGTTGGCCCGGGTGATGACGTGGAAGTGGGCCGCGGTGGACCTCTTCTACGGGGGCGCCAAGGCCGGGATCGTCGGCGATCCCACCGGTCGGGACAAGGAGGCCGTACTGCGGGCGTTCGCCCGGGCGTTGTCGAACGAGGTGCCCGCCGAGTACGTGTTCGGCCTGGACATGGGGCTGACCGAGGACGACGCCGCGATCATCCAGGACGAACTGGGCGACCGCGGGGCCGCGGTGGGCACGGACGCCGTATTGGGCGGGGTGCCCTACGACCGGCTCGGGGTGACCGGGTACGGGGTCGCGGAGGTGGCCGACGCGTTGGCCGCGCGCATCGGCCTGACCCTGGACGGGGCGCGGGTGGTGGTCCAGGGGTTGGGCGCGGTCGGTTCGGCCGCGGTGCGCCGGTTCGCCGAGCTGGGTGCGACGGTGGTCGCGGTCTCCTCCGTGCACGGGGCGTTGTGCGACCCGGCCGGTCTGGACGTCGAGCGCCTGTTGCGCCTGCACGCGGAGTTCGGCGATCTCGCGGTCAAGGAGTACGCCGGCGGGGTGGTGCAGGCATTGGGCTCCGAACTGGTCGTGCCGGCGGAGGTGTTGGTCCCGGCGGCGCTGCAGGACGTGATCGACGAGGGGGTGGCCGGTCGGATCACCGCCCGATTGGTGGTGGAGGGCGCCAATTTGCCCACCTCGCCGGCCGCGCAGCGCGTCCTCGCGGAGCGCGGGGTCGTGGTGGTGCCCGACTTCATCGCGAACGCGGGTGGCGTGGTGGCCGCCGGGTTCGCGATGGACGCGCGGTATTCCGCGTTCCGGCCCGACGCGGAGGTGATCCGGGCGAGCGTGTCCACGAAGTTGCGGGAGAACGCGGTTCGGGTGCACGAGGAGAGCGCGCGTCGTGGGGTCACGTCGCACGAGGCCGCTCGCGCGTTGGCGCAGGAGCGGGTCCTGGCGGCGATGCGGCTGAAGGGACGGGTGGCCTCCTGACCGTTGCGTCGCGGCGCGAACTCCGGGCCCGGGGTCACCCGTCCGCGGGCGCGGCGGCTCCGCGCGACGCCGCCGGCGAGGTTCCCGGGAGGTCATCGGGTTCAGGTGTGGGTGTCCAGGGACAGCGGCATCTGGCAGAAGGTCTCGATCTCCTCCTGGAGTTCGCGCACCCGCGTCTCGCGCACGCGCATCGGCCGACGCAGGCGCTCGTGCACCAGCATGACGAGGGAGCGCAATCCGTCGACGCGCCAGGACGGTTCGATGCGCAGCACGGGGCGTAGCGCCTCGGTGGTCGCGTCGATCTCGTCCAGGTTCGCGTAGGCGAGTGCGATGGACACCCGGGCGATCATCTCGTCGGCGCTCGAATAGCGTTCGGGCGTGATCGAGGCGTACATGCCGAGCGCGGTCTCGCCGCATTCGATCGCGCGGCGTTCGGCGCCGGGGATGAACACCCGGGTCAGTGCCTCGTAGGCGCTTTGTTCGGCCGGGTCGAAGACGAGCAGGCCGCCGATCTCGTCCAGTTCGTCGCGGCGGCCCGACTTGCGGGCGTCGGCCGCGGCGCGCAGTGCCGCCGAGGCGGCGAGGGCGTCGCCGAGGGTGGCCTGGGTGAGGGCGACCAGGGAGTGCAGCCAGACCGATGCGGTGCCCACCCCCATGTCGCGTACGGAGGCGCCCAGTCGGGCGTAGCGCAGTGCCTCGTGGACCCAGCCGGCGCGGTAGGCGATCAGCGACTGTACGCCGCGCAGCCAGACCTCGGCGCTGGGGTCGCGCGCCTCCACGACCGCGTCGAGCAGGCCGGCCTGGGCCATTGCCAGTGCTTCGCGCGTGTCGCCGAGGTCGTGCAGGGCCCACGCGGACACGCCGCGTGCCAGGGCCTTGGTCAGCGGGTCGACGCGCGAGTCGTCGGGGTCGCCCGGTGCCCGCAGGGTGGTGGCGTGTCGCCGGACGGCGACCAGTTCCTCGTGGATGCTCGGCAGCGCGGTGTGCGGGTATACCGCCGCGAGGCGTCGGACCGCCGCGGCCGTCCGGGCCGGGGACGGGAACTCGATCGTGTCCCTGGGCCCGCCGAGAACGTCGACCTTGTTCGTGAGTTTCATGCGTCGTCTCTCCGCCGATGCGAGATCGTGCCTGGCGGTTGCCAGGATCCCGGCAGGGAGCGGGCACGCAAAGGTCGCCACGGTTACCCGTTCTCGGTAAACCGAAAGGTAACCGCATGGAATGCGGGACATTGCGGACCCGGGCCGCCGGATCGCCCGCGACGAGCGGCGGTCCGGTGCTGTCGACGGATGGTAATACGCCGGAAACATCGATGCCGTGAATCGGCCGCCGGGAAATATCGGAAGCCAAGAGTTCGACGTCGAACTGTTGCGCCGTTCGAGGTCCTGCCGCTGTTCGTCGAACGCTCTCCTATGTATGCTCCGATTCAGTTCCGCTCAGTTCCGCTCAGTTCCGTCCCGTTTCATTCCGGCCGGTCCGCGCATCGACGCGGCGCCGGGGGCATTCGATCGCGACCTCCCGTCGATCGCCGCCGTAACCGGATTTCCACTGCGCGTCACCCCCATGTCGCGTAAGTGCCGATTCCTGATATCGAGGAGCCCCCCGTGGCAATTGACGTCGCAGCCGACCGACCCGTCGTCCTCGTCGAGATCTCGGCCGATCACTCCGTGCGCGTGGCCGGAGAGGTGGTCGTCGTGTCCCCGGGGGACGATCCGCGCGGGGCGGCGCTGGCCGTGGTCGCCGAGCGGGCGCGGTTGCTCGGGCAGCCGGTGCGGGTGCACGCGCGGGAGGCGGACGGCACGATCTTCCCGTTGGACGTGTACGCGGATCGCTCGATCGCCGAGGCGGGGGCGCCGATCCCGGCCGCGCGTCGGCGCGGCATATTCGGCCTGCGTCGCCCCGGGTCCCCCTCGGCCGCCGAGCCGACCCCGGCCGAGGGCGCGCCGCCGGCGACGGTGGCACCGGGCGCCGTGGCGACGCCGGTCGAGGCCGGTGTGGCGACGCCGTCGTGGACCCCGCCGCGGCCGGCCGCGAACGCGCGTCCGCCGGCCCCCGCGGCGCACGCCTTCGGCGCCGGCGTGCCGGTGCCCGGCGCCGAGCAGCGCCGACTGCTCGACCTGATCCGGGCGGCGATGGGCACCGGGGACCACGCCGGCGCGCTGACGCTGGCCGCCGAGTTGGACTCCCGCACGGGCACGACGGCGGCCGGTGCGGCGGAGCGATTGGCCGCGCGCGAGGTCCACGGGTACGTGGCGCTGGCCACCGGGCATCCCGAGGTGGCGGTGCGGTTGTACGCCGAGGCGGCCACGCTCGGTGACGGCGGGAGCGGGGAGGCGCCGGCCCGGATGGCCGCCAACGCGCACTTTTGCTGGCTGCGCGTGACCGACCCGGTGGCGGCGGACGCGGCGGGCGCGTTGGTGCTGCACGCGTACGCGGTCGGCGGGGCCGCGGATTCGCCGGGGGCACGCGCGGCGCGGCGGCGGCTGACGGCGGCGCGGACCGGTTCCTGAGCGGCCGACCGGGCCCGATCGCGGGCCCGGTGCGGCGCGGTCAGGGGTGGGCGAGCGGGCGCGGCGGCGCCGGGTTTCCGCTGCCGCCGACGCACGGTCCCCCGGCCCAGAGGCGGTGCAGGTCGTCGGGGGTCAGCGGGCTGCGATATGCCTCGCGCACCACCTCGCGGGCCACCGGGCCGCCCTCCTCGATCAGTCGGACGAACCAGTCGAATCCGGCGGGATACGCCCAGAGGTAAGAGCGCAGGAGCGGGTTGGCCCCGCGGTCGCCGATCAGGTCGGCGATCTCCTGGTCGTCCCAGAACGGCACGCGCGCGCGGGCGTGCGCGGCACACGCGCCGGCGCCGACGCCCCGATTGATCGCCAGGTGCAGTTCGCTGCGCACCAGTTGGAGATAGTGGTCGAGGCGTACCCGGGCGATCAGCACGTCGTCGTCGGGTGCCACGAGCAGCGGCATCGCCTGGGCCAGGCCCTCCAGGACCACCTGGGTGGGCCCGTGTACGGACAACACCCGCACCCACGGCACGTCCTCGCTGCCGCAGCGGTCCGCGAAGCTCGCCGCCTGGAGGCCGTGGCCGAGCACTTCGTGCAGGGCGAACTGCCGGGTGCCGGCCCGGGTGAAGCGGGCGTTGCGCGGATTGAGCCGCAGCCGCACGTTCAACCCGGCGCCGTCGAGCCAGTAGGCCCAGTAGGCGTCGACGTCGACACATTCGATACTCAGCTCGTACGCCGCGTGCGAGCCGGTGAGCGCACGGACGGCCGGCTCGTACCCGGCGGCCGCCGCCCGGATCTCGGCGGACACCTGCTCGCCGGCCACCGGCTCCTCCAGGACGCACAGGTCCCGATCGGTGGCCTCGTGCCAGCCGATCCCCAGCTTGTCCAGGAGCCGCTGGGCCAGCAGGCCGCGTTCGCCGACGTAGTCGGCCGACCAGCCCGCGACCGCGCATCCCTGGGTGGCCCGCACATACGGGCCGAGGGCGGGCCGTTCGCCCAATTGCGTTCCCAGGTAGGCGAGATCGGCGGCCAGCCGGCCGGCCAGGCCGGGCACCTCGGCCACCTCCGGCGCCGACGCGAGCGCGGTCAGCCGCGCGTGCACCTCCAGCCGACTGCCGGCCGCCGGCACCGGATCGGCCCGCGGAAAGAAGTCGAAGTCGATGATCGCGGCACCGCCCCGCTCGATCTCGAAGCGGTGCCAGGCGCGGATCGCCGCTTCGACCTCGTTACGCACTGTCATGAACCACATCCCAACGCAGCGTCACGTATTCGTTGGCGACCAGGTCCTGCCTGGAGAGCGTCACGTGCAGTCGGTCCTCGTCGAGGCTCCAGCGGGTGTGCTGGGTGATCGAGTTCTCCGAGCCGTCCGGATGTTCCTCGACCGCGCCGCACCCGCGGAACTCGGCGACACCGTGGTGGGTCACGCTCAGGGAGAATTGTCGCGTGGGCCGCGCGATGGCCTGGTGCCAGTACGTCGCGTCCACGAACATCCCTCCCTCGCACACGTATTCGATGACGGTAGTCTCCCCGGGCGGCACCGGGGGCGAGATCTGGCAGGCGAACTTGGTCAGCCCGGTGGTGTCGTACAGCCGCTGGATCGCGATCTGTCGGTCGCACGCGTCGGTGGGGGTGATGGTGAGCCGGCCGCGGGTGCGCTCGAACCACAACTCCCGGACCATCCGGGTGAGCGGGCGGCCGGTCAGATTGAGCACCACCTGGCGGTAGGTCAGCCGCACGTGTCCGTCCCGGTCCACCACGATGTCCACGTCGAGCGAGAGTTCGACCGCGTCGCCGAACGGGTGCGGCGCATCCGGGGAGGGGTCCCGGGGGGTCGGCTCCCAGTAGTCGGCCTCGCCCCGCTGCCCGGGCTCGCGCCGATCGGCGCCGGCGGTGCGCCGCGCGCGGGTCCAGGTGCCGGGCGCGACCGGGGCCGGCGCCTCCGCGGGCACGTCCTCCTCCCACGGCTGCGGGGCCAGACCCAGCATCTCGCCGGGAATGCGCAGGCCCTGGGAAACACGCTCGACCACGTGCTGTTGGCGGACCTGAGCCCTTCCCTTGACGTAATCGGCGACTCGGCTCGGCGTCATCTCGCACAGCCGCGCCAATTTGCTCAGAGTAAATCCGAGGTCATCCTGGGCGAGCCGGAATATGGCCCCCAGATCGCGGTCGGCGCAGGCCCTGATCATGGCCGGGGTGGCCAACAGTGCGGTAGGCAGCGGGTTTCGGTCTTCAATTTTAGACATTCTGAGCCCCCGTGACTGAGCCGACCCTACGCGGCCCACGTAGTTACCGGTGAATTTACCAGTCCTAGGTAACGTCCTCGACCTTATGTCGATTCCCACTCCGATACACAATCTACAAACCGGCGTTCAATCGAACGCGGTCCGTGACATTCGAATGTCCCAAACGATCGGCGGACGCAATGCGGGACGGGCAAATGGGGCCGACGGGTACGTATCACCGACGCCTGATTCTCCCGCCCACGGGCGGCCGCGACGCTGCCCGCGGCCCGGTCGCCGGGTCGCCGATCCGGGACCCGTCCGTCGCGTCGGCTGCCGCGCCGCGCCGCGACGACGGGCGCGCCGCATCACCCGTGAACCGTCCCCGCGACGTGAAGAGCCAGGAGATCATGTCCGCATCGACAGACTTCCGACCCGTCCTGGTCGAGCGGAAGCAGGCCGGCCCCGGCTCCGCGCCCGCGATACCGCGCCCCCGGCCGAGCGATGCCGGCCCCCACCGACGTGTGCTCTACCGGGGTACCGACCCCGCCGCCGTGCACGCGGCGGTCGCGTCCCGCCTGGGCCCGCACCGCCTGCGCGTGCCCGGCGGTCGGATCAACGCCACCTTCCGGGCCCTGCACGAGGGCGTCGTCACCATCCACGAACTCGCCTACGGCGCTCGGGCCGACGTGTACCTCGACGGCAGCTCGCCGGACTACCTCATCCCCATCCGCCACCGCGGTTGGGGCCGGGTGCTCATCGACGGCACGGAGAACACGCTCTCCCCCTGTGTCCTGGGCCCCGATCGCCCGTCGCGCCTGTCCTGGGAGCCCGACACCTCCGTGGTGCTCCTGCGCATCCCCGGCGAGGTGATGCAGCGCGCCATGGGCACCGGAGTGGTTCGCTCGCCCTGGGGCTCCCGCGAGTTGGGGCCCTACCTGGACGCCGGCGACCTCGGGGTGCGGCAGTGGCTCTCCCTGGCCCGCGACTTCGCCACGATGGTCGACTCGGGCGGCGGGCACCTGGTCGGTTCGCGCACGGCCACCCGGCACTTCGAGCAGGTCCTCGTGCACGGCCTGCTCTCCTGCGCGCCCGCCCACGGCACCGGTCCGCTGCGGACCGGCTCGGGGGCCGACGAACCCAACGGGCTGCGCCGGGCGTTGGCGTACTGCGCCGAACACGCCGGGGAGCCGATCTCGGTCGGCGCCGTGGCCGCGGCGGCCGGGATGAGCGTGCGCACCCTCCAGGAGAAGTTCCGCGTGCACCTGGGCGTGACCCCCGTCGGCCACCTGCGCCGGGTGCGTCTGGCGGGCGCGCACGCCGACCTGGTCAACGTGGCCGAGGGCAGGTCCCGGGACACCGTGACCGACATCGCCCTGCGCTGGGGCTTCGGCCACCTCGGGCGCTTCGGGTCGATGTACCGCGAAACCTATGGGCAGTTGCCGTCGTACACCCTGCGGCACGGGGCCGCCGAGGACAAGGTGTCGCGCGCCGCGGGATGACCGGGCGCGATCGGGCGGTCGGCGGCGCCGCCGGCCGCCGGCTCACCCCGGCGGAGGCGGCACGGTGGCCCGGAAGTGCTCACGGGCGTCGGCGGTGCGCCCGGTGCCGTACACGCGCAACACCTCGGCCAGGCCCGGGTGCTCCGCCGCGAGCAGTTCGGCCGCGGCCTCGATCTCGGCGGCCGAGGCCGCCGCCCGCAGCACGGCCCGCACCGAGGCGACCGGATCGGCGGGCGGCCCGGTCAGCACCTCCGGCCCGTTCAGCCGCAACGCCGTACGAGTGCTGGGCTGATGCGATCTGATCCGCTCCAGCGCGACGGTCCGGTCGGCGGCCGGCAGCCGCTCGAAGTCGGCGGAGGCGACCAGCGCCTCGATCTCCTGGAGCCGGGACAACACGGCCGGATTGCCGATCTTGGCCCGCTGACCGGACATCAGTTGGGAGAGCATCGGCGCGGACAGGCCCAGCACGGCCGCGAGTTCCAGCTGCGACTTGCCCAGTCGTCCCAGGAGTCGGCGGAAGCGATCCTGCAACGGCTCGCCGTACCACTGGGTTTGCCGCGCGCGGTTGCGCGCGATGGCTTCCTGGTCCCCCGGTGCCTTCGTCATCGTCGCATGATGCTCCCCGGACGACACGTTTGCAATTGCAATTTCGACTCCGGTGACCGGTCGTCGCGTGGCCTTCGGCACAGGATCGGAAATCGCGCGGGTTCCGGCTCGCTTCACGGTGTCCCGAGCGGGGTCCAGCGAAACGTGCCGTCGTCGCGATAGGTGCAGCGCACCCGCGTGCCCGACGTGGTCCGTGCCTCGGCCGACACCTCGTACCAGTCACAGGGGGCGCCGCCCGCGACGGGCGACGGGGACCCGGTGCCGGCGTGGGGGTGGGCGCCGGACGGGTGCCGGGGGACACCGCCTCCGTCACGGTGGAGCCCGTCATCCGCGGAGGCGACTCCGGTGCGGCCGGGTCGGCCGGGTCCCCGCCGATGGTCAACCACGCCGTGGTCGCCCCCATGACGGCCAGTCCGCCCAGGAGCAGCAGGCCGCGCCGCCGCACGACACGTGTCGACGGACGCGCCTTTCCGGCCGGCGGCGAGGCGGGTGCGAACGTACCCCGAAGGCCTTCGGCAGCGCCGAGTACGTGGCGCGGCGGCGCATCGCTCGTCGGCGCGGGCGTCGGCGCGGGCGTGGGTGCGGCCGTAGGCCGGGGCCCGGGTCCGGAGGTGGGCCCCGGCACGGGTTCGGGCATCGGCCCGGGCAGCGGCACGAAGCGCAGCGCGGCGCTCCCCCGCGCCCCCGGCCCACCGTCCGCCCGGGCCTGCGGATCGCGCGGCACGCCCCGCAGGGTCGGCCCCGCCGGAGCGTACTCGGGGAGCGGGCCGAGCACGTCGAAGACCTCGATCGGCTCCCCGTCGGCGGTGAACGCGGGGACCGCCGGCTCGCGTTCTCCGACGCTCCCCTCGATCTCCCGCAACCGCGCCAGGGCCCGCGCGGCGCTCTCGGGCCGCTCGCGCGGGTCGGCGCGGGACAGCGCGCCCACCAGGTCCCACAGCGGACCGGCTCCCACCGGCGCGGTCGGCGACTCGTCGGGCGGAGCCTCGTGGCCGGTGAGCAGTTGCCACGCCAGCACGCCCAGCGCGTACAGGTCGCGCCGCACGTCCGGCGCCGCGCCGAGCGACGCCTCCGGCGGCAGGTAGCCCGGAGTGCCCACCACGTGGCCGGACTCGGTCAGCCTCGGTCCCTCGCGGGGCAGCGCCAGGCCGAAGTCGCCCAACAGGCAGCGGGGCATGTCGTGTCCGGTCACATCGAGCAGCACGTTCGCCGGTTTGATGTCGCGATGCAGGAGGCCCACCGTGTGCACGTGGTCCAAGGCGTCGAGGAGTTGGCCGAGAATCGCCGCCGCGTACGGCTCCGGCAGCGCGCCGTAGTCGCGGATCAGCGACTCCAGCGACCCGCCCGCGAACAACTCCATCGCGATCAGGACATCGCCGTCGGCCACCCACGTGTAGGGCGACGCGACATGCCGGTGCTCCAGCCGGAAGCCCTGTTCGCGCACCACGCGCAGCAGTAGACCCGCGTCGGCCGGACGCACCAGCTTGGCGGCACAGTAGCCGCCCAACCGATGGTCGAACGCCCGCCATACCGAGCCGGACATTCCGGTCCCGACCGGGTCGACGAGGGTGAAACGGCCGGCGAGCGGTGAGGGCACGGCGTCACCCTAGCGCAGGGGTTCCGGCCCCTCTTCACCCCGTTACCCGTGGGTAGGCCCGGGTTCGCGAACGCGATCCGGATCATCGTCGTCACGCGATCGGGACGACGCGGATTCCGGGGCCGCGCCGGGGCGTTCCGGGGCGCCTGCGGGCTATGCGTCGGACGGCCGCGAGCGCAACGAGCGCATCCGGTCGCGAACCGCCTCGCACCCGGGGTCGTCGGGCACGGCCTCGTAGGCGCGCAATACGACCGAGCCGAGACCGTACGCGGACTCCGGCTCGGCGACGCGCAACCACGAGTAGTGCGCGTTCCTGGCCATCCGGGCGGTCTCCTCGGGCCGGTCGACCCGGGCCAGTGCGGCATCGGCGTACAACTGCACCGCGAGTCCCGGCCGATCGGTCATCAGCGCCACATACGCGTGCACCTCGCGCGCGGCGGGCACGGCCCGACGATCATCCCCCGCCTCGACGGCCGCATCGAGGGCGGCGGCAAGCGTCATCGCCCGCTCACCGTCGCCGGCCCGCAACAACCGCGCGATCTCGGCAACGCTCCGAGCCTGCTCGACGGTCGGCCCCGGCGCATCCACCGAGGCGGACGGTCGCGAGGTACCCCGCATCGGGGCTTCGGGGGCGCCCAACGCGGTCGTCGGCCCGCTTGGTTCGCCGAACCGCGGGGCCGGTGCGGTGGTGGCGTCCGGGCCGCGCTTGCGTCGGCCGGGGCGCGAGCGCCGCTTGTGTGGTGGGGCGGCCGGGTCGTTCGCCGCGGCCACCTCGCCGTTCTCGGCGACGATGAGCGGGAACACGGTGCCGTCCGGCTCGACGGCGGTGGCCCGCACCGGACGGCGCAGGAGGCGTGCGGTCGCCGCGGCGGCCTCCAACGCGGCCGCGCGCGGGTCGACGCCCGGCGGCACCGGAACCTCGGTCCCGTCCACCCGGACCCTGCCGTCCGTCGACAGTTCGATGCGGACGACGGGCCACGCGGGCACCGGGGAAGGACCGGTCACGAGGGCTCCTTCGGTCGGGCGAAGCGCGGTAGGCGGGGCGCGGCGCGGGCGGCACGGTCCGGCGGGGCCGATCCGGGAGTCGGCATCGGCATCGCGGCGTCGACATCGGCTTCGGTCGCGATTTCGGTCAGGGCTTCGATTCCGGCTTCCGCGCCGCGGCGGACGGCGGCAACGACCCGGGCGCGCCCGGCCCGCCGGTCGCGCACACCAGCCCGCCCGGTGCCACCTTCATCCCGGGTGTTCCGTCGATCACGGTCACCACGAGCACGCATGAATCGGCGGTCACGGGATCCCCCGAGAGCACGGCGTCCATCGTGTCCGTCGCCGGGAACGCGGTCTTTTGGTAAGTGCCGGACGGACTCTGCGCGATGGCCAGATATCCCGCGATTCCGTCGGTACGCGTGGGCGCTCGCCAGGTCACCCGGATCCCGCCCTCGACGGGGTGTCTGGTCACCTGTCGCGGCTGATAGGCGGCAAGCAGTTCGCCGGTCACCGGACTCACGGTGCCGGACGCCTCCGAGCCGGGCGCCCCCGAGGTGCCCGGCCCGGAAGACGTCGACCGCGCGGGGGACGCCTCGTCGGCGGAGTCGTCACCACCGGTCAACACAACGGCGGCGACGACGGCGCCGCCGACCAGGAGCAATGCCGCGAGCACGAGTCTCCCCCGAGACCCCCACTCCCGATCGGCGAACTCCTCGCCGTGGCGGCCCCGTTCGTCCGGAGCCGTAGGTCGGCCATACCCGAACGGCAGGTCCTCCCCCGCCGGTGTTCCCGGTGCGAGCGGGATCGGCGGCGGTGCGACCGCCCGTCGAGATGTGCGATCCGACCTCCGGACGCGCACGGTGTCCCCCTGGATGGCTTGGCGAGTGAGCGGGTCGAACACCCGCGTCGACGCCCGGGGCGGCGACCGACCGTCGGCCCGACGCCCCACGATCCCGGTGGAACCCATGGGAAGTGTAGAAACCGCCCGGCGCGACCGATAGGCCGATTTCCGCGCGACGACCCGCCCGCTGACACGCGATCCGGCTGATCCCCCACCCACGCGGTGCCGCCCGGTCAGAGGCGGCAGCTGATCTCCATCCCGTCCTCGACGGGAAAGCTCACGCTCTCGTAGCCGTTGCCCGGGTCGCGTACATAGTCCAGGTACGGCTGCATCGAGCTCTGGTCGATGTCGTCGGCCACCACGAGCGTGCCCGGCCGCAGGCGCGGCTCCAGCAGGCGCAGCACCGGCAGGCACAGGTCCTTCCAGCCGTCGAGCAGCACGAAGTCGGCGGGTGCGTCCAGTGCGGCGAGGGTGTCGAGGGCGTCCCCCTCCAGCACGGTGATCAGGTCGTCCACGCCGGTCTCGGCGAACGTGCCGCGGGCCGCGGCGATCTTCTCCGTGCTGAGTTCCGTGGTGAACACGCGTCCGGCGCCGTTGTCCCGCAGGGCCGCGGCCAGGTGCAGCGTGGAGATCCCGAACGACATGCCGAACTCGACGACCGTCGTCGGGCGCGTGGCCCGGATCAGGTTGTAGAGCAGCACACCGCCCGCGGCGGAGATCGGCATGTGGATCGCCGCGGCGGCGTCGGCCTTCTCGTGGGCCGACATCGAGGCGTAACCGGCGGGCAGCGTCGCGGCAATGGCGTCGTCGCGCTCGGCCAGTCCGAACATCCGGTCGAGGGCGGTACGGATGCGGGGGTCGGCAAGCGTGTGGGTGAATGTCATGGCACCTAGAATAGACGCAACGTCGCGTCTACACTAGCGCCTCTTTCCGGATGCAATACCCTCGACCCGAGGAGGCGAGATGACATCGAGGACACCGGGCGCCGACGCCCGCACCACCACCGTCGGCGGATCGGGCGCCCCCGGCGGATCGACTCGACAGCACCACGGCAACCGACACGGGCGCAGCGAACAGGCACGCCGGGCGGTGATCGAGGCGGCCGACGACCTGCTCGCCGAGAAGGGCTTCGCCGGCGTCACGATGGAGGGCATCGCCGCCCGCGCCGGCGTGGCCAAGCAGACGGTCTACCGGTGGTGGAGCACCAAGACCGACGTGCTGATGGACGCCTTCCTCGAGGATGCCGCCGAGGACCTGACGGTGCCCGACTCCGGAGACCTCGCCCGCGACCTGCGCGACTACCTGCGCCGGCTCGCGTACTTCCTCGCGAAGTCCGACTCCGGCGCCGTCTTCCGCGCGCTGATCGCCCAGGCCCAGCACGATCCGGCGTTCGGCCGCGACTTCCGCGCCGGATGGCTCGACGCGCAACGCCGACGCGATCGCCTCGCCCTGGAACGCGCCATCGCCGACGGCCGGTTGCCCGCCGACCTCGACACCGCCGGCGAGGCCGACCGGCTGGTGGGCCCGCTCTACTACCGCGTCCTGGTCACCGACGAGCCGATCGACGCCCCCTACACCGACGCCCTCGTCGAAGCCTTCCTCGACCACCACGCACGCCCCGCAACCCCCTGACCGCTCGTCGAGGCGGAAAGCCGGGCGTCGAGCACCGATTTCGCGCGCTCCCCCCCCCACACCGGCGGGAAGACCGCCACACGCCGACCGCCCGCCGGAAACACCGGCCCGCTCGGGAGGGCTCGGCCAAGCGCGGAGCGGTGGCGTGGCGACGTGGTGCGTCGTGCGGACAACCGGGGCGGCCCGGGACACGCGGCGTGGGGAGGTCGGCGAGGGAACGTGGCCGGGTCCCCGGGTCATGGGCCGGCGAGTTGCTCCACGCGGCTGTGGAGGTGGGCTACGTAGTCTTCCGACTCCGGCTTCATCAGCACGCTGCGGAGGATTCTGGCTCCGTTCGCGTCGGCGGTGAGTTTGGGGTGGCGGGTTGTCAGGCGGTCGGCGTCGATGCGGAGTGTGCTCAGGAAGATCGGGTCGTCGCCGTCGCGCATGCCCTCGTGCAGGACGCGGACGGCGGCCTCGTCGACGCGCGCGAGGGTGTACGGCGAGGTGATCGGGAAGTAGCTCACGATGTCCAACTCCGGGGGCTGGTACAGCTCCAGCCGGTCGGACGCCTCGATCGACTCCGCCCAGCGCAGCGCCGCACGTCGACCGGCCGCCAGTGACCGCCCCAGGCCTTCGCGGGTGGGCGGCAGCAGTTGGAAGGTCAGCCACAGCGCGGCCGCCGCCGCGCCGGCGCGTGAGCACTCCAGGCTGATCTCGCCGAGGTGCAACTCCTCGGAGGTGAAGTAGGTGTAGGGCGAGTCGTGCAGATAGAACCGCCCGACCGACGGGTCGCGGAACAACACGGCTCCGCACCCGTACGGCTGGAGCGCGTGCTTGTGCGGATCCACCACGATCGAGTCGCACTCGGCGATGGCCCGCCACGGCGCGGCCGGCAGCCCCTCGGGGCCGTCCAGCCCGGCGAGCAGGGTGAAGAATCCCCCGTAGGCGGCGTCGACATGGATCCGTACGCCGTAGCGCTCGCGCAACTCCAAGGCCTCGTGGATCGGTTCGACGGCGCCGAGGCCGGTGGTGCCCGCGGTGAGCACGACCGTGCCGACCCGACCGGTCCGCAGCAGTTCCTCCAGCGCGTCGAGGTCCATGCGGCCGAGATCGTCCACCGGTACGGGGTGGCCCTCCACGCCGAGCACGCGGCTCATCCGCCCGTGGGTGTAGTGGGCCTCGGTGCTGTACGCGATGCCCTTGCCGGGGTGGAGTTCGCGTGCCACGAACAGTGCTTCGAGGTTGGCGATGGTCCCGCTGGTGGTGAGGTGTCCGAGGTGGGTGTCGTACCCGAACATGTCGGCGAGTTGCCGTACGACCTCTCGTTCCATCTCGGCGGTCGCGGGCCCTCCGTCCAGGGCGTGGTTGTTGGGGTTGATCAGCATCGCGGCGAGATAGCCCACGACCGCCGCCGGATGCGGGGGCTTGAGCATCTGACCGGCGTAACGCGGGTGGAAGAAGGGGTAGTTGTCGGTCAGCCGCTCGGTGAATGTGGCGAAGACCTCGGCGAACCGTTCGTCGTCCACGTCCAGGGCCGGATGGCCCGGGTAGGACCCGAACCCGGCGGCCCAATGCTCGTTGGATGTCACGGCGGCCTCGAGCCAGTGGCGCAGATCCATACCGTTCTCCTCCGGAGATTGTTTGATGCCAAACAAGCTAGGCCGCGCACGAAAGCCCGGTCAAGGCGCCCGACATATGCCCCGGGCCGAGCCCGCGGACCACGATGAAGGATCTTGATGAAGATCGTATTTTCGGCGCGTTGCCGAGGCTTTCGAGACGGGTGTCGCAATAGTGGGGACGTTCGACCCATTCCGCCCCGAGAGAGAACACCCATGACGCACCCAGGGATCCCACGGTCACCGGCACCGGCACCGGCACACCCCGTCCGCCAACTCCGTCTCGTCGTCGAGGCCGAAGACTTCGAAGCCGCGCTCGCCTTCTACCGTGACGCCCTCGGCCTGCCCGAGGAGGCCGCCTATTCCGGCGACGGCGGGGCCCGTGTCGCGATCCTCGACGCCGGTCGGGCCACGTTGGAGATCGCGAACCCGCAGCAGAAGCGGATGATCGACGACGTCGAGGTCGGCCGCCAGGTCGCACCCCGGATCCGGGTCGCCTTCGAGGTCGCCGACGGCCGGGCCGTGACCGATCGCCTCGTCGACGCGGGCGCCACCCAGGTCGCGCCCCCGACGGTCACGCCGTGGCAGTCCCTGAACTCCAGGCTCGACGCACCCGCCGATCTGCACATCACCGTCTTCCAGGAACTCGCGGACGAGACCGCCGAAAACTCCGAAGACACCGAAACCGATGCCCCCGCGCCGACGACCCCGCCCGACTCCTGACCCGCCCCGCGCCGAGCGCTCCACACCCTCCGCCCCGCCCGGCTCCGGCCGATGCGCCCCATTCCTGCGCAGTCGCGGACGGTGTTCTCCCCGGGGCGACAACCGGTTAACCGGAACGTGGCATTCGGGTCCCTCGACCGCGATTGGCTGCCTGTGGCCCGGTGGTCTCGACCGGGTCGGCCATTGCGCGAGGTCCCGCCGCCGTACTCCGATCGGTGGATCCTCGCATGCGTCGAGGAGCTGAAGTCCCCGTGTCACCACCCCCCATGGGCGTACGCCCGGCCCATCCCCGCCCCTCCCATCCCCGCCCGGCGGCGGCCGCGCTCGCCCTGACCACCCTGCTCGTGGCCGGCCTCACCGCGACCGCCCCGGCGGCCCTGGCCGACGAGGCGCCACAGACCGCCGCGAGGCCGCAGGCGGGCGGCGGCGCCGCCGACGGCCTCGTGCTCGACCGTCCCGGCGAGTCCGTCGTCACCCGCCGGGAGGTCACCCCGATCGCGCCCGGCCTGACCCGGACGTCCTTCGACCGCATCGGCCGGGCCGGCTGGATCCGCGGAAACGTTTTGGTCGCCGACCTGAACACCAAGGGCCTGAGCGTCGACTACCTGTCCTCGGGCAAGGTGACGACCCGGCAGACCGTGTCCGAGCAGGCCCGCAGCGCCGGGGCGGTCGCCGCCATCAACGGCGACTACTTCGACATGAACGCCTCCGAGGCCCCGCTCGGCGCCGGCGTCTCGCGCGACAAGGGCCTGATCCACGCGCCGGTCGAGGGGTGGAACCAGGCCGTGACCGTCGGTGCCGACGGACTGGCCCGGATGGCACAGGTGTTCCTGGAGGGCAAGGCCACGCTGCCCGGCGGCCGGGAGGTGCCGCTGTCGGGCGTCAACACCTACAGCCTGCCCGAGGGCGGCGTCGGCGTGTTCACCTCGGCGTGGGGCAACGCGTCCCTGGCGCGGGTCGCGGGCGGTTCGGGCAACGTGGTCGAGGTCGAGATCCGCGAAGGCCGCGTCGTCGCGGTGCGCGACAGGCTCGGCGGCGGACCGATCGCCGACGGCAGCACGCTGCTGGTCGGTCGCGACGGCGGCGCCGACCGGCTGCGCGAGCTGAAGGCCGGCGACCCGGTCGGCATCGGCTACCGGCCGCGCGCCTCCTTCGGCGAGGTCGCGGTCGCGGTCGGCGGCCGCCAGGTTCTGGTCCGCGACGGGGTCGCCACCGACTTCGGCGAGAGCGACGGCAGCGACCCGAACGCCCGCACCGCCGTGGGCTTCTCGGCCGACGGCAAGCGCATGTACCTGGTCACCATCGACGGCCACCAGGCCGACAGCCCGGGCATCAACCTGACCAACCTGGCCGTGTTGATGCGGGACATGGGCGCACACAACGCGCTCAACATGGACGGCGGCGGCTCCGCCGACATGGTCGCGCGCCTGCCCGGGCAGGTGCGGTCCGGCGTGGTGGGCAGCCCCTCGGACAACGGCGGCGAGCGTCCGGTGGCGAACGGCCTGGGCCTGTTCACCACCCCCGGCTCCGGCGAGACGCGCGGCTTCCGGCTGCGACCGGCCCCGACGGTCGACACGGGCGTGCGGGTGTTCCCCGGGCTGCACCGGACCGTACGCGCGCTGCCGCACGACGAGTCGTTCGGAGCGGTCAAGGGCGCGGTACCCAAGCCCAAGTGGTCGACGGACACGGCCGCGAAGCTGACCGTGGCCGGCAACGGCACCGAGGCGGTGCTGACCGGGCGCGCGTCCGGCCCGGCGTCGGTGACGATCAAGGCCAAGGGCGCCGAGGACGCGAAGTTGCCGCTGACCGTGCTGGGCGAGCCCGTGCGCGTCACCGCCGGCGACGACCCGGTCGGCCTGGCCGCCCCCGGCGCCACCGCGCACCTGGCGGTCACCGGCTACGACGCCACCGGCCACGCGGCGCCCGTAGAGGCCGCCGACGTCGAAGTCACCGGCGGCGAGGGCATCGTCGAGGTCACCCCCGCCCCCGACGGCACGCTGAACCTGGAGGCGCTCGCCGACGGCCGCTCGGCCACCCTCAAGCTCACCGTCGGCACACTGGAGGCCGCCGTCGCGGTCACCGTCGGCATGACCGAGAAGTCCTTCGCCGACTTCTCCGACGCCGCCGCCTGGAAGTCGGGCAACGACCGCGCGCCCGGCGGCTCGGTCGCCCCCGCGCCCGGCCCCGACGGCAAGCCGGGTCTGTCCCTGGCCTACGACTTCACCAAGTCGACCGGCACACGCGGCCAATACGCCATCGCGCCCGAGGGCATCGTCCTGCCCGGCCAACCGCGCGCGGTCACGATGTGGATCGAGGGCGACGGCAACGGCGCCTGGCCGCGCATCCAGTACCGGACGGCGGCGGGCGTGGTGTCCAACCTCGACGCCCCGATGGTCACCTGGAAGGGCTGGCGGAAGGTCGAGTTCCCGGTCCCGGCCGGGGTGCAATACCCGCTCACCTTCCAGCGGTTCCGGCTGATGGAGACCGACGCGGACCGTCGGTACACCGGCCGGCTCGGCCTGAGCGACCTGCGGGTCCAGGTGCCGCCGGACGTACAACTGCCCAGGCAGCCGTATGTCAAGGATCCGGTGATCCTCACCAACGGCACCGTCGACGCCAAGCCGCTGCGCGTGGCGGTGATGTCCGACGCCCAGTTCGTGGCCCGCGACCCGAACAGCGACCGGGTGCGGGACGCACGCCGCACACTGCGCGAAGTGGCGGCGGCCAAGCCGGAGTTCATGGTGATCACCGGCGACTTCATGGACGAGGCCTCGCCCGAGGACTTCGCGCTCGCCCGCAAGCTGCTCGACGAGTTCGACCAGTACACCAATCGCACCATCCCGTGGCACTACGTGCCGGGCAACCACGAGGTGATGGGCCCCGGGAACATCGCCAACTTCAAGGCCGCCTTCGGGGAGACCTCGAAGGTGTTCGACCACAAGGGCACCCGCTTCGTCACCGTGGACAGTTCCCTGGGCACGCTGCGCGGCGGCGGCTTCGAGCAGGTCGCCCGGCTGCGCAAGGCGCTGGACGACGCGGCGAAGGATCCGAACATCACCGGTCTGCTGCTGTTCGACCACCACCCCACCAACGACCCCCTACCGGACAAGGGCAGCCAACTCGGCGACCGCAAGGAAGCCCGCATGGTCGAGCAGTGGCTCGGTGCGTTCCGGGCCGACAGCGGCAAGTCGGCGGCGATGGTCAGCGGTCACGTCGGCGCGTTCCACGCCGCGAGCGTCGACGGCGTGCCGTACCTGATCAACGGCAACTCGAGCAAGGGCCCGGCCGCCGAGCCCGATCGCGGCGGCTTCGTCGGCTGGACCATGCTCGGCATCGACCCCGCCAAGGGCCGCGTCGCCGACCCGTTCGCGGTGCCGACCGACGACGCCGCGTGGCTGCGCGCCGAGGTCAGGCCGTACGCGGAGTCGGTCGCTCTCCGGGCGCCGGCTACGCTGGGCGTCCTGAACACCCAACCGGTCACCACCACGATGGCCCAGGACGGCCGCACCGTCCCGGTCGCCTGGCCGGTCACCGCCCAGTGGGCCGGCACCGGCGTACACATCGGCTCGCCGGCCTCCGCGCCGCGCGGCGCGATCGCGGCCTACGACCCGGCCTACGGCACCCTGACCGGCCTGCGCCCCGGCGTGGCCACACTCACCGTCACGGTCGGCGGCGTCAAGGCCGAACAGTCGGTCAAGGTCGGCGACTTCGACCCGGCGGCCTGCACCACCACGATCCGCGGCACCACCGCGAAGCCCCTGGCCGTCACGTCGGGCATCACCTGCCTGGACAACGCCACGGTCAAGGGCCCGATCCTGGTCCAGCCCGGCGCCGGCCTGGTGGCCACCAACTCCTCGGTCAGCGGGCCGATTTCCTCCCGAGGCGCGACCGCCCTCATCCTCGCCGACACCACCGTCGGCGGCCCGGTCGCGGCAAGCGGCACCACCGGCCCGGTCATGCTGCTGTGGTCCCGACTCGGTGGCCCGGCCGACCTGAGCCTCAACCGGGGCATCACGGTAGTCGCCGGCAACACCGTTGCCGGACCGCTCAGTTGCCGCCTCAACACCCCGCCGCCCACCAACGGCGCCATCCCCAACAGGGTCTCCGGACCGAAGTCCGACCAGTGCGGCGCCCTGTAACCCCCTCCCCCGCAGCCGCATCGGGTCCGGTGGACACACGGCACCATCACCGCGTCCCACACGACCGCACCCAACGGTCGTGCGGGACCCGGCCGTTCCCACGTAGGCGGGCAATCCCGCGCAAAGTCTTGACTGGTATAGACCACTGGTATTGAGTAAGCCCCGCACCATCCCGTCCAGGGGCCTCGAACGAGGCAGGCGCCGGTCCCGGCACGGCAGTCGAAGTACCCGCATCGGTACTTCCGTCGATCAGGCGCGGCGGCTTTCGCGCGCCGGGGAGTGGGCTTTCCATGGCGAGAAAACGAATCATCGGCTTCCTGCTGGCCATCGCGATCGTGGGCATGGGGGCGGCGGCGCTGCCCTTCACCTCGACCGCCGCCGCCGCGAGTTGCGCGGCCGGATGGAACGCGTCGGCCGTCTACACGGGCGGCGCCACCGCCTCGTACAACGGCCACAACTGGGGTGCCAGGTGGTGGACCCAGGGCGAAACCCCCGGGACCGCCGACGTATGGACGGACCAGGGCGCGTGCGGAGGCGGCGGCGGCACCACCGGCGGCTCCACGGGTGGCGCCACGGGTGGTACGACCGGCGGTGGCGGCACCTGTACCTACCCGGACTGGGTAGCCGGCCGGTCCTACGCGGTCGGTGACGTGGTGCGCTACACCAACGGCAACTACTACCGGGCCAAGAACGCCAACCCGGGCTACGACCCGGTGATCAGCACCTGGTACTGGGAGCCGTACTCGTGCAGCGGATCCACCACCGGAACCACCACCGGATCGACCACCGGAAGCACCACCGACGGCAGCACCGGCGGCAACGGCGGCAACCCCGGCGACTTCGTGGTGAGCCAGGCGCAGTTCGAGCGCATGTTCCCGAACCGCAACCCGTTCTACACGTACGCCGGCCTGACCGCCGCGCTCGCCTCCTACCCGGGCTTCGCCAAGACCGGCAGCGACACGGTGCGCAAGCAGGAGGCGGCGGCGTTCCTGGCCAACGTCAACCACGAGACCGGCGGCCTCGTCCACATCGTCGAGCAGAACACCGCCAACTACCCGCACTACTGCGACGCCGGTCGGCCCTACGGATGCCCCGCCGGCCAGGCCGCCTACTACGGACGCGGCCCGATCCAACTGAGCTGGAACTTCAACTACAAGGCGGCGGGTGACGCGCTGGGCATCGACCTGCTGCACAATCCCAACCTCGTCCAGAACGATCCGGCCGTCGCCTGGCAGACCGGCCTCTGGTACTGGAACACCCAGAACGGTCCGGGCACCATGACCCCGCACAACGCGATGGTCAACGGTGCGGGCTTCGGCGAGACCATCCGCAGCATCAACGGCTCGCTGGAATGCAACGGCGGCAATCCCGCGCAGGTGCAGAGCCGGATCAACAGCTACCAGTCGTTCGTGTCGATCCTGGGCACCACACCTGGGAACAACCTGAGCTGCTGAGTCGGACGGGCGGGGCGCGGCGGACCGGCGATCGGCCCGTCGCGCCCCGCCCGCACACCTACGCACACCAGCGCGGCACACTCACCCCGAACCGCGCCCGCGCCCCCCACGCGCACCCCGGCGTTCGGCGGCGTCGAAGCGGGCGAGCGCGCGGGCTCCCGGCTCCAACGCCCGGACCAGGCTCCACAGTTGCGTATCCGACAGGCCGCCCACCCCGTCGGCGATCTCCTCCGCCGCGTCCTGGGAGATCTCCTCGGCCACCGCGTCGAGGGCCGCCCGGGGCCCGAGCTTGCTCACCGCCGCGGCCGCGCGGGCCGGCGTGAGCAGCGTCGCGGCCCGGACCAGCAACCACGCCGGCACCCCGGCCGCGCCCTCCGGCGGTGCCACGTGCGGCCGGGAGCCGGCGAAGCGGCGGTCCTCGGCGAAGCCGTCCTGCTTCACCTTGACCACCGGGCGGGCCCCATCGTTCTCCCACCACTCCCCGGTCGGCTTGAGCACATACCCCTCGGCGAGGTTGCCCTCGATGCGCGGCAGCCCGAGCAGCCCCGGGACCAGGCTCGCGAACACACACGACAGATCCCGAGCGAGTGCGCCGACCCGTGCCCGAGCACCGGCACACAGCGCAGCCCCGCCTCGGCCGCGCTCGCCCGCAGCGCGCGGTCCGCGATCCAGCACCGCCCGTCCGCCGTCTCGACCGCCGCGTCGAACACCAACCAGTGCAGGTCGGGGGCGTACCAGACGCCGGTCTGCACCGGCTCGCACGCGGGATCGGCCGGGACGTCGGGATGCGGGTAGCAGCCACCGGCCAGTTCGCCGTACACGGTCACCGAGGCCGTCTCACCCCACACCGCCCGCAGCGACGCGGCGAACCGCGTCGCGCCCACGGCCAACCCCGGCCAGATCCTCGCGACCCCGAAGAAGTCGTCGAGCAGTTCGTCGGACAGCAGCTCGCGCCGCTTGGCCGGCCGCACCCCGGAGCCGTCGCACACCACCGCGAAGTGTGCCCCGTGCACCTTCTCCGCCGCCACCCACTCCCGCCCGCCGCCCGCCCCGGGCCGCGCCTTCGCGGACATCTTCGGGTACGGCCGCAGCGCGGAACCCCCGTACATGGCCTGTGACATGGCGAGATCCTCCGCCGCCCGCACGGCGCCCGGCAACCGGGTTTCCGGGTGGCGCGGCCCGAGGCAGCCGCCGCCGTGGTCAGAGTCGAGCCCGCAACGTGCCCCGGTCCAGCCCGAGTTCGCGCTCCGCCGTGGTGATCGCCATGTCGTCGAGCGTCGGGTGGTCGAGCCTGATGTCGGCGTCGGCGTTGGCGTAGGAGCCGAGCCCGTCCACGGTGACCAGGATGTGCAGGGCCGCGCCGAGGGCGTCGTCGGTGTCGAACTCCCCCGCCGCGACGCCCGCTTCGATCAGGGCGGTGAGCGCGGTACGGGTCACCGTCTCCTGGGCGCCGACCGCGTCGCGCAGTCCCTCCTTGAACCGGCTGAGGTGCCGGGCGTTCAACCACAACCGGCTCAGGTCGAGATACGTCCCGTCGGCCAGCCGGACCAGGAACCGGGCCAGCCGGTCGATCGGCGCCAGCCCCTCCTCGTCCGCCGGCAACAACGTGTCGCGCTCCTTCGTCGCCGCGTCCGTGAACGCCTCGGCGACCAGGGCGTCCGCGGCCGGGAAGTAGTGGCCGATCAGCCCCGGCCGCACCCCCAACTCGTCGGCGACCCGGCGCAGCGTGATGCGTTCCAGGCCCTCTTCGAGCGCGATCCGCGCGGCGGTGCGCAGGATCTCCGCGCGGCGCTCGTCGGGCAGCTTGCGAACGCGGGTGGGTTGAGGTCTTGACGCCATGGCCCACAGCTTATTGGATGTGCGACCATTAGCCAGTTGGCCATACGACCAATAACCGGCTCGGCCGGCCGACCCCCGAGAGGCCCCGATGACCACCACCAAGCGCACCCCCGACGCGAGACCGCAGGACATACCCGGTTCCGGATCCGCCGGGCATCGGGAAACGCGCGGCATCGACCAGGTCCCCGCCGACGAGCGCGGCGGACATCCGCGTCGGCTCTTCGCGGTCTGGGCCGCCCCGAACGTGAGCTATCTGAGCTTTGTCGTCGGCGCGACGCTGATCATCATGGGCCTGTCCCTCGCCCAGGCGATCGGGCTCATCCTCGCCGGCAACCTGCTGTGGATCTGTACCGGCGTGATCGCCGCCTCCGGCCCGGTCGCCGGCACCAGCGGGTCGGTGATCTCACGCGCCATGTACGGCGTCCTCGGCAACAAGGTGGTCCTGGTCCTGACCGGATGGCTGATCGCCGCGGCCTACCTCGCGCTGAACTGGTCGGCCGCCTCGGTCGCCGGCATCGGCCTGGCCGGACGATACGGCCTGCCCGACGACTCGGCCGTCGACGCCGCGGTGATCTGCGCGATCGCGGCCGGCACGATCCTGATCGCGATCTACGGATACGCCACGATCGTGCGCCTGTACTCCGGGCTCAGCGTGTTCCTGACCGTCGTGTTCATCGTGGTGACGGGCTACGTCCTCACCGAGACCGACTGGTCGTACACGCCGGCCGAACCGCTGCACGGCGCCGCCCTCGCCGCCGCGCTCGGCACCGGGTTCACCGTCATCGCCTCCACCCCGCTGTCCTACGCCAACAGCCCCGACCTGGCCCGCTACCTGCCGCGCGACAGCAACCCGTACGCCATCGCCGGCTGGACCGCCGTCGGCGCGTACCTGCCCAGCGTCGTCTTCACCACCGTGGGCGCCCTCGCCGCCACCGGCCTGGACATGAGCGACCCCGAGGCCGCGCTGGAAAGCATCCTGCCGGGCTGGTTCATCCCCGTCTTCGTGATCGCGGTCGTGGTCAACACGATGACCAACAACGGCATGACCGCCTACAGCGCGAGCCTGTCCATCCAGTCCGTCGGCGTCCGGCTCGCCCGCATCCCGGCCGTACTGATCATCGGCGTGCTCGGCACCGCCATGACGCTGTACGCGATCCTGGTCGTCGACTTCCTCGACAGCGTGCAGACGATGTTGCAACTCGTGGTCGTGGCGACCGGTCCGGCGATGGCGGTCGCGGTGACCGACCTGGTCCTGCGGCGCAACCGATACCACGGGGCCGACCTGCTCGAACAACGCCGCGGCGGGCCGTTCTGGTATCACCGCGGCGTGCACCCGGCGGGCGTCCTCGCGCTGATCGGCGGCGGCCTCGTCTCCGCGATGTGGGTGAACACCAGCTTCTGGACCGGGCCGATCGCCGCCGCGATGGCGGACGTGGACCTGGCCATCCCGTCCGGGATGATCACGGCCGCGGCGATCTACTGGGGCGTCGCCCGCGCGACCGGCTCGATCCCCAAGGTATGACCCCGCCAAGAGAACACCGAGCCCCCGAGCACCCGGCAAGACCGAAGGAACCCGCTTGTACGCCGACGTCATCCTGTTCGCCCGGCACCTCGAACAGCCCACCGCCACTCCCGCGGTCCCCGAGGGACCCGCGGCCCCCGACCCGCTCGACCGCGCCGACACCGTCGCCATCACCGGCGACCGCATCGTCGCCGTCGGCACCGCCGCCGACATCGCCGCGCTGCGCGGCCCCGACACCGTCGTGCACCGGTTCCCGGACGCGACCATCCTGCCCGGCCTCGTCGACGTGCACGCCCATCCGGTCTGGGGCTCGATCTCCATCGGCAGCGGCGTGGACCTGCTCGGCGCCGGCACCCTCGACCAGGTCTGCGATCGACTGGCCCGCGCCGTGCGCGAGCGGCCCGCCGACGCCTGGATCACCGGCTACGACCTCGACGTGAACGTCTTCGCCGGCGACCCGACCGGACTCGTCCTCGGCGAACGATTCCCCGGCGTGCCGATCTCCCTGATGACCCGCGACGCGCACGCCCTGGTCGTCAGCCCGCACGTGGTCGAGCTGATCGGCCTGACCGGCCGCGAGACCTTCACCGACGCCTCGTCCGTCGAGGTCGGCCCGGACGGCCGCCCGACCGGCTACATCGTCGAACTCCAGGCCATGGACCTGGTGTTCGCGCACTACCCCGAAGTACCCCTGGACACCGCCGCCGAGTTCGTCCGGGATCGGCTCGAACTGCTGGCCGCCGGCGGCCTGACCGGGCTGCACGCACTCGACTTCGCCGACCCGTCCGAAGAGGTGTACCGGCACATCGAGGCCCACGGCGACCTGCCACTGCGCATTCGCTGCTCCCCGCTCGTGCCGGCCGACTCCGGACCGGACGTCTGGCAGCGCGTGGCCGACCTCCAGGGTCGCCGCGGTCGGCGCTGGCACGTGGCGGGCGCCAAGTTCATGCTCGACGGCACCGCCGACAACGGCACCGCGTGGTTCGACCACCCCGACACCCACGGCGAGAACCGCGAACCGCTGTGGCGTGACGTCGAGGCGTACCGCGCCGCGATGCGGTTCTTCACCGAACGCGGCATCCCGACCGCGACCCACGCGATCGGCGACCGGGCGGTGCGATTCGCCCTCGACGTGATCGAGGAGGTCGGTCCGGTCGACCGGGCCCCGCACCGCATCGAGCACATCGAGTCCATCCCCGACGACCTCCTCGGCCGCTTCGCCGAACTCGACGTGGTGGCAAGCCTCCAGCCCGCGCACGCCACCCGGCACACCCGCGCCGACGGCACCGACAACTGGTCGCGCCGGATCGGACCCGACCGGGTCGCGCACGGCTGGCGTACCCGCGACCTGCTCGACCACGGCGCGGTGGTGGCACTCGGCTCGGACTGGCCGATCGGACCCGGCGACCCGCGCGTCGGCCTCGCCGACTGCCAACTGCGCCGCCCCGTCGAAGAGCCGAACTCCGCGCCCGTACAGCCCGATCAGGCGCTCACCGCCCGCGAGTGCTACGCCGGGATGACCGTCGCCGCCGCCCACGCCGCCGGCGCCGCCGCCGAACTCGGCCGGATAGCCCCGGACTTCCTTGCCGACCTCACCGTCTTCGCGGCCGATCCGCTCGCCCTCGCGCCCGAGGCGCAGGCCGCGAACGCCGTACTGGCCACCGTCGTCGGCGGCGAGGTCCGCCTCCACCCGCGCTCCCCGGAAGGACGCCCGTGACCACGCTCGAAGTCCCGCCCTCCCCTCGACCCCGTCGCCACGTCGCGGTCACCGCCGAGGACCCGCACACCCGCGGCGTCGCGCGCGGCGAACAGTTGCGCGACGGCATCCCCGCCGCACTCGACGCGTACGACCGCCTGTTCGCGCTCGGCGGCATCGCGCCGGACCGGGTGCGTGCCGACGCCGAACGCGCCCTCGACACGATCGGGCGCTTCCACGCCGGGGCCCGGGCCGAGATCGAGGGCATCGCGCACGGCGCCGGCCTCGACCCGTGGCGGGTGGCCGCGCTGAACGCGCGCACCGAGATCCTGGCCCGCAGCGCGGCCGTACCCCCGGGCGAGTGCACCACGATCGTGCGCCGCGTCGCGGGCGGGCCGGGGCGCGCGGCCCGGACGTTCGGCGTGCAGACGTGGGACTGGCACGTCGAACTGCGCGACCTGTGGCACACGGTGGAGTCGCGCGGCGGCCGGTACGACGTCGTCGGCATCACCGAACACGGCATCCTCGGCAAGATCGGCGTCAACAGTGCCGGTCTCGCCCTGCACTTCAACATCCTGGGCCACGAACGCGACGGCGTCGGCGGCGTGCCGATGCACGTCCTCGCCGCGATCGTGCTCGGCGAGGCCGGGGGCGTCGCGGAGGCCGTCGAGATGATCCGCGGCGCGCCCGTCGCCTCGTCCGGGTCGTTCGCGCTCTTCGACGAGGACGAGGCCGTGTTGCTCGACCTGAGCCCCGTCGGGGTGTTCGAGATCCGGCCGGAGCCGGTCGGGGGATACCTGCTGCGCACCAACCACTTCCTGACCCCGGTACCCGCCGAGGCGGAGAAGTCCCGGCTGTACCAGCCAGATTCGGGGCAGCGCTACGACTTCGTCCGGGACCGTCTCGCCCGCACCGAGCCGCCCGCCACGCCGGCCGGGCTGGCCCGGCTCCTGGTGACCGGACCGGGCGAGCCGCCGGTGACGTGCGTGCCGGATCCCGGCCGACCCCTCGGCGCCCGCTGGGCGAGCCTGGCCACCGTCACCCTGGAGCCGGCCGGCCGCACCGCCCACATCCTCGACGGCACCCCGGCCGACGCGGACTCCCGCCCCTGGCGCCGCCTCACGGCCTGAGCGGGTGGGTCGGCGCCGGCGGGGGACGGCCCCGACCCGCCCCCGGGGGCGATCGGTTACTCGGTCGTGTCCCGAACCGGGTCGGGCATGGTCCAGCGGTGCGCACGTCTGGGGTACAGGTAGGCGTAGTAGTAGAGGTATCCCGCCGCGACCATGGCCACGGCGATGCCGGCCGGGCGCCAGTCGGCGTCGATCGCCTCGTACAGGACGTAGGCCATCACGCCGATCGCGGCCACCGGGACCCACGGCCAGGCGGGCATCCGGTACGTCGCGTGGGCGGTCGCCCCGGAGATCCGGCCGTACAGCGCGGCGACGGCGACGAAGATGTACAGCAGCACCAGATTGGCGCCGGTGGCCAGGATCAGCTTGTCCAGCGGAACGAGCCAGGCGACGACGATCGCGGCGGCGCCCATCGACAGGGTGGCCGCGACGGGGGTGCGCAGGCGCGGGTGCACCGCGGCCAGCGGCCGGCCCACCACGTCGGGCCAGGCACGGTCGCGGGCGGACGAGTACACCAGTCGGCCGATCTGCAGCATGATCGCGATCACCGCGTTGACGATGGCGATCGCGATGCCGAGGCTGACGACGGTGTTCACCGTGTCGCCGCCGCGTTCGAGCAGGAAGTAGTTCATCGGGGACGGGGCCGCCATGAGGGCGCTGGTGCTCGGCGTGCCCAGGAGTACCGCCACCAGCGGCAGGCACTCCGCGACCACGGTGATCCCGAGCGACCACATCACGATCCGGCCGATCGAGGAGACCTCCCGGGTCTCCTCGGCGTAGTACACCGACGTGCCGTAGCCGTTGTAGGCGAACAGCGCACTGGCGGCGAAGGACGAGACGAGCCCGGCGGAGGCGCCGACGAGCACGCCGTCCTCGCCGAGCGCGTGCGGCGTCCAGAGCGTGGATATCGGCTGCTCGACGTTGACCAGGCCGAGCCAGGCCAGTACGGCGATGGCGGCGAGTTCGACGGCCAGGAACACCCCCGTCACCCAGGCGTTGGTGCGGATTCCGAGCACCGAGACGAGCGAGGCCACCGCGATCACGGCCAGACCGGTCCTCTTGCCGCCCAGCGAGTCCCAGACCACGCCCAGGTAGTCGCCTGTGCCCAGGGCGATCACCGCCACCGTCAGGACCCCGGCGAGCAGGGACAGCGCGAACAGCGCGAAGCCCGTGGCGCGGCCCAGGGTACGTGCCGCGAAGGCGTATTCGCCGCCGGTGATCGGGAAGGCGCTGGACAACTCCGCGTAGCAGAAGGCCATCAGCATCCCGGCGACGGCCGCGAGCGCGAAGGCCAGTGCCGCCGCGCCGCCGAGCCCGCTGATCACCGACGGCATGATGATGAAGACGCTCGACGCGGGCGTGACGGCGGACAGCGTGATGAACATGTTCTCGCGCAGACCCAGCGAACGGGACAGGTCCTGGGCGTAGGCCGGCGACTGCGACTGCGGCGGCGGGGTGCCGGCGGGCGGCCGGCTGCCCTGGGATTCGGCCATGTGGCTCCCTTGTCAGTTCTTTGACGCCGGAGTCAACGATATGGAAGAGTCCCACGTCAATAGGCTGACAATAATTTGGCACTGAAGACAAGGAACGGTGCATGGCACGTCCGAGGAATCAGACGGCGCGGCGCGAGCAGCTGGTCCACGCGGCCACCGAGGCGGTCGGCCGGCGCGGGCTGGCCCAGCTGCGGGTGGCCGACATCGCCGAGGTGGCGGGCGTCGCGCGAGGGTCGGTCAACTACTACTTCAGTGATCTGGGCGATCTGCTGCGGCAGGTCTACCGGCAGGCCGCGGACCGCTTCTACACGTCCCGCACCGACACCGCCTCCCGGCTGCCCGACGCCCGGGACAAGCTGGTGGCCTGCGCCCGGCTCGGGCTCCCGGCCGGTCCGGACGACGAACTCGCGCTGGTCCTGTACGAGTTCAGCGCCGCGGCCCGGGACGAGAGCGAATACGCCACGCTGGCGCAGAGCCTGTACGACCGTCAGGTGGCGATGTACGGCTCGATCCTGGAAATCGGGCGCGCGCAGGGCCACTTCCGGTTCACCGAGCCGATCCCGGACGTGGCCGCGAACCTGGTCACCCTGGAGGACGGTTACGGCCTGCACATCGTCGGCCGCAACTCCTCGCTGCCGCCCGAGCGGGCCCTGGCCCTGATCCTGGCGTCCGCCCGCCAGGCCACGAACTGCCCGGATCTGCGACCGGACCGGGTCGTCCCGGAACCGGAGTCGACCGGTCCCGACGCCGCTGCTCAGCACACCCCGGAAGGCACCGCGTGAACGTCCCCGCCGCATCCCCCCTCACCGCCACCCCGTCGGGACGGCCCCGCGCCCGAGCCCTGGGCATCCGCCTCGACGGCACCCCCGGGCCGGCCAACGCGCTCACCGACGTCCCCGGCGTCGAGATCGGCTACACCACCCTCGTCGAGGGCGCGTCGGTACGCACCGGCGTGACCGCCCTGCTGCCGCGCGGGCGCACGGGCGTAGGCTTGCCCTGTGCCGCGGGCCGCTATGCGCTCAACGGCAACGGCGAGATGACCGGCAGCAGTTGGCTCGACGAGACGGGCAGCCTGGCGGGCCCGGTACTGATCACCAACACCCACGCGGTGGGCCCCGTGCACCGCGGCGTGATCGACTGGACCGTCGCCAACCGGCCCGACCTCGCCCGGCAGTGGCTGCTGCCCGTGGTCGCCGAGACCTGGGACGGCTACCTCAACGACATCAACGGCCCGCACGTCCGCCCGGAACACGCGATCGCCGCGATCGACGCGGCCGCCGCGGGCCCGGTCGAAGAGGGCTGCGTCGGCGGCGGTACCGGCATGAACTGCTATGGCTTCAAGGGTGGTTCGGGCACCGCCAGCCGGATGGTCGAGTACGGCACGGCCCGCTACACGGTCGGGGCCTTCGTCCAGGCCAACTTCGGCGCGCGCCGCGAACTCGTCGTCGCGGGCGTACCGGTCGGCCGCCGGATGACCGAGGACAACCCGATGGAGGACACCGACTGGTTCGCCCCCGGCGGGGCGGGTTCGGTCATCGTGGTGGTCGGCACCGACGCGCCGCTGCTCCCGGGCCAGTGCACGGCGCTGGCCCGCCGGGTCCCGATGGGCCTGGCCCGCACCGGCACCACCGGCAGCCACTTCTCCGGCGACATCTTCCTGGCCTTCTCCACCGCCAACCGGGGTGCCCTGGCCAGTGGCTTCCCCCAGTCCCCGGCCACGGACGAGGACTACGACACGCTGCGCCACATCCCGTGGGGCCGCATCGACCCCTTCTACACGGCCACCGTCGAGGCGGTCGAGGAGGCCGTCCTCAACGCCCTGGTCACCGCCGAGGAGACCATCGGCCGCGAGGGCCACCGCACCCCGGCCCTACCGCACGCCCGCCTGCGCGCACTGCTCGAAGAGCGGAGCCACCCCACCGGCACCTGACCCGGCCGCTTCGCGGCGGCGGGTGACGCCACCCGCACAACGCCGCGCGGCGCCGACCCCGGGTGGGGTGGCGCCGCGCGGCGTGGGTGGATGCGTGGTGCTCAGACGTGGGCGGGCGCGTGAGCGGCGACCTCGCGGGCGGCCGGCCTGCGCAGAGCGAGCGCGGCCAGGGCGGTCAGCACGATGCCGGCGGCGGCCAGGTAGACGGCGGTGCGCAGGCCGTCGGCGGTGGCGACGCGCAGCGCCTCGCCGGTGTGCCCGCCCAGTCCGGCGTTGGCGATGGCGACCAGGAGGGCCAGGCCGACGGCGCCGCCGATCTGCTGGCTGGTGGAGGCGATACCGGAGGCGATGCCCTGGTCGGTGGGGTTCACCCCGGTCGAGGCGGCGCCGAACATCAGGGTGTAGCCCGCGCCCTGGCCGATGCCGAGGACGACGAGTCCGGGGATCAGGGCGGCGTACGACGCGTCGGCGGACATGGTCGGCGCGATGATCGCGGCGCCGGCGGCACCGGTCAGCAGCGAGGCGATCAGGACCGGGCGGATGCCGTACCGGGTGGCCAGCCGCCCCGCGGTCTGCGAGCCGACCGCGATGGCGGCCATCGGCACGAGGAAGGCCAGGCCGGTGCGCAGCGCGCTGTAGCCGTGCACGCCCTGGAAGTAGACGGTCAGGAAGTAGAGCAGGGTGCCGAAGGTGGCCATGTAGAGGAAGGTGACGCCGGTGCCGACGGTGAGGTTGCGGTTGGCGAACAGGCGCAGCGGCAACAGCGGGTCGGCGCTGCGGCGTTCGACGGCGACGAAGGCGGCGAGCAGGGCGAGGCCGGCGAGCGCGGCGCCGAGCACGTGGGCGGCGGTCCAGCCGGATTCGGGTCCCTGGACGAGGGCGTAGACGACGGCGGTGATGCCGACGGTGGAGGTGAGCGCGCCGGTCAGGTCGAAGGAACGGCCCCTGGTGCGCGGGGCGTCGGGGGTGATCAGCGGGAACGCGAGCGCGGCGGCGAGGGCGGCCAGGGGGACGTTGACGAAGAAGACCGATTCCCAGCCGAGGGACTGGGTCAGCACGCCGCCCAGGAGCGAGCCCAGGATCATTCCGCTGCCGCCGGCGGTGCCCCACACCGCGAACGCCCGGTTGCGTTCCCGCCCTTCGGCGAAGCTCGTGGACACGAGGGTGAGCGTGGCGGGGAAGAGGAAGGCGCCGCCGATGCCCTGGATCGCCCGGGCGGCGATCAACAGCGCGGGGGATCCGGCGAGTCCGCCGAGCAGGGACGAGACGGCGTAGAGCGACAGTCCGAGCGTGAACATCCGGCGCGGTCCGAACAGGTCGCTCGCCCGGCCGCCGAGGAGCAGGAATCCGCCGAAGGCCACGGCGTAGGCGCTGATCACCCACTGGAGATTCTGCGCCGAGAAGCCGAGCCCGGTGCCGATCTCGGGGAGCGCGACGTAGACGATGTTGTAGTCGATCGAAATGATCAGTTGGGCAAACGCCAGCAGCGCGAGCACGAGCCCCGGCCGACGGCGGGAGGGCGTCTGGGCGATGGTGGTGCCGCCGCCGGTTTCGGCGGCTGCGGCGGTCGTGCGGCTTGGCGTGGCGACTCGGGGCGACATGGTGTGGCCTGTTCTGTGCGGCGTGGTCTGCCTGGTGGCAAGAACAAACCTAGAAGCCGGATCGACCAGTCACATGGTGCATTCGGAGCATGGATTCGTGGGTCAATTTCCCTTGTGCCGTCGATGGATGTCCACCGCGACGGCCAGGTCCTCCCAGGACATCCCGACGCTCTTGAAGAACCGCGGCCGGTCCTTCGGGACCGTCGCCTCCCCCCGGACCAACTCCGCGAGGTTCACCCCGGCGTCGCGGGTCCCGTCCCACCCGGCGAGGAGCAGGTCGCCGGCCTCCTTCGCGGCGGCGGAGCGCGCCTCGACGTACACGGCGGAGCGCCGAACCAGCGCGGTGTCGACCTCCCGCGCCGTCGGCTCGTGTGAGCCCACCGCCACCACGGCCGCGTGGGCGGGGATCAGCGTGCCGTCGAACAGCGGCTCGCGGGCCGTGGTCGCGCACACCACGATGTCGGCGTCGGCGACCGCGTCCGGCGTCCCGACCGTCGCCGCGAGGCCGAACGCGCGGGCGTGCTCGACCAGTTCCCGGGCCGCCTCGACGCGTCGCGCGACCACCGTGAGCCGGCTCAGCGGCCGCACGGCGAGCAGGGCCGCCAGGTGCCCGTACGCCTGCGGCCCCGTACCGAAGAGCACCAGGTGCGCGGCATCGGCGACGGCCAGCCGCCGGACGGCGACGGCGCTGACCGCGGGCGTCCGCAGCGTGGTCAGCGCGGCGCCGTCGAACAGGGCCAACGGTCGCAGGGTGGGCCCGTCGAGGAGCAGGTAGCTGCCGGTGATCCGGGGCAGCCCCCGGGCCGGATTGCCGACGGCGACCCCCGCGATCTTGACGCCCACGTGCGACGACCCGGCCGCGGGCATCAGAAGCAGTTCCCCGGCGGGTACGGCCACGCTCGACCGGGGCGGTGCTCCTTCCGGATCGAGTCCGGCGAGCAGCGTGCGCTCGATCGTCCCGATCGCCTGGGCGGGGGTCGACACGACCGGAATCGTGGGCGGTTGCTCCGCGGCGGTCACAGCAGGAACCCCGTCCCGAGCGAGTCGTCGGCATCCAGCAGGAACCGATGCTCGCCGGTGCGGTACGCCGTGCCGGTGACCTCGGTGACCACCCCCGCGGCATGCGTCCCGACCACCCTGCCGGTGAAGACCGTGCCGATGATCGACTCGTGGCGCAACTCGTCGCCCGTCGCGATCCGACCGCTGTCGGCGAGCAGCGCCAGCCGCGCGGACGTGCCCGAACCGCACGGGGACCGGTCGATCTGGCCGTCGGCGAACACGGTGACGTTGCGCTGGTGGAGTCCGGTCCCGGTGTCCGGCAGTTCCTCGTGGAGGATGACGCCGTAGACCCCGGACAGGCGCGGGTCGTCGGGATGCCGGGTGGCGGGCTCGTCGGCGAGCGCGGCGCGGATCTCCCGGCCGATCGCGGTGATCTCGGGCAGTTGCTCCGGGGTGACGGCGAGGCCGAGCGAGGTCGCCGAGACGGAGGCGTAGCAGGCCCCGGAGTGGGCGAGGTCGACCTGTACCGGGCCGCGCGAGGTGGTCACCGGGATCTTCCGGGCGGCGATGCCGGTGGGTACGTTGCGGAAGGTCACCGAGGTGGTGCGCCCGGCGCGGCGGTGCACGATGGCGGTGACCCGGCCCGAGGGAACGTCGATGTACACCCGCGCCGTTCCGTCCGCCGGCGCCGCCACGCGCCCCGAGTCGACCGCCCACGCGCCGAGCGCGATGGTGCCGTGGCCGCAGGCGGTGGAGTAGCCGTCCTTGTGCCAGAACAGCACCCCGAGGTGCGCCTCGCCGTCGTCCGGCGGAACCACGAACCCCCCGTACATGCCGCCGTGTCCGCGCGGTTCGCGGGTGAGCAGTCGGCGGATGTCGTCGAGCGGGCCTGGTCGCGGCGCGGTGGCGGTGCCCCCCGCCCCGATCACGATCGCCCGCCGCTCGGCCACGGTGTCCCCGGCGACGGTGGGCAGCCCTTGGGAGACGATCCGGAAGGGTTCGCCGGCGGCGTGGTAGTCGACGGTCTCGATGGCGGCGATCACGATGCGGGCGCCTTCTTCCTGGGCGGGGTTGGGGAGTTGCGAGGCACGGCCGGATGGCGCGCCATCGATCCCCGGTAAGGTGTGACATGGTATTGACACATCCCAGACGCCCGCAAGCACCTCCCCGGCATCACCCGCACGAGCCGACCCCGCGCGGCCGGCAGCGGGAGCCCGGGGCGCCCGGCCTCAGCCGGCCGTCGGGCCGATCCGCACCCGATCGTGCTCGCCGTCGGACAGGAACGACGCCAACGCCCGCCCCTCCTCGTCCACGCCGGCGTGTTCGGCCCGGGACAACGACCGCAGCGGGGTGACCGTCACCGCCCCGCCCTCGACGCCCCACGTCGCGCCGACCCGGCCGTCGAGCAGGACCACACGCACGCCGGCGACCGACAGGCCCCGGTGCGCGTCGTCGACGATGCGACTGCGGTCGTCGTAGCCGAGGAGCGCGTTGTCGAAGGCGGGGAGGAAGCGCACCGGGGCGGGGGTGTCCGGGTCGGGGCGCGGCGCGTCGGGCAGGTCCAGCAGTTCGCGCCCCCGCTCGTCCCGGAACGAGACCAGTTCCGCGCGTACCGCGGCGACCGCGCGCGGCAGGCCCGCGAGGCCGCACCAGGCGCGCAGGTCCGCCGAGGCGGCGGGGCCGAACGCGGCCAGATAGCGCCGTACCAGCGCTTCGCCGACCGGATCCAGGTCCGCCGGGGCCGGCGGGTCGACCTCGCGCCCCAGCCACGAGGAGACGAGCGCGTTGCGCACGCCCGCCCGGGTCCGCCACACCCCGCGCGGCGGAAGCTGCACCACCGGGACGAGCGCGATCAGCATCTCCCCCAGCGCCCTCGGCGACACGTCGGGCCGACGATCGGCGAGCGCCCGGGCGAACTCCGACATCGAACGCGCCACCCCGTCGGCCATCACCTCCCGGCCCTCCGCGGCCAGTTCGTCGAGATCGATCCCGTGCAGCTCACGGCGGTACACGCCCATCACCCGCTGCCGCAACATCGGATCGTGGCGGGCCCGCCAGGCCAACGCGTCGGCGGCGGTGACCAGGTGCACGGTCCGGCGCATCAGATGGGTGCGCACCACGCCGCGTCCGGTCACCAGGTCGGACAGCGTCGCCGGGTCGAACGCGCGCAACCGCGACCAGAGCCCGACGAACGGCTCCTGCGGTTCCTGCGCCTGGAGACCGCCGACGTGCGCGACGGCCGCCGCCGGCGGCAGGTCGGCCCGATCGAGCAACAACTGCCGCGCCAGGGTCGCCCGGTTGAGCGCCCGCGTGCCGAGAACGGTCATCGCACCCGGCCGCCCTTCGTTTCCCCACCCACGATCACGACCGATCCCCGCCTCTCCTCGCGCCCATGCCCACAGCCTCCCATCGGTAGCGGTCGGCTTGTGACCGCGACCCGAGGGCGACAGGGCCCCGGGTACAAGGCCTCGGCCCGCCTGCCCTCCCTGCTCCGGGCGTCCGTGGTCCAGGGCGCAGTGCCGAGCCGGGACGCACCCGGCCCCCGCCCCTTCAGCCCCCCACGTAGTCCGCGAGGTGCTCCGCGGTCACCGTCGACCGGGCCGCGACCAGATCCGCCGGCGTGCCCTCGAACACCACCCGCCCACCGTCGTGCCCGGCCCCGGGCCCGAGGTCGATGATCCAGTCGGCGTGCGCCATCACCGCCTGGTGGTGCTCGATCACGATCACCGACTTGCCCGCGTCGACCAACCGGTCCAGCAGCCCGAGCAGTTGCTCGACGTCGGCCAAATGCAGGCCCGTGGTCGGCTCGTCCAGGACGTACACCCCGCCCCTGTCGCCCATGTGCGTGGCCAGCTTGAGCCGCTGCCGCTCGCCACCGGACAGCGTGGTCAGCGGCTGCCCCAGACCGAGGTAGCCGAGCCCGACGTCGGCGAGCCGGCCGAGGATGGTGTGCGCGGCCGGCGTGTGCGCCTCGCCCGCGCCGAAGAACTCCCGCGCCTCGTCCACCGACATCGCCAACACCTCGCTGATGTCGCGCCCGCCCAGGTGGTATTCCAGCACCGAGGCCTCGAACCGCCTGCCCTCGCACTCCTCGCACACACTCGCCACGGAGGCCATCATCGCCAGGTCGGTGTAGACCACGCCGACCCCGTTGCAGGTGGGGCAGGCACCTTCGGAGTTGGCGCTGAACAGGGCCGGCTTCACCCCGTTCGCCTTCGCGAACGCCTTGCGAATCGGGTCGAGCAGTCCGGTGTACGTCGCCGGATTGCTGCGCCGCGAACCCCGGATCGGCCCCTGGTCGACCGACACCACACCCTCGCCGGCGGCCGACGATCCGCCCACCAGCGAGCCGTACACGAGCGAACTCTTTCCGGAGCCGGCGACCCCGGTGACCACCGTGAGCACCCCCAGCGGCACGTCCACGTCGACGTCGCGCAGGTTGTGCGTGGCCGCGCCGCGGATCTCCAGCGCGCCGGTGGGCTTGCGTACCCGCTCCTTGAGCCTGGCCCGGTCGTCGAAGTGCCGGCCGGTGACGGTGTCGCTCTTGCGCAACTCGTCCACCGTGCCCTCGAAGCAGACCGTGCCGCCCGCCGAACCGGCACCGGGGCCGAGGTCGATCACGTGGTCGGCGATCCCGATCGTCTCCGGCTTGTGCTCCACCACGAGCACCGTATTGCCCTTGTCCCGCAGACGCAGCAGCAGGTCGTTCATCCGCCTGATGTCGTGCGGGTGCAGGCCGACGGTGGGCTCGTCGAAGACGTACGTGGTGTCGGTGAGCGCGGAGCCGAGGTGGCGGATCATCTTGACCCGCTGCGCCTCGCCGCCGGAGAGCGTGCCCGACGCCCGGTCGAGCGAGAGGTAGCCGAGGCCGATCTCGACGAACGAGTCGAGGGAGTGCCCGAGGTTGGCGAGCAGCGGCGCCACCGACGGCTCGTCGATGCCCCGGATCCACTCCGCCAGATCGCTGATCTGCATCGCGCAGGCGTCGGCGATGCTCACCCGCTTGATCCGCGACGACCTGGCCCCCTCGCTCAGCCGAGTGCCGCCGCACTCGGGACAGGTTCCGAACGTCATCGCCCGCTCCACGAACGCCCGGATGTGCGGCTGGAGCGCGTCGATGTCCTTGGCCAGCATCGACTTGCGGATCTTCGGGATCAGCCCCTCGTAGGTCAGGTTGATCCCGTCGACCTTGATCTTGGTCGGCTCCTTGTGCAGGAGGTCGTGCAATTCCTTCTTGGTGAACCTGCGGATCGGTTTATCCGGGTCGAAGAAGCCGCAGCCGCCGAAGATCCGGCCGTACCACCCCTCCATGCTGTAGCCGGGGACGGTGAGCGCGCCCTCGTTGAGCGACTTGGAGTCGTCGTAGAGCTGGGTGAGGTCGATGTCGGAGACGGTGCCCCGGCCCTCGCAGCCCGGACACATGCCGCCGGTGCGCTGGAACGACGCCTTCACCGCCTTCTTGGCGCCGCGCTCGACGGTGATCGCGCCGCTCGCCCGGACCGAGGGCACGTTGAACGCGTACGCGCTGGGCGGGCCGATGTGCGGCTTGCCGAGTCGGCTGAACAGGATGCGCAACATCGCGTTGGCGTCGGTGGCGGTACCGACCGTGGAGCGCGGGTCGGAGCCCATGCGCTGCTGGTCGACCAGGATCGCGGTGGTCAGCCCTTCGAGGACGTCCACCTCCGGCCGGGCCAGGGTCGGCATGAAGCCCTGGACGAAGGCGCTGTAGGTCTCGTTGATCAGCCGCTGGGACTCCGCGGCGATCGTGCCGAAGACGAGCGAGCTCTTGCCCGAGCCGGACACACCGGTGAACACGGTCAATCGACGCTTGGGGATCTCGACGTCGATGTCCTTGAGGTTGTTCACCCGGGCGCCGTGCACGCGGATCAGATCGTGGGTGTCGGCGGCGTGCGGCGCGGGCGACCGCGGATTCGTCCTGGGTGCCTTGCTCATCCTGACTCCTGTGCTCACGGTCGGGCGTTGTGCCGGCGGGTCGGCGGTGCGTGGCGATCACGCTAGCCGCCGACTCCGCGACCGTGCTTCTTCATTCCCGATCGATTCGATCACGGACCGAGCGACGCGCCGCGTACCGAAAGGAATTGGGCCCTCGCGTGGCAAACCTCTAGCGTACGAGCCTGTGAACAGCAGATTGCGGGACATCGCGGCCGTAAACGCCCGGATCGTCGCCACGGGCGAATACTCGACTCCCTACGGCACGGTCCGGGTGGGGCCCGCGCTGCACGCGGCGATGTCCAACACCGTCGGCCATCCCCCGGACGGCCCGCTCGCCCCGCACCCGGTCGGCGCCGGGCCGTCGACACGGTTCCGGGTGACCGGCGAGGGCAGCCTCCAGGCCGCGCGGCGCCTGTCCGGGTCGGGCTCGGGCACCGGCCCGATCGCGGTGCTCAACTTCGCCTCCGCGCGCAACCCCGGCGGCGGCTATCTGCGCGGTGCCCGGGCCCAGGAGGAGGACCTGTGCCGCAACAGCCTGCTGTATCCCTGCCTGTTGCGAGCCCCCGACTACTACGCCGCCCATCGCGCCGGACCCGATCTGCTCTACAGCGACCGGGTCATCTGGTCCCCCGACGTCCCGGTGCACCGCGACGAGCACGGCCGCCTCCTCGACGAGCCGTTCCCGGTGTCGTTCCTGACCTGCGCCGCCCCCAACGCCGGCGAGACCCTGCAACGCGACCCCGCCGCGCACGGCCGCATCCGGGAGACCCTGCGCCGCCGCGCGGGCCGCGTCCTGACGGTGGCCCACCATCACGGCGCCCGCCGACTGGTCCTGGGCGCCTGGGGGTGCGGGGTATTCCGCAACGACCCGCGCGAGGTCGCCGGCGCGTTCCACGAACATCTCGCCCCCGACGGCCCCTTCGCGGCGGCCTTCGAACACGTCGTCTTCGCCATCCACGACCCCTCCCCCGACTCGCCGAACCGCACGGCGTTCACCGAACGCTTCGGCGCCGCGGCGGCCGACCGGAGCTGAGCCGGTCCCGGGCGACCTGCTCGGCGCGGGCCTGCCCGTCAGCCCTTCGCAGCCGCGTATACGGCCGCGACGGCGTCGGCGATCGGGCCGGCCGGGTCGCGCCCGGGGTCGCGCCGGGCCAGGCCGTCGTACACCTCGAAGCCGGTGAGCTGCCAGACGACGTCGACCGTCTCGGCCCCGGCCTCCACCCCCCGGGCCGCCAGGAGCGAGCCGAGCGCGGTGCGGCGCATGTCGTCGCGCTCGCGCAGCAGTCGGTCGAGTTCGGCGTCCAGCACCGCCATGCCGCGCAGCCTGCGGATCACCACCGGGTCGGCGGCCCAGAAGCGACAGAAGGTCTCGGTGAACCGGCGCAGCGCCGCGTCCGCGTCGGGCGCGGCGAACGCCTCGGACAGGTCGACGCCCGCCCGCGTGGCCAGCCCGTCGAAGAGGGCTTCGAGCAGGCCGGCCTTGGTGCCGAAGGCGTTGTAGACGGTCTGGCGGGACACATCCGCCGCCTTGGCGATGCCGTCGAGCGTGATCTGGGCGGGCGTGGCGGCCGAGAGCAGCGAGCGGGCGGCGGTCAGGATGCGCTGTCGGGTGTCCTCGGCTGCGGCCTGGCGTTTGTCGGACCTGTACTCACGCGGACTCACGCGGCTTGCCCCTTCCATGATTTTGGATTTACTGTCTGTCCATTGAATTCTACGCGACCTCGCGGATCGCGGATACCCCGGCCTGCCCGGGCGTCCCGGTCCGCCGGATTCGCATCCCCACATCACCTCGACCCGGGAGTGCACCATGTCCACCCCTCAGCAGCCCCTCGCCGACCGCGTCGCGATCGTCACCGGTGCGAGTCGCGGCATCGGCGCGGCCACCGCCCGCGCCCTGCACCGCGCCGGCGCACGGGTCGTGCTCGCCGCCCGCGACGCGGACGCGCTGACCGCCCTGGCCGACGAACTCGACGCGGCCGGCGGCCGGGCGCTGGCCGTACCGACCGATGTCACCGACCCCGGCGCCGTCGAGCGACTGGTCGCCACCGCCGTCGACCGCTTCGGCCGGCTGGACGCGGCGGTCAACAACGCCGCGGGCGGCGGCCACCCGCCCACCCCGCTCGCCGACGTCGACGTGGCCGACTTCGACAGCGCCTTCGCCGTCAACCTCCGCGGCGTCTTCCTCGCCCTGAAGTACGAGATTCCCGCCATGCTCGCGAGCGGCGACGGCGGTGCCATCGTCAACATGTCCTCCACCGCCGGTCTCCAGGCGGTCGGCGGGCTGGCGGGGTATGTCTCCAGCAAGTTCGGCCTGATCGGGCTCACCCGCACCGCCGCGCTCGACTACGCCGACGCCGGCATCCGGATCAACGCGCTCGCGCCGGGCCCGATCCACACCGAGCAGCTGGAGGCCGCCGGAGAGCAGGCCCGGCAGGCCGCCGCCCAGGCCATGCCGATGCGCCGGATCGGTCTGCCCGACGAAGTCGCCGCGGCCGTGGTGTGGTTGTGCTCCGACGAGTCCTCGTTCATCACCGGCGCCACCCTGCCGATCGACGGCGGCAAACTCGCGGGCGCACCGCCCTTCCGCCGCCCCGCCGGCGGCCGGCCGCAGACGAACCCGACCGCGCCGTGAACCTGCTCGTCGTGGGCGCCGCCGGCGGCACGGGCATGCGGCTCGTCGCACAGGCCCTGGTCGCCGGCCACCACGTCACCGCCCTCGCCCGCGATCCGGGACGCATCACCGCCCGACACGAGAACCTGCACGTGGTCGCCGGGGACGCCCTGGATCCGGCCACGATCGACGCGGTCGTTCCCGGCCACACCGCCGTACTCAGCGCGCTCGGCGCCACCACCCGCTCGCCCACCACGATCTACTCGCGGGGCACGGGCAATCTGCGCCGCTCGATGACCGCCGCGGGCGTCCGGCGCCTGGTCTGCCTCTCCTCCGGCGCACTCGGCTCGGGCGCCGGGATGCCGGCGGCCCAGCGCCTGGTCACCAAGCTCGTCGTCAAGCCCCTGCACCGGCACGCGTATGCCGACATGCACCGCATGGAGGAGGACCTTTCCGACGCCCACCGGCTCGACTGGACCGTGATCCGCGTCCCGATGCTCACCAACGGACCGCGCACCGGCACCTACCGGTACAGCCCCGACGACACGCGGCCCCTGGATCGTCCGACCCGGCTCTCCCGCGCCGACCTGGCCGACTTCATCCTCGGCCACATCGACGACCGCGAGATCTTCGCGACCCGGGTCGCCATCTCGTACTGACCCGCGCCGACGACGCCCGGAAAGCCGCCGAGGGGCCGGCCGTCCACCGGCCCCTCGACCGGCGTCAGCCCTCGCCCCGGAAGCGGTGGTGCAGCGCGCGGACCTCCTCGGCCAGTCCGGGGACCGGGCCCTCCACCACGAGCCCGGGCACGATCTCCGCGATCGGCAGGGCGCGTACGGGGGAGGCCGACACCCCCAGTTCGGCCAGCCACTCGCCGGTCTGCTCGGCCGAACTGACGTAGACGATGCGGCCGAGGCCCACCCAGCCGTGGGCCGCCGCGCACATCGGGCAGTGCTCCCCGGAGGTGAAGACGGTGGCCGCCGCCCGCTCCGGGGGCGTCAGGTGCGCGGCCGCCCAGCGGGCCAGTTCGATCTCGGGGTGGCGGGTCGGATCCCCGGTGCTGCGCTCGCGGTTGCGGTCCTCGGCGAGGACGGTGCCGTCCGCGGCGACCAGGACCGAGCCGAACGGCTCGTCGCCGGCCGCCACGGCCTCGGCGGCCAGGTCCACACAGCGGCGCAGATGGATCAGTTCGTCGTCCGACACGGTCATCGCGTCTCCGTCATCTCGCTTCGGTGGAATCGGCGGGCGGGGTGCGATCGCCGTTGGGGGTACGCAGTCGCTCGGCCACCCGGGCCAACATGCGCCACGCGGCGCCGGGGTGCCGGGTCTCGTTCGGGTCGCCGTCGAGCGGATCGAGCACGACGGTCTCGGCGCCCAGGCCGTGCAAACCGTCCAGATCGTCGAGAACCTGCTCGATCGTGCCCACGCCCGCGAGCCGTGTGGCATCCGGCAGCGGCTCGTCGGTGACATGCAGCGCGATCCTCGGCACCAGCCCCGGCGTCGCCCGCCCCTCCCCCTCGGCGATGTCGCGCATCCGGTCCACCGCCGCGTGCATCCACGGCATGGTGCGGCGCAGCGGGTGCCAGGCGTCGCCCAGGCGCACCGCGCGGCGGATGCCCGCATCGCTGTTGCCGCCGACCCAGATCGGGATACCGCCCGCGCGGTAGTCGTCCTCGCCGCCCGCCCACGCGGCGCGCATCGCCGCGAGGTGCTCGTCGGTGGTCCTGCCCCGGCGCTCGAACGGCAGCCCGAGCGCGGCGAACTCCTGCCGCGCCCAGCCGACGCCCACGCCGAGCACCAGGCGCTCGTCGCTCAACCGGTGCAGGTTGGCGGCCATCCGGGCGACGAGCAGGGGGTGTCGGTAGGGGACGATGAGCACCGTGGTGCCCAACCGAACCCGCCGGGTGACGCCGGCCAGCCAGGCGAGCGTGGTGAAGGGTTCGTAGAAGGGGGCGGGGTACTGCTCCGCGACGTCGGGCGTGATCGCGATGTGGTCGGAGACCATCAGCAGGTCGAATCCCAGCCCCTCCACGGTCTGTGCCCAGTCGCGCAGCATGCCGGGATCCGTGCCGGGGCCGAAATTGGGGACGTTGACACCGAGTTGCATGGATCGAGGCTATCCGGCGGCAACCCGTCGGCTGAAGACATAATTCGTGCCCTTCCGGCCGGATCGCCGTGGATCCGCCGGTAGTCTGGCCGAATGACCGAGGATCTCGATGCCACCGACTGGGCCATCCTGAGCGAGTTGCAGCGCGACGGTCGCATCCCGCTGACCGAACTCGGGCGTCGGGTCAGCCTGAGCGCGTCCGCCACGACCGAGCGGGTCAAGCGCCTGGAGGCGGTCGGCGTGATCACCGGCTACCGGGCGGAGGTCGACCTCGCCCGGGCCGGCTTCGCCGTGCTGGCCGTGGTGCGCCTGAAGTACCCCGGAAGTCGGCACGGCCCGCTGCACCGCCTGCTCGAGGAGCGGCGGGAGATCCTGGAGTGCCTGCGCACCACAGGCGAGGACTGCTACACGCTCAAGGTGGCGGCCACGTCGATGCCGCACCTGGAGGCGATCGTCAACCGTCTCGCGCAGTTCGGCAGCACCACCACGAACATCGTCTACAGCCAGACGCTCACGTATCGCGGTCCCGCCCGCCCCACCCCGCCCGGCGACGACCGGGACGGGGAGCGCGCGGCGGACTGACGTCCCGGGGTCGGCTACTCGACGACGAGTTCGACCGGGATGTTGCCCCGGGTGGCGTTGGAGTACGGGCAGACCTGGTGGGTGGCCTCGATCAGGGCCCGACCCTGCTCGGCGGACAGGTGCTCCGGCAGTTCCACGCGCAGCGTCACACCCAGCCCGAAGCCGCCGTCGCCGTTCGGGTTCAGGTCGACCTCCGCCGTGACGGACGCGTCGGCGGCGTCCACTCCCTGGCGCTTGGCCACCAGTTGCATCGCACTGGCGAAACAGGCCGAGTAGCCGGCCGCGAACAACTGCTCGGGGTTGGTGCCGATCCCGTCGCCGCCGAGTTCCCGCTGCAGGCCCAGCTTGACGTCGAGCTGCCCGTCGGAGCTGACCGCCCGGGCGTCCCGTCCGGCCGAGGTCGCGATCGCGGTGTACAGGCTCATGGTGGTCCCGCCTTCTCCAGGTGATGGCACAGATCCGAGTAGTGGTAGACAGATCTGTCTGTTCGGTTGATGGATCCGACGGTAGACAGACCTGTCTGGTAAAGTCAAGGCGTGCCCACGACGACCTCCGATCGACCCCGCGAGAGCCCGGCCCGCCGCCGCGTGCTCGACACCGCGAGCGTGCTCTTCTACGCGGAGGGCGTGCATGCCGTGGGGGTGGACCGGATCATCGCCGAGGCGGCTGTCGCGAAGGCGACCTTCTACCACCACTTCCCGGCCAAGGACGCGCTCGTCCACGCGTATCTGACCGAGCAGTTCGAGGCGCAGCGCCGGACCGTCGCCGACTTCCTCGCCGACTCCGCCGACCTGCCGGCGCGCGAGGTCCTGGTGCGGCTCTTCGACCTGATCGTCGAGGTCGGCCGCAAACCCGACTTCCGGGGCTGCCCGTTCATCAACGCCGCCGCCGAATTCCCGGAGGTCGCCCATCCGGTCCGCGGCGCGATCCTGGACCACCGGGCCTGGTTCCGCACGACGGTGGCCGACCTGCTGACCGCCGCCGGCGACGCCCGTGCCCGCACCACCGCCGACATCCTGATGCTGCTGCGCGACGGCCTGGCGGTCGGCTGCTACCTGGACGACGCCGACGCCATGCGCCGGATCGTCCGCGACGCGCTCGACCGGGTCCTGGGCACGCCCGGCGACCCGACGCGATAGCCGGCCCCCACGCCGGTTGCCGCCACGCCGATCGCGGCGCGGCGACAACGGGCAAATCGGCCGACCGGGTTCGCGGGGCGGGCCCGCCGCTACCGCGCGGCCGACGCCTCCTCCTCGGGCGGCGGCGCCCGGGTGGTCAGCGCCCTCGGGCCGGCCGCCCGCTTTCCGCGGAACGCCGCCTCCACGGTGTCGCCCGGCACGGCGTCGGCCGTGCCGATGTTGCTCGTGTTCGCCATCGAGATGACACCGCGACCGCCGTCCCGGGTGGTGAACACGTAGGTGTAGTAGCCCCGGAGGGTCCCGGTGCGCCCGTACACCGGGATCCCGCAGGACAGGTCCCGGCACCGCAGGCCCAGGCCGTGGAAGCGCGTCCCCTAATCGTCGCTGGGCGTCATCTCCACCATCTGCTCCAACAGATCGGCGCACACCAGCCGCCCCCGAGCAGCGCGGACACGAACCGCGCCGGGGGTTGCGCTCCGCACCCTCCGCGGCTTCGCGCCGTGCGTGTGTGCGGGCCGCTCCCGGGTGAACACACCTACGCTGCCTGCAGGTGGCGTGGCCGTGCGGAGCGAGATCGGGAATCGCGGAGGCGAATGTGGTGCGTGACGGTGGGAGATTCGACGTCGTCGTGGTCGGCGGCGGCCACAACGGCCTGGTCGCCGCCGCCTACCTGGCGCGGGCGGGGCGCTCGGTCGTGGTGGTGGAACGGCTCGACGAGGTCGGCGGCGCGGCGGTGTCGGCCCGGCCGTTCCCCGGGGTCGACGTGCGATTGTCGCGCTACTCGTACCTGGTCAGCCTGCTGCCCCGAAAGATCGTCGAGGACCTGCGGCTGCCCCTGGTGACGCGGCGTCGGCGGATCGGGTCGTACACCCCGCGCGGCGCCGACGGCCTGCTCGTGGACACCGAGGACCGGGCGGGCACCCGGGCCGAACTGACCCGGTTCGCCGGCGTACGCGACGCCGACGCGTGGGAGCGGTTCGGCGCGGCCACCGGCCGGCTGGCCGAGCGGGTGTTTCCCACGCTCACCGAACCGCTGCGCTCCGAGGCCGAGTTCCGTCGCCTCGTGGACGATGAGCGGATCTGGGACGCGGTGTTCGGACAACCCCTGTCGGGCCTGATCGAGGCGGAGTTCGCCGACGACACGGTGCGCGGCGTGGTCGCCACCGACGCCCTGATCGGCACGTTCGCCCCGATGCACGACCCCGCGCTGCGGCAGAACCGGTGTTTCCTCTACCACGTGATCGGCGGCGGTACGGGCGACTGGGACGTCCCGGTGGGCGGCATGGGCGCGGTCACCGCAAGCCTTGCCGACGCGGCGCGGGCGGCGGGCGCACACCTGCGCACGGGCGCGACGGTGACCGCCGTGAACCCCGACGGCGAGGTGTCCTACACGATCGGCGACACGGAGTATCGCGTGGCGGGCGGACACGTCCTGGCCGCCGTCGCGCCGCGGACGCTGGGCCGACTGCTGGGCGAGCCGGCCGACGGCCCGGCGCCGGAGGGGTCACAGCTCAAGGTCAACATGGTGCTGGCCCGGCTGCCGCGCCTGCGTGATCCGCGGGCCGATCCGCGGCGGGCGTTCGCGGGCACCTTCCACGTCAACGAGGGTTATGCCCACATCGCCGACGCGTACGAGCAGGCCGCGGCCGGACGCGTGCCGACGCTGCCGCCCGGCGAGATGTACTGCCACACCCTCACCGACCCCTCGATCCTCGGCCCCGGGCCCCGGGCCGCCGGGGTGCACACACTGACCCTGTTCGGCCTGCACATGCCTGCCCGCCTGTTCGCCGGCGACCACGACGACGCCCGGGCGAAGGCGCTGCGCGCGATGCTCGACTCCGTCGACGACGTGCTCGCCGAGCCGATCGAGGACTGTCTGCTGCGCGACGCGAACGGTGATCCGTGCCTGGAGGTGCACACGCCGTTCGACCTCGCGGACGAACTCGGGCTGCCCGCCGGGCACATCTTCCACCGCGACCTGTCCTGGCCGTACACGCCGAACGGCGAACCGCCCGGGACGTGGGGCGTCGAGACGGCCCACGAGCGCGTCCTGCTGTGCGGCGCCGGCGCCCGGCGCGGCGGCGGGGTGAGCGGCGTCCCCGGCCACAACGCGGCGATGGCGGTACTGCGCGGGCCGGCCCGCGCCCCGGGCGAGCGTCGGCGGGGCGACGCGTCCAGGTAGGTCGGCACGGCGAGTACCCGGCCGTGCCCGGTCAGGCGTTCTTGACCGCCACTCCGCCGTACATCGCGATGTCCGCGTCGCGGATCTCGGGCGCGTCCGGGTCCGGGCGCCAGTGGTGCACCAGCGTCACTCCGGGGTCCAGCAACTCGTAGCCGTCGAAGAAGGCGAGCGTTTCCTTCCGGTCCCGGATCTGGAGCGGGATGCCGCGCGCGTTGTACTCGCGCCCGACCCCGCCGACGCCCACCGGGTCGGTGTCGCCGGTGAACACGGTCAGCACCAGGAAGCTGCCCGGGGCGAGTTCGTCCATCAGGCGCCGCACCAGGCCCTGCGGGTCGTCCCGGTCGAGCACGAAGTGCACGATCGCGACCAGGGACAGTGCCACCGGCTTCGACAGATCGAGCACCTCGCGCAACTGCGGGGCGTCGATGATCGAGTCGATGTCGCGCAGGTCGGCGTCGACATAGCAGGTGCGGCCCTCGGGGGTACTCGACATCAGCGCCCTCGCGTGGGTCAGCACGATCGGGTCGTTGTCGACGTAGGCGACCCGTGCCTCGGGGGCGATGCCCTGCGCGATCTCGTGCACGTTCGGCGAGGTCGGGATCCCGGTGCCGATGTCCAGGAACTGCCGTACGCCGTACCGCTCGGTGAGGTGTCGCACCGCCCGCTGCATGAAGGTGCGGGTGGTGCGCATCGAGATCGGCAGGGCCGGCCACGCCTCCACCGACGCCTTCGCGGCCACCCGGTCGGGTTCGAAGTTGGTCTTCCCGCCGATGAGGTAGTCGTAGACGCGGGCCGAATGCGGGACGTCCAGCCGCAGATCGACCACCGGCCAGGGTTCCTCGCGCGGATCCCGCGACATCCACTCCGCTTCCGACATCCCTCGCCTCTTCCCTCGGGTCACCCAGGCAACCAACCGCCTCATCGGCACGCCGTGCTCTGCATGGTAACCGGCACGCCGCCGACGTACGTCGGCCCCCACGACCGGAGTTGCGTCGTGGGGGCCGACGTCGTGCGGGTGAGGCGGTTACTTCCGTGCGGGGGCGATCCAGACGACGGCGCCGGTGTTCTGCGGCAGCGGGGTGATCGGGAACACGGTCACGCCGTATGCCTTCTCCAGCCCGGGGTTGCCGTTGCCGGTCACCGAATTGTTGAACGGCTTGCCGTAGTTCGCGAAGTCCGGCGAGCCGTCCGGCTTGGTCACCTTGGTCGAGTACGGCGCCCGAGCCGGGACCACGGTGGAACCGTCGCGGTCCTTGCCCACGAATCCGTTCGGACCCGCCTCGACACCCGGCGCGTAGCCGAGCACGTCGGAGAAGAACCGCACCGGTTCCGTCTTGGCGAAGTTCGCGCAGTGGTCGCCGGCCCGAAGGCAGGCCTGGAATCCCGGGGTGTCCTTGAAGCCGAACGCCGCGTTCGCCGACTGCACCCGGGCCTCCACGTTGGCCGCCTCGTTCGACGGCAGGTGCGGGAAGCGGTACGGCTCGGGGTTCGCGTCGACGAGCAACAACTCGCCCTTGGCACCGAACGACGGGCTGCGGTCGAGGAAGTTGAGGATGCCGTTGTTCGGGTACTCGTTGTCCCGGAGCCACACCAGCAGGCCCGGCGCGTTGTAGGCGAGCTTGGAGCGCTTGCCGTTCTCGCCGAACGTGTAGGTGTACTTCAGGCCCTGGTCGAAGCCGGACAGGTTGCGCCATTCGAGCAGGTAGTACTGCTCCTTGTTGAACGTACCGTCGGAGCGGACCCAACCGGCGCCGCGGGTGCCGGCACCGACCGAACCGGCCACCGGAGTCCAGCCGTTGTCGCCCTGCTCGACGTCGTCCGACCACACGGTGGCGCCACCGTTGGTGAGCGAGAAGTCGTCGGCGAGCCAACCCTTCTCCTGCGTCGCGGCGTCCGTGTCGACGCCCAGGCGCAGTTTGATGTTCTGCCCGGCGTAGGCGGTCAGGTCCACGTGGTCGTGGCGCCAACCGTTGCTGTCACCGGTGAGCCCGGTGCTCTTGCCGAACCGGCGCAGGTTGCCGTTCGGGTCCGGGTAGTCCGGCGGGGTGGACACCAGCGTGCCCGCCTCGTCGCGGACCTCCAGCTGTTTCCACGTGGCGCCGCCGTCGGTGGAGACCTCGACGAATCCGAAGTCCCAGTCCACCTCCAGGGAATAGTCGCTCCACCACTGGAACTTCAGGTCGGTGCCGGTCGGGACCGCGATGTCGCGGACGAGTTTCACGTCCGCCCACTGCTGGTCGTTGCTCGAGTACCACGCCTTGGTGCCGCTGTGCGGCGTGGAGAATCGGAACACCTTGTCGGGCAGGTTGACCCGGACCGCCTGTTGGGTGCCCTTGGGTGTCTTGGCCGCTTGGCCCAGGGTGGCGATCGTGGGTTTGTCACCCACCTTCAGGACCTGCGGTGTCAGCCAGCCCAGCGTGTACTTGGACCACGCGCTCATGTTGGCCGGCATCGACTGGAACAGCGGGCCCGAGTGGGAGCCGCTGGCCATCAGGTCCCAGAAGTTGACGTCGGACTCGCCGCCGCTGAAGTTGTCGTACAGGTCCGGCAGACCGAGGTCGTGGCCGTACTCGTGGGCGAACACGCCCACGCCGGAGTCCTCCGGCTGCACGATGTAGTTGGCGACCTTGACGGTGTTTCCGGGCACGGTGTAGCCGCCCGCCACGGCGCTGGAGTGCGCCCAGATGGCGTACGTGCCCTCGGCGCCGCCGCCGGAGGACTTGTCCTTGCCCGAGTGCACCAGGACCAGGTGGTCGACCACGCCGTCGGGCTCCTGCGTGTTGCCGTCGTTGTCGGCGTCGCCGGTGTCCTCCTTGTCGTAGTCGGCCCACGGGAAGTTCGGCTGGCTGCGCGCGAGTTCGTTCACCGCGTCGATCGCGAGCGTTTCCGCGCCCCCCGGGTTGTTCGGGTGTCCGCTCATGTCCTGCTGACGCTTGCCGCAGGCACCCGCGCCGTACCACGCCTCGGAGTGCGGAACCTTGATCCACGGGGTGGCGGTGCCGGAGACGGTGTACTTGCCGCTCGACATCTCCTCGTACATGTTCTTCATCGTGTAGCCGGAGACGTCGATGCCCGGCTTGCCGTCGGGACCGATCAGGTCCTTGCGCATGCGCTCGGTGATGCCCTGCTTGGTGTAGAGCATCTTGTTGAAGTGCTCGGGGCTGAAGTCCTTGACCCACGGCGTGTTGTTGTCGTTCCCGGCGAGCGCCGGGTCCGGGATCGTGTTGTGCAGCGGGCCGTTCTTGATGGTGCCCGGCGGTTCGACGACGCAGGAGGGGTCCAGGACGCTCGCACGGCGGTTGAACCCGGAGAAGTCGTCGTTGGCGTTCTCGTTGAACTCGACGAGAACGGTCAGCAATTTGGCGTTCTGTTGTTTGCCCGGCGCCAAACCGCTCTTCTCGGCCTTCAGTTGCTCCGGGCTCTTGCCCGTGCGCTGGGACTCGGCTTCCAGTCGGCGCAGTTGCCCCGCCGCGCGCGGATTGCCCTCGCGGTCCTTGCTGCCGCGCCCCTCCTTGGCCTTGCGGGCCTTGTCCGCGGCGGTCACTTCGCCGTCGACGCCGGTGCCCTGGGGGAACTCGGCTTCGACGGTGTTGAGATAGGTGTCCTCGGGTCCGGGGTTCCACACCGCCCTGGTGTTGTCCACCCGCACGGGCGCGGCGACGGACGCGGCGCCGGTCGCCGTGGAAAGTCCCGCGGCCACGAGTACGGAAGCCGACAGTAAAGTCACCGGGCCACGAAAACGCCGGAGGCCTCGCGGCGGCGTACCGCCGCGCCCGGGTATCGCTCGACTCAAGATGGTCTCCCCTTCCGCCCGGAAGGTGGTCCCGGACGCGAAGCGACGCCGATCAGGGTGCTGTGGTGCCTTACGCGCCCACGACGTCGAGCTGATTCGGCAGAGCCCGACCCCCACCTCCCGTCACCGTCGGGTCACGACGGAGACGGGATTTCGCGTCGGGCATCCGGACCCTAGATGCGCCTGTGACACCAGAGACAGGGGAGGCAAAGATTTCTTTATGAACCCTTTACCCGAGATTCGCGAAACCCTCGGGAAAAGGCCCGCATATCCGGGAAAATCGCACGCACCGATGAGTTCACGAACCCGGGGCAGTCCTTTGCAGTGGACCGCAAAGGTCCGCGCGATCCCGCCCGGATCCGGCCGGGGCCGCGCACCGCCGACACCCGGAGGACGCCCGATGTCCCAGCCCGAACCGCGCACCCGACTGGACGCGCGCTACAGCCACCCCGACGCCGAGGCCGTGCCGTGGTCGGTGGCGGTCACCCGCCTGGCGACCGCCCCGGTGTTCTGGCTGAGTACGGTGCGGCCGGACGGACGACCGCACGTGACACCGCTGTTGGCGGTCTGGCTGGAAAACGCGCTGCACTTTTGCACCGGCGCGGACGAACGCAAGTCGCACAACCTCCACGCCAACGCGAACTGCGTGCTGACCACCGGGGACAACGCCCTGGACCGGGGCCTCGATGTGGTCGTCGAGGGTCGCGCCGTCCCCCTGACGGACGAGTCGTCCCTGCGCCGCATCGCCGACGCCTACGCGGGCAAGTACGGTCCCGACTGGCGGTTCGAGGTCCGCGACGGCGCCTTCCACGGCAGTGGGGGCAACGTGGCACGGGTCCTGCGCGTGGCGCCGACCACCGTCTTCGGCTTCGGCAAGGGCACGTACAGCCAGACCAGGTGGCGCTTCGACGCCGTCTGAGGCCGCGCCCGGACGGCCCCGGTCAGGCGAACGGCCCGTCGGTGACGAAGCGACGCAACGATCGGGCGAACTCCCCCGCCGCGCCGGGCGGCCAGGCGGCCAGACTCGCGCCGATGTGATCGGCCAGTCGACGGCGCAGTTCCGCCACCGCGCGCTCGCCCGCGTCGGTGAGCACGAGCAGCGCCGCCCGCCGGTCGGTGGGGTGCGGTTCGCGCCGCACCAGTCCGGCCTCCTCCAGGCGGGTGGCGCGGCGGGTGACGCCGGAGCGGTCGAGTCCGACGTCGGGTGCCAGATCGGCCGCGCTGCGCGGTCCCGTGCGGGCCAGCGCGCTCAGGACCGGATAGGTCACCTCGTCCACCCCCTCGCCCATGCCCTCGGTCAGCGACCGGTGCAGACGCTCCCTGGTCGTCCGCCGCAACAACACGCCCAGCGCGTCGGCGATCTCGTATCCCACCTCGTTGTCCACACCGCAGAGGATAGCGTGCGCGGCGCACGCATATGGTGCTACGGTACGCGAAGGAAATGCGTGCGTTGCGCACGCGTTTCCTTGCTCTCTGCCGCTCACCCGAAAGGTAGGACCTCCCATGGCCCCCACCGGCATCGCCGCCGCGCTCACCGACCTGCTCTTCGATCGCGACCTCCCCCTCGCCGAGGCCGCCGACCGGCACTTCGCCCCGGACTACCGCCAGCGCACCGACGGGGAGTGGGCCGACCGCACCGAATTCCTCGCGCACATCGCCCACTTGCGCACGATCGTGGCCGCCGGTTCCATCGAGGTCCACGACGAGCTCCGCGAGGGGACGCGCTACGCCGACCGACACACGGTCGACATCACCAAGCACGACGGCTCGACCGTGCGCACCGAGGTCTACGTCTTCGCCGATCTGGCCCCCGACGGTCGTTTCCGGCGCATCGAGGAGGTCACCCTCATGCTCCGGGGCGACGAGGCCGACCGGAATCTCGGCAGCGCCCGCTGAATCCGGTCGGCTCGACCCGGGCCCCGCCCGGCCTCAGCCGGTGGGTACCGGCTGCGGCGCGGGCGGCCCGGTGTACCGGGCGATCGGCCGGATGATCTTCGTGTCATCGGCCTGTTCCAGGATGTTCGCGCACCACCCGATCACTCGGCTCACCGTGAAGGTCGGCGTGAACATGTTCCGGGGGATGCCGCACAGCTCCATCACCACACCCGCGTAGAACTCCACGTTGACGTGCAGTTCCCGCCCCGGCTTCAGCTCGGCCAGGATCTCGGTCACCCGACGGTGCACCGTGCCCGCGAACTCCACCAGCGCGACGCCCCGCGCGCCGGTGTGCGGGGCGAGTTCGCGAGCCAATCCGGCCAGCATCACCGCGCGCGGATCCTCGGTGCGGTAGACCGGGTGGCCGAATCCCATGATCCGCTCACCCTCGGCGATCCTGGGCCGCACCCACGCGTCGACCGCGTCGGGCGAGCCGATCGCGTCCAGCGACTCCAGCGCCCGATCCGGCGCACCGCCGTGCAGCGGACCGGAGAACGCGCCGATCGCCCCGACCACGGCGGACACCAGGTCGGCCCCCGTGGAGGCGATCACCCGCGCGGTGAACGTGGAGGCGTTGAAGCCGTGGTCGACGGTGGCGATCAGGTACCGCTCGATCGCCGCCACCCGCTCGGGTTCGGCCTCCTCGCCGGTCACCAGGTAGAGCCAGTTCGCCGCCGTGGACAGATCCGCCCGGGGCTCCAACGGCTCGGCCCCGGCCCGGATCCGGTACAGCGCCGCCAGGATCGTCGGGGTCACCGCCCCCACCAGGAGCGCGTCCGCCCGGCGCCGCTCCGGCGACGACTCCCACAGCGGCGGCAGCGTACGCGCGGCGCCGATCAACGACAGCGCCGTACGCAGTCCGGCGAGCGGATCGAAGCGCTCGCCCGCCGTGGCGATGGAGCGCAACACCGGGCGCAGTTCTTCGGGCAGCACCCGCAGCCGGGCCGACTCGGCGGCGAACGACGCGCGTTCGTCGGCCTCGGGCAGTCGGCCGTACACGAACAGGAACCACACGTCCTCGAACGTCCGGGTGCCGGCCAGCTCGATCGCCGAGTACTGCCGGTAGTGGTAGAAGCCCTTCGCGCCCTGCACATCGCCCAGCTCGGTGGTGGTGACCACCACCCCCTTCAACCCTCTGGGTACTTCGATCCCGCCGTCGACGACGACCGACATGACACGCCTCCCGCTCTGCGCACAGCTCCGCTTCGGCCACCTCGAATGTCGTCCCGACGATCAACTATCGTCAATGTTGATTGCCTCAATACCAGCGGAAGGCGGCGACGAAATGGCTGGTCGACGGGCCGTGCCGGGCGACGAAAGTGACCGGGATTACCTGACCACCGCTCAGGTCGCGCAACGCTTGGGGGTCAAGCCCGAGACCGTCTACGCCTACGTCAGTCGCGGGCTGCTGACGAGCGTGCGCGAGTCGCGACAGCGCGGCAGCCGGTTCGCCGCCGCGGACGTGGAGGAGTTGGCGGGCCGGACCGGCGGCCGGCGCGCCCGCCCCGCCAACGGCTCGATCGAACGCATCCACACCCGGGTGACCCTGTTGGCCGACGACCGGCTCTACTACCGCGGCCGCGACGTGGCCGAACTCACCGGATATCGCCTGGAGTCGGTGGCGCACTGGTTGTGGCGGGGCGTCGACCTCGCCGAGGTGCCCCCGTTCGAGGCCCCCGCCGGGCCGGCCGACCTGGTCCGGCGCACGGTGCGTCTGCTGCCGGACGGCGCCCGGCTCACCGACCGTATCCGGATGATCGTGGCCGCGGCGGGCACCGCCGATCCGTTGCGCTTCGACCTGTCGGAGCAGGCCGTGGTCCGCGCGGGCGAGACGCTGCTCGCGATGATGGCGGACACGCTGCCCCCGTGCCCGGGCGCGCCCCCGCCGACCGGGTCCTGCCTCGCGGCGCGGCTGTGGCCGAAACTGACCGCTCGCGCGGCGACCCCGGAGCACATCCGGTTGCTGAACGCCGCGCTCGTGCTCAAGGCCGACCACGACCTGGCGGTGTCCACGCTGGCCGCGCGGGTGGCGGCCGGCGCCCGGGCGGACGTGTACGCGGTGGTCTCGGCCGGCCTCGGGGTGTTCGACGGCCGGCATCACGGCGCGGCGATCGGCCTGGCGTACCGCTTCCTGCGCGACGCGCTCGACCCGGCCGGCGGCGGCCCGACCGCGGCGGTCGCCGACCGGTTGCGCGCCGGGGAGCGCCTGCCCGGTCTGGGCCACCTGCTCTACGCCGAACACGACCCGCGCGCCGATCTGTTGCTCGGCCTGCTCCGCGAACACGCCGAGCACGACGAGCGGGTCGCCCGGGTGATCCGCACGGTGGACGCGCTGACGCGCGAACCGGCGGCGCGCGCCGAGGTGTTCCCCAACGCGGACCTGGCGCTGGCCGCGTTGGCGCACGCCATGCAGATGCGGCCGGACGCCGGCGAGGCGGTCTTCGCGATGGCCAGGTCGATCGGCTGGCTCGCCCACGCGATGGAGGAGTACCGACAGCCCGGTCTGCGCTACCGGGCCATCGGCGTCTACACGGGCACCCGGCCGCCGAGCCGCTGAGCCGCGACGTCGACGGGCGGGCTCACTCCGCCTGCACCTGCGCCGGGTCGGCGACGGTTTTCAGCCAGTCCTCGACCAGCGCGACCTCCACCCACTGCGGGAACAACTTCTCGGTCAGGAACCGGTGCACTTCGGGGTCGAGGTCCAGGCAGCCGTCCACGAGCACGGTCAGGCCGAAGTCCAGGTCCTGTGCGTGACACAGGGTGTAGAGCACGACACCGCTGGTGGCGATGCCCGCCAGGACGAGACGGTCGATGTCGCGGGCCCGCAGGACCAGGTCGAGGTCGCTGCCGGAGAACGCGCTGCCGCGGCGTTTGGTGACCACGACGTCGCCCTCGCGGGGCGCGATGGCGGGGTGGATCGCGGTGCCCGCCGCGCCCTCGGTGAACAGCCCCATCGCCGCCGAGTTGGTGAGCACCCGGTTGCGCGGGCTCACCTCCGGCTGCCCCGGCCGCAGCCCGATCACGACGTAGATCACGGACATGCCCGCCGCGCGGGCCCCCTCGATCGCCGCGCCGAGCCGGTCCAGGTATCCGGAACCGTCGTCGGCCATCTCGACGATCTCCCGCTGTACGTCCATCACGAGGAGTGCGCCGTTGCCCATGCGTATCGTCCCCTCCCACCACGGACCGCGCGGCCCGTGCGCCGGCCGACACCGCTCCCCGGCGTCGGGTCGTGCCCCGCTCGGTACAGTACGGGGATGGCAAACCCCAGGGAGCAGATTCTCGCCGAACTCGGCGTGCGGACGGCCGTCGTGCCCAAGGTGGAGATCCGGCGCCGGGTCGACTTCCTCAAGGACTACCTGCGGTCGACCCCGGCCAAGGGCTACGTGCTCGGGATCAGCGGCGGCCAGGACAGCACGCTGGCGGGGCGATTGTGCCAACTCGCCGCCGAGGAGTTGCGGGCCGAGGGCCACGAGGCACAGTTCGTCGCGGTACGGCTGCCCTACGGCGTGCAGGCCGACGAGCACGACGCGCAGATCGCGTTGGGGTTCATCCGGCCCGACCGCTCGGTCACGGTGAACGTCAAGCCGGGCGCCGACGCGGTGGCCGCCGAGGTGGCCCGCGGTCTGGCCGAGTCGGCGGGCGGGGAGTCCGAGCTGCGGGACTTCGTGCGCGGCAACCTCAAGGCCCGCGAGCGCATGGTGATCCAGTACGCGATCGCCGGACAGCTGGGCCTGCTCGTGGTGGGCACCGATCATGCCGCCGAGGCGGTGACGGGCTTCTTCACCAAGTACGGCGACGGCGGTGTCGACCTCACCCCGCTGACCGGTCTGACCAAGCGTCAGGGCGCGGCGCTGCTCCAGGAGTTGGGCGCGCCGCCGAGTGCGTGGGAAAAGGTGCCGACCGCCGATCTGGAGGACGACCGTCCCGCGCTGCCCGACGAGGTGGCGCTGGGTCTGACGTACAGTCAGATCGACGAGTACCTGGAGGGTGGCGACGTCGCGCCGGAGGTGGCGGCGCGCCTGGAGTCGACCCATCGCGCGACCCGGCACAAGCGGGCCCAGCCGGTCACGCCCGACGACGACTGGTGGCGCTGAGCGCGCGGTAGCGGATCGGCGTGCGCGACATCGTCCGGGTCGGCCCGTGTGGGCCGACCCGGACGTCGTCGTCACACCAGGTCGAACCGGTCCAGCTCCATCACCTTGGTCCAGGCCGCGACGAAGTCGGCGACGAACTTCTCCTTGGCGTCGTCGCTCGCGTAGACCTCCGCGAGCGCGCGCAGCTCGGAGTTGGACCCGAAGACCAGGTCGACCCGGCTGCCGGTCCACTTGACCTCGCCGGTGGCCGCGTCGCGACCCTCGAACGTGTTCGCGTCCTCCGACGTCGCCTTCCACGTCGTGCCCATGTCGAGCAGGTTGACGAAGAAGTCGTTGCTCAGCACGCCGGGCGTGCTGGTGAACACGCCGAGCGAGGACTCCTGCGAGTTGGCGCCCAGCACGCGCAGCCCGCCGACCAGGACCGTGGTCTCCGGCGCGCTCAGGGTCAGCAGGTTCGCCCGGTCGATGAGCAGGTACTCGGCCGGCAGCCGGTTGCCCTTCGCGAGGTGGTTGCGGAACCCGTCGGCGGTCGGCTCCAGGGCGGCGAACGACTCGACGTCGGTCTCCTCCTGCGAGGCGTCCACCCGACCCGGGGTGAAGGGCACCTCGATGTCGACCCCGGCGGCCTTGGCGGCCTGTTCGACCGCGGCACCGCCGGCGAGCACGATCAGGTCGGCGAGCGAGACCCGCTTGCCGTCGCTGCGGCCGCCGTCGAACGCCGCCTTGATCTCCTCCAGGCCGCGCAGGACCGCGGCCAGCCGGTCGGGCTCGTTGACCTCCCAGCCGAGCTGCGGTTCGAGCCGCACACGCGCGCCGTTGGCGCCGCCGCGCTTGTCGCTGCCGCGGAAGGAGGACGCCGACGCCCACGCGGTGGACACCAGCTGGGACACGGTCAGACCGGAGGCGAACACCCGGGCCTTGAGGTCGGCGATCTCCTCGGCGCCGATCAGCTCGTGGTCGACCGCCGGCAGCGGGTCCTGCCACAGCAGCGTCTCGGTGGGCACCTCCGGGCCGAGGTAGCGCACGACCGGGCCCATGTCGCGGTGGGTCAGCTTGAACCACGCGCGCGCGAAGGCGTCGGCGAACGCCTGCGGTTCGGCCAGGAAGCGGCGCGAGATCTGCTCGTACGCCGGGTCGAAGCGCAGCGACAGGTCGGTGGTCAGCATGGTCGGCGCGTGGGTCTTCGACGCGTCGTGCGCGTCCGGGACGGTACCCGCGCCGGCGCCGTCCTTCGGCTTCCACTGGTGCGCGCCGGCCGGGCTCTTGGACAGCTCCCAGTCGTAGCCGAACAGCGTCTCGAAGAAGCTGTTGTCCCAGGTCACCGGGGTGGCGGTCCAGGCGCCCTCGAGCCCGCTGGTGATCGCGTCGGCGCCCTTGCCGGTGCCGAACGTGTTCCTCCAGCCCAGGCCCTGCTGCTCGATCGGGGCGGCCTCGGGGTCGGGGCCGACGTTGTCCGCCGGGCCGGCGCCGTGCGTCTTGCCGAAGGTGTGCCCGCCGGCGATCAGGGCGACGGTCTCCTCGTCGTTCATCGCCATCCGGCGGAACGTCTCGCGGATGTCGCGCGCGGCGGCCAGCGGGTCCGGGTTGCCGTTCGGACCCTCCGGGTTGACGTAGATCAGGCCCATCTGGACCGCGCCGAGCGGGTTCTCCAGATCCCGGTCGCCGCTGTAGCGCTCGTCGCCCAGCCAGGTGTTCTCGGGGCCCCAGTAGACGTCCTCGTCGGGCTCCCACACGTCGGCGCGACCGCCGCCGAAGCCGAAGGTCTCGAAGCCCATCGTCTCCAGGGCCACGTTGCCGGTGAGGACCAGCAGGTCGGCCCACGACAGGCTCTGCCCGTACTTCTTCTTGACCGGCCACAACAGGCGACGGGCCTTGTCCAGGCTCGCGTTGTCCGGCCAGCTGTTGAGCGGGGCGAAGCGCTGCTGCCCGGCGCCGGCGCCGCCGCGGCCGTCGCTGATCCGGTAGGTGCCGGCGCTGTGCCAGGCCATCCGGATCATGAACGGGCCGTAGTTGCCGTAGTCGGCCGGCCACCAGTCCTGCGAGGTGGTCAGCACCTCGGCGATGTCCCGCTTCACCGCGGGAAGATCGAGCGCCTTGAACGCCTCGGCGTAGTCGAAGTCCGCGCCGAGGGGGTTGGCCACGGCGGGGTTCTTGGCAAGGATCCTCAGGTTCAGTCGCTCCGGCCACCACTGCCGGTTTCCACCGCCCTGAGTCGGGTGCGGGGCGCGCGTGTGCGCGACCGGGCAGCCCCCTTCGCCCTCCGTCTTCGCGTCTACGACGATTGCGTCATTGTTCTCGGGCATGGGAATCCTTCCGGACCAGGCGGATCGTGGTACTCGGGGAGTGCGAGCGGTGCAACGGTCGGGGAAGCCGGGCCCGCCGGACGTGCTCGGCCCGGGGACGCCGACAATCCTCTACGGTCGTGCGGTCCACGTCGGCTACGACACGACGGGTCGGCGGAACCGGACCGCGTCGCGGTCGGTTCACCGCGTGGTACGGGTCCCGCGCCGGCGGCCGGCTTCGTCAGGCCGGCACCGCGCGGTTCCACGGCGGTGGTCCCGTCACGTCTCCGTCTCCTGCCGTAGTGGGGTGTTCCCGACTCTTGGCCGGCGCCAGAACCGATCCTACGATGGACAGAGTCCAAGTCAAGATGTGCGCCAATTCCATATCCAACCGGAACCCGGACCTCCGCCGGTAAACTCGGGTTTCCACCGAACCTGAATAGGTGAACCGATATGAGTGACCTGCTGGAGCGACTGCGCGCGCGTGGTTGGCGGATGACGTCGCAGCGGCGTGTCGTGGCCGAGGTCCTCGACGGCGACCACGTGCATCTGACGGCCGACGAGGTCCACGCGCGCGCGGTGGCGCGCCTGCCCGAGATCTCCCGCGCCACGGTCTACAACGCGCTGGGCGAACTGGTCTCGCTGGGCGAGGTCATCGAGGTGTCCACCGACGGCCGCGCCAAGCGCTACGACCCCAACGCGCACCGCCCACACCAGCACCTGGTCTGCTCCCGGTGCGGCACCATCCGCGACGTACAGCCGGCCGGCGACCCCCTGACCGACCTCCCCACCGACCAACGCTTCGGCTTCACCGTCTCGGCGGTCGAGGTCACATACCGCGGCGTGTGTCCATCCTGCGCGTAGCGCTTCCGGGGCCGGTGACCGCCTCGGCAGCCCACCGGATCAGTGGTGCTCGGCGGGAGTTCGAAGACACGCGCTAGGCGCGGTGCAGCCAGGTGTGCAGGACGACGTGGCCGTCGCGGCGGTCGCGGGTGATCGGCTCGGCGTCGGTGTGGTGGAAGCCGGTGGATCGGGCGACGGCGATGCTCGCGGCGTTGTCGGCGGCTATGCGCAGGATCACCGCGTCGATGCCGAGTTCGTCGCGGGCGTACGCGGTCATCAGGCGCACCGCGCGGCCGGCCAGGCCCTGGCGGCGGTGCCGTGCGCCGATTCCGTAGGCGATCTCCCCCACCCGACTCGGCCGCGCGGCCTCGGAGCCCAGGTCGATGCCGGGGCCGTCGGCGACCGGGAACAGCAGGACTTCGCCGCACGGTTCGCCGCCGTCGACGGTGATGGCCAGTTGGATGCCCCGATGCAGGGCGCGGGACGCGCGGGCCCGCGCCAGGTACGCCCGCGCGGCCTCGGCGTCGAACGGCGAGGTCAGCGGTGTCCATCGGTCGATCTCGGGCTCGTCGAACAGCTCGACCATGGCCGGCACGTCGTCGTCGGTCCACTCGCGCAGCCACAGCCCGTGGCCCTGTACGCGGATCTCGCTCGGCAGGAGGTATGCGGGGGATGAGGTCATGGCCCGATCCTGCCCGCTGATCCGTCCCGAGGCGAAACCGCGCATCGCGCGGTGCGCCTGCCGGGCGGCCGGAATCACCGACCGGTCGCCCCGCTCTCGGGGCGGCGGGCGGTGACGGTGAAGTAGTCGAGGGTGCCCTCGCGGTAGGCCAGGAGGAAGTTGTGCGGCCAGGTGCCGGGCGCCCAGGTGCGCTCCAGCCAGCGGTCCCATCCGGGCCAGACCGACGCCCCGATCGAGTCGACCCGGATGTCGCCGAGCCCGGCTCGTTCGAGGGCGCCGGTCAACTCCGGGACGGTGTGCGGTACATCCAGGCCCTCGGCGAACGTGTGCAACAACTCGGCCGGCCGCCGCGCCCGGGCCGGATCGGCGTCGGGAACGAGGAAGGTGGCCACGGCCATGCGTCCCCCGGGCCGCAACACCCGTGCGGCCTCGCGGGCGAACGCCCCGAGGTCACGGAAGTGCTGGGCCGCCTCGACGCTGTACAGGCAGTCGAACCCGCCGTCGCCGAACGGCATGTCCTCGGCCGCCCCGCGCACGAACCGCAACCCCCCGGGCCGGCGGGCGGACGACTCGGCGGTGGCCCGTTCCGCCCGCCGCAACTGCTCCGGATGGATGTCCATGCCGGTGACGAGGGCGAAGCCGTACTCCTCCAGCGCCACCGCGCTCCCGGCCCCCAGCCCGCAGCCCACCTCCAGGGCCCGCAGCCCCTCGCCCGGCGCCAACGCGTCCAGCACATGCCGGTACAGGGCCCGCTGACTGGCGATGCGATCCTCCTCGGTGAGCGCCCGATCGAGGTCGATCCCGTGCCAGTAGCCGAAGTTGATGAACCCACCGCCGAACAACCCCGTCGCGCCGAGATCGTCCGCCCCATAGGTCTTCTCGACCGCCGCCGGAATGCCATGCCGCGTCCCACCGGACCCGTCCGTCATCGACGCCACCTCTCGACAGGAAGCACACCCACCCCCCGGTTGCCCACCCCGTACGCCCCCCGAACCCGGGCCTTCCTTCGATGATTGCCCATCGTCCTCGACGAACGTACCCGCGCGCGTCCCGCCGATATGCGGACGCCGGGATTCCGGAACGTGGGGCATTGGTCGGCCGGTGTTCAGGTGTGCGGTGCCCGGCGGCCATCGCGTTGCGCCAGGGTCTTGGCGGCCGGACCTGTCGGTACGGCACTGGCACGGCAGAGGAGTTCGGTGCACATGAGGTCGATGGTCCGAGGTTTGCGGTCGGCGGTACGCGGCGTGGCGGCCGGGGCGGCGTGCGTCGCGCTGTGTGCGACGGTCGGGCTCACGGGCACGGCGCACGCGGCGGAGGCGTCCGACGAGCAGGCGGCGCGGGCGAAGCCGGCGTTCCCGTCCTCGATCAAGGGGTGGCAGCCGATCGGGCGGTACGAGATCGACGCCGCGTCGCAGGCCCAGGGACTGGCCAACGTGCGTCCGCACGGCGCCAAGCCGTACCTGTACTACACGGGCAACACCTCGATCCCCGCCCCGGTGCGCGAGCGCGGCTGGTCGCACATCGGCGACCCGGACTCCTCTCGCGGTTACCTGTTCGACGCGTACCAGGGCGGCGGCGACGCGACGGCGAAGATGTTCCGGGTGACCACGCCGTCGGGCGCGGCCTACGAGTACGTGCACCCGCTCGCGGCCGGCGAGGCGATGAACAACTCGTTCGCCGCGATCTCCCCCGACAGCCGCTGGATGGTCTCCGGCGAATGGGACACGATGAACCGCCTGCTCGTCTTCCCCACCCCGCTGCTCAACCCCGCCACGGCGCGCACCGGCGGCGACCTCGCGCTCGCCGGCACCATCGAACTGGACCGTCCGGTCAAGGACATCCAGGGCTGTACGTTCCTGGACGCGAAGCGGCTGCTGTGCGCGTCGGACGACTCCGACCGCAAGTTGTTCCCCGAGGCCAAGCCGCTGTTGCAGATCGACCTGAAGAAGGCGCTGAACGGTCGCACCGTCACCGGGCACGTGACCTCGCTCGGCGCGCTTCCGCAGCTCAGCGCCTGCCCCGGCACGGCCGTCGACTTCGAGACCGAGGGCAACGACTACGACCGGCACACCGGTGTGCTGCGCGTCGAGATGATCCCGCCGCGCGACTGCGCCGCGCGCGCGACGGTGTACGAGTTCAAGCGCAAGCGCTGAGCCGGTAGGGGTGGGTCACAGGGCCGACGCCCGGTGGCCCGCCCCTCCCCGGCCCACGCGTCCTCGGCGGTGAACCGTCAGGGCCGGCGGGGACGCACGGGGCGGTGCGCGCGTAGGCGGCGCCAGGTGCCGGTCAGGTGTGCGGCGAGGGCGATGTTCAGCACGGCGGCCGGTGCGATCAGCGGCCAGGCGAGCGAGGCGGGGGCGGTGACGCCGCGGTTGACGACCAGCATGAGCAGGGTGGCCAGGACGAGGAGTACGCCGAACGTGGCGGTCGCCGCCTCGCGCAGCGGCGGGGCCGCGTCGGGCAGGGCGGCCCGCGGACCGGTCGCCGCGCGCAGCCCGGACAGCGCCGAGGCCGCGGCCAGGACGGTCCCGAAGGCGAGCAGCCCCAGACCCGCGTCCAGGACGGGCGGCCGCCGCTCCCAGGGGCCGGCCGGACCGGTCAGCATGGCGGTGGACCATACGCTCGCCAGCGCCGGCAGCGCTCCGAGCGCGGTCAGGACCTGTCGCCGCGCCCGCCGTCGGCCGGTGGCGGCGTTGTAGGCCTCGGCCACGGTGGTCGGCGACCCCCACTCGGCCACGGCACGGCGGCCGGCCTCCTCGGGGTCGCCGCAGTCCTCCAGGTGCGCCTCGGCCGCCGCGAGCAGTCCGTCCAGCGCCTCGTCGAGGATCGCCCGACGCCGAGCCCGCGTGCCGGTCAACTCGGCGGCGACACGGCGAAGATAGTCGTCGATCACGGCGTCGGACACGACGGCGGACCGCACGCCGAGTACGGCGTCGGACGCGACGGCGAGCCGGACGCCGAGCACGGCGTCGGGCAGGGCCGCGTGCGCGACGTCGGACACGGCGTCCGGCTCGGCCGCGTGTACGGCCGCCGGCGCGGCATCGGGCTCGGACTCGTACCCATCGCCGGGCGCGGGAGCGGGACTCACGCGGGCTCGACCCCCAGCACGCCGGATACGACGTCGGCGAACTCCCGCCAGGACGAGCGCTGTTCGCTCAACGCTCGCTTCCCCGCCCGAGTCAGCGTGTAGCTGCGCCGGCGCCGCCCCCCGTGCACCGACCACCGTCCGGCGATCAGACCCGCCGTCTCCAGCCGGTGCAGCGCCGGATACACGGTGCCCGTCGGCAGCGTGATGTGCCCGCCGCTGCGGGACTTCAACTCCTCGACGATCGCGTAGCCGTGTTGCTCGCCGGACTCCAACACGGCCAGGAGCATGCCTTCGAGATGCCCTTTGAGCACTTCGGCCTTCATGGGTCGGCAGGCTACACCGGCGATGCGTAGCGAGACTACACGCCCCTCGCCGATAGGTAGCGACGTTATGTATAGACTCCCGCCGCATGAGTAGCGTGCCTATCCATGCGAAACGGGGGGCGTCCGTCGTGGAGACGATGACGCGTTGGGTCCTCGGACACCGGCGCCTGGTGATCCTGGTCTGGCTGGTGCTCGCCGCGGCGGGCATCGCCACCGTCGGCGACACCGTCGATCGGCTGAGCCAGGGCTCGGAGTTGCCCGGCCGGCCCGGGCAACAGGCCAACGACCTCATCCGGGAGCGCTTCGGCGGCACCGGCGGCCGCAACGCCCCGCTGCTCGTCGAGGTGACCGTCCCGGACGGCCGCCGCGCCGACGAGGCCGAGGTGCGCGACGCGTTCGACGCGGCCGTGCGACGCGCCACCCCGCCCGGCGGCCGGCACGCGTCGTTCGCGTCCACCGGCGACCCGGCGCTGATCTCGGCCGACGGGCGCAGCACGGTGGCCCTGGTCTACCCGCCCGGCGGCGAGGGCCCGAAGGCGTACGGCGACGCGCCGGCCCGGGTGCGGGCGGCGGTGGCCGGGGTCCGGATCGCCGGCGCGCCCGTCGGGGTCACGGGCCGGCCGCTGCTGTCCGGACGCGACAACGGCGCCGCCCGCAGCCCGATCGCCGAGACCCTGCTCGGCGCGCTGGGCGCGTTGGTCGTACTCGGCCTGACCTTCGCCGGCGGCCTGGCCCTGATCCCGCTCCTGACCGCCGCGATCGCCATCCCCACGACGTTCCTGCTCGTCGGCGGCCTCACCCGGGTCACCGACGTGTCGTTCATCGTGCAGTACCTGGTCGCCCTGATCGGCCTGGGCATCGCGATCGACTACGCGCTGCTCGTGGCGACCCGATGGCGCGAGGAACGCGACCGCGCGGGCGGTCCCGATCCGGCCGGGCGCGTCGAGGCGATCGTGCGCGCCGCGACCACCGCCGGCCGCGCGGTCCTGCTCAGCGGCGCGACCGTCGCACTGTCCCTGGCCGCGCTGGTCGTACTGCCCGTTCCGTTCCTGCGCAGCGTCGGCTACGCGGGTCTGCTGATGCCGCTGGTGAGCGTCGCGGTCACGCTGACCCTGCTGCCGGTGCTGCTGTACGTGTGCGGCGCCCGGCTGGACGTGCCGCGCCGCACCCGGCGTCCGGAGGGCCGAGCGTGGTCGGCGATCGCCCGGGCCACCACGCGCCGGCCGGTCCTGGCCGCGGTGCTCGGCGGCGCGCTGCTGCTCGCCCTCGCCGCACCCGCACTGACCATGCGGGTGGGGCAGCCCCAGGTGACGGCGCTCGGCCGCGGCGGCGAACCCGCGCGGGTGTTCGCCGCGATCGACGGTGCCGGCTTCGGCACGGGGATCGCCCAGCCGATCGAGGTGGCGACCGACGGCGAACCGGAGGCATTGGCCCGGCGGTTGGCGGCCGAACCCGGCGTGGCCGGCACGATCGCCCCCGCCGGGTGGAACAGCGGGGGCCTGCGCGTCGTGGACGTGTGGACGGCCGAGGACCCCGCCACCGACGCGGGTCGCGCCGCGGTGGGCCGCGTCCTGGCCGCGGCGCGCGCCATGCCCGGGGTGCACGCGGGTGGCGGCCCGGCGCAGGATCGCGACTTCGCGGACGCCGTCTACGGAGCGTTGCCGCTGGTCCTGGCGGCGATCGCGGTGTTCACGTTCCTCGTGCTGATGCGGTCGTTGCGCTCGATCTGGCTGCCGGTCAAGGCCCTCGTGCTGAACACCGTGTCGGTGGCCGCCGCCTACGGCGCGGTCGTACTGATCTGGCAGAAGGGCTACGGCAGCGAACTGCTCTTCGACACCCCGGCCACGGGGGCGATCACCGTGTGGGTGCCGATGGCGGTGTTCGCGTTCCTGTTCGGATTGTCCATGGACTACGAGGTGTTCATCCTGACCCGGATCCGCGAGGCGCACCTCGACCTCGCCGCCCGAGGGGTCCGGGACACCACCGAGGAGGCCGTCGTGATCGGCATCGGCCGTACCGGCAGGCTGGTCACCTCGGCCGCGCTGATCCTGTTCCTGGCCTTCGTCGCGTTGTCCACCGTCCCGGTCACCGACGTGAAGATCCTGGCCACCGCTCTCGGGGTCGGCATCGTGGTGGACGCGACGATCGTCAGAGGGGTGCTCGCGCCCGCGCTGGTGACCCTGATGGGGCGGGCCAACTGGTGGTTCCCACACCACGCGGGTGGCCCTCGCGGAGGCCGGGGTGTCGACGGGCCGGAGCACGCGGAGCACCCTGGCGTGGCCTCGGGCCCGGCCCGTACCCTGGACCGGATCGACGCCGAACCCCCACGACCCGAAACGGGCTGATCACGTGCCGATGCCGCTCCTGGTGGTCCTCGTCGTCGTCGGGCCGATGGTGATCGGGATCGCCTTCGTCGCGCTGCTCGGCGCCACGCTCGGTCGCCGGGCACGGGAGGGGCGGCGCACCGGCCGCTACACCTCCCGTCCCGGCAACTCGTCGAGCAATTGGTGACCCGGGCCCGCCGCCGGAGGGGCCCGAAAGTCCCGAAACACCTCACCACGCCCGGGCGATCGGAGGTCCGGAGGACCGCCCACGCGCGTCGGCTCCTATGCGGGGGCGACCAGCAACAGGGCCTCGTTGAGGTTGTGTTCGGCGATCTCCTGCATGAACTTCCGGTTGGGGAAGTCGCCGTCGAGCAGGCGTAGCGGGCCCGCCGTCAGGGACAGGCGTTGGGCGAGCATGTACAGGGCGAGTCGGGCCTCGTCGAGGTCGTCCACCGCCACCCGGCGGTAGTCGTCGTGGAGGCGGATGCGCAGGAACACGTGCTCCCATTCGACGTCGAAGTACATCAGGTCCTCGATGTCGATCAGCACCGGATGGCCGTCCCGATCCACCAGGACGTGGTCCAGGCCGAGTTCGCCGTGGATCACCGAGTATTCGGCGCGGGGCAGTACCGCCGAGGCGAGGTCGCGCAGCCTTTCCTCCAGGCGGTCCCGGGCCGCGGCGATCCTCGCGTCGCGCCCGGCCGCCTCGGCGAGGTTGCGCAGCGCGAAGTCCAGCACGACGCCCTCGCAGGAGGTGCCCCGCGCCGTACCGCCCCCGTCGATCAGCGCCACCTTGCCGTACGTCGGCGCCCGATACGCCCGCATCGCCGCCAACCCTTCCACCAGACGCGCCATCGTCGGCTCCGCCGCGTGCGGGTCGCGCTCGAACCTGGTCATCAGGTCCTCGCCGGGGAAGTCCTCCACGATGGCGAGATCGGCCGGGAAGTACGCCCGGTCGCGGTCGACCAGATACACCTTCGGCACCCGCAGACCCAGCGCGTCCAGCCGGGCGTGCGCCGCCTCGAACAGGTCGAGCCCGACACCCGGCGAGAACGGATCGGCGACGTCGTCGTCGCCCTCGTGCGCCGGCCAGTAGTTCTCCGAGTCCGCCCACAGATACCCGATCACCGACGTCGCGTCGTCCATCGTCAACCGGTACACGCCCTTGCGGGTACCGCCCGTGAGCCGCTCGATCCCCGCCAACCGCCGCCCGCCGCCCAGTGCGGCCCGTACCGCTCCCGCCAGTTGATCCCGTGTCACATTGCTCGGCGCCACGTCCGCGACCCGCCTTCCCGGTTCGACAACCGGGGCACCCTACGCGAGCCGTCGTGCGCGGGCGATCGATTTCCCCGCCTCGTGCACGACGAGCGAATCCCAGGCAGGGTCAGCGCGTCGCGAACACCGGTGCCAGCGCCGCGTCCAGCCGGCCGAGCCACTGCCGGGCGGTGCCGCGCGCTCCGGGGAGGTCCGCGAGCAGGGTGGACCAGTCCGATTCCTCGACGGGAACCGCGTCCGGGTCGAATCCGTGCTCGGGTACGCTCCGGATGTAACCGCTGCCGACTCGGCGCAGCAACTCCGTGGTGAGCCGGGTGCGTTCGTCCTCGGCCAGCAGGACGGCGTCGTAGAGGTCCTTGCTTCGGGGCCGGCTGTCCTCGCCGCCGTCGAGATGCAGCCACACCAGCTTCCAGGCCAGGGACAGTTCCCGGCTCGCGGTACGCACCACCGGCCCCGGCCCGCCGTCGGCGCGCGGTATCCGGGTCCACACCGGAGGTTGGTGCAGCTTCTCGTCGAAGGCGAAGTCGAGCCGCGCCTCCCCCGGCGGCAGTCCCTCCGCCTCCCAGGGGATCAGGACGCGCATTCCGCCCGCGCCCTGCCCGTCGTACGCGTAGTCCCAAGTGCCGTCCCGACGCATGCCGTTCACGTCCAGGACCAGGCCCGGCGCCACCTCCGGCCGGTTCCCGATCCACTGGATCAGGTCCTCGTAGGCCGGGATCGGCCCCACCGGATCCGGGTCCGTATCCCAGCGAAGCCCCTCGGGCGGCGCGATCACCCGCACGCCGCGCGTCTCGAACTCCCGCTCACCGTCGGTCCAGATCTCGTATCCGGCCGCCCCGTCGACCGCCTCCGGCCATTGCTGCACGGTCGCGACGGCGTCGAGGTAGGGGTGTGGCGCCGACGGATCGATGGGGACGGTCGGCGCCGGCAGCACCACGAAGTCCAGGTCGGCCGGCTCCCGCGCCCGCTCTCCCATCCACGCGGCCATGGCCATGCTCCCGCGCAGCATCACACAATCGCTCCACGGCGCGGCCGCCACGAGCTCCAACAGGTGGTCGAGCACGGCACGATGGGCCGACCGCCGACGCACCGACGTATCCTCGTCCGGGTCGACGGCGTTTGCCATCCGCTCCTCCTCGACTTCGCGCCCGGCCGGCGACTGTACCGACCGAAGCCGACACGGCCCCCCGTCCCCCGACGGCATACGACCGCCGACGGCACACGACCGTCAGCGGTTGTCGCGGAGGTACGTGAGCACCGCCCGCACGCGGCGGTGACCGGCGTCGGACGCGAGCAGGCCGAGTTTGCCGAAGATGTTGCCGACGTGTTTGTGTACCGCGTTGGCGGTGATGAGCAGGATCTCGGCGATCTCGCCGTTGTCCAGGCCGCGGGCCATCAGCGCGAGCACTTCGTGCTCTCGGGGGCTGAGCGGTTCCAGGGGGCTGCCGGCGGCGGCCGTCATCAGTTGCGACAGGACCTCGGGATCCAGCACGGTCTCGCCGGCCACGACCCGCCGCAGGCTGTCCACGAATTCGCTCATCCGACCCACGCGGTCCTTGAGCAGGTAGCCGACGCCGCCCACGCCGTCGGACAACAGGTCCCGGGCGTAGACGTGCTCGACGTACTGCGACAGGACCAGGATCGGCAGGCCGGGGCGCATGCGGCGCAGTTCCAGTGCGGCGCGAAGTCCTTCGTCGCGAAACGTCGGCGGCAGCCGGACGTCCGTGACGACCAGGTCCGGCGCGTGTGTTCGCACCGCGGCGATCAGGCCGGGGGCGTCGGTGACCACCGCGTCGACGCCGATGTCCCGCGCGGAGAGGATGAGTTCGAGGCCGGTTGACAGCAGCGCGTTGTCCTCGGCGATCACGACGCGCACGGCAACTCCACGGTGACGACGGTGGGTCCGCCGATCGGACTGGTGATCGCCACCCGGCCGTCCAGCGCGGCCACGCGGCGCCGGATGCCGTCGATTCCGGTGCCGTTGCGCTCGTCCGCGCCGCCGACGCCGTCGTCCGCGACCTCGACCACCAGGGTGCCGTCACGGCGGGTCAGGCCGACGTGGGCGCGGCGTGCCCGGCTGTACTTGGTGGTGTTGGCGAGCGTTTCCGCCACGACGAAGTAGGCGGCGGCCTCGATGGCGGCGGGCAGTCGGCCGAGTTCGCCCAGCCGGACATCCGTGGTGACCCCGGTCCGGGCGGCGACCGCGTCGACGGCTCCCGCAAGGCCGCGGTCGGCCAGGATCGGCGGGTAAATGGCGTGGACGACGTCGCGCAGTTCGGTCAACACCTCCTCCGCCCCCTCCATCGCCTCGCGCAACAGGTCGGCGACGACCGGGTGTTGGGCGCCCAGGAGGTCCCGGGCGACGCCGAGCCGCATGGCCACCGCGACGAGACCGGCCTGGGCGCCGTCGTGCAGGTCGCGTTCGATGCGGCGCAACTCCGCGCCGTGGGCGTCGAGCACGTCCGCCCGGCTCGGGGCCGCCTTCATCGTCCGCGCGGCGCCGACCGGCCCCCGGTTCGAGGCGCGCACGCACACCCGGTCCCGCCACACCTCACACCACAGCGATTTCGCTCGGTCACGCACACTCGCCACTTTCTCGGCCCCGTTCCGGACACACAGCACGCACACCACCCACCACGCGCGGCGGCCTCGGGGCCGCGCACACTACGGCGACCCTATGAACGTGTGCGGCGCCCGGGCGTCCTTCCGGGGGACGAGTACCGGAGTACCGGATCCGCAGTACCCGGTCCGGGGTGTATCCGCCACATGCAGGCCGCCGCGGTGTCGGGGCCAGGCGTTCGCGTCCACCCTCCCCGACCATGACCAATACTTCTGGCATCTATCAGAACCATCTGTTGGAATTCTGATGGATCGGCGAGCAGGATGGAGTCGACGAAAGGCCGCGACACTCCGAGAAAGGAACAAGAGCCATGTCCGAGTACGAGAAGGCCATGCGTCCCGAGGACATCACCCGCCTGTTCGTGGAACGGTCCAACGCCGGCGACGCCGCCGGGGTCGCCGCGCTCTACGCGGAGGACGCCGTACTGGCCTACCCGCCGGGCAGCACGACCGTGGGCCGGGAGGCCATCCGCGAGCTGTGGGCGAAGGTGCTGGCCAACCGGCCGCATTTCGAGCCCGAGGAACCGCTGCCGACGCTGGTCAACGGCGACATCGCGCTCACCTCGACCCCGCCGAAGGACGGCTCCGGAGCCCGGGCCCAGGTGGTCCGACGCCAGCCCGACGGAAGCTGGCTGCGGGTGCTCGACCAGCCCGAATTCGCCCCACCCACCCGCTGAACCCCCGACGGCCGCCCCGACCCGGGCGGCCGTCGGCGTGCGCGGGGTCGGTCGGCGCCGGGTCGGTCGGCGCCGTTTCCCATCGGCCCCGCCCGCACCGATGAGTTTCGCGGGCGGTCGGCGTCTACCTCCACGACAGCGACACCGCACCGACCGCAGCACTCTGGAGCACATCATGAGGAAGATCACCGCCGGCCTGTTCATCTCGCTCGACGGCGTCGTGGAGGCGCCCGACCAGTGGCACTTCCCCTACTTCGACGACGAGATGGGGGCGGCCGTCGGCACGCTGCTCGAAACGTCCGACACCCTCCTGCTGGGTCGCAAGACGTATGACAGCTTCGCCGGAGCCTGGCCGGAGCGGGAGACGGCCGGTGGCGACGACGCCGCCTTCGGAAAGGCGATCGGCGACGCGCGCAAGATCGTGGTGTCGCGCGGCGAGTTGGCGTTCACCTGGCGCAACTCCGAGCAGTTGCGCGGTGACGTCGTCACCGCCGTCACCGCACTCAAGGACGAGCCCGGCGCCGACATCTCGATCAGCGGCTCGGTCTCGATCGTGCGCCTGCTGTTGGACGCCGGACTGGTGGACGAGTTGCACCTGTTCGTACACCCGATCGCGGTGCGCACCGGCATGCGGCTGTTCGCCGAGGGCGAGGAGGCGATCCCACTTCGGCTGATCTCGTCGAAGGCGTTCGGATCCGGCGTGCTCCACCTCGTGTACGGCCCGGCCGCCGCGGCCGAAGACGCCTCGTACGACGACGCCAAGGTGCACCTGTCCCGGTAGGGCCGGGCGCCGGTGTCGGCGGCGTGCACAGCATCGTGTTCGGCCGTCGCTCGTTCAACGGGGTATGAGCAACCACGCCTCGCCGCCCGACGGTTCCCGCCCCGCCGCGGATCCGCAGATCTCCCCCGAACAACGCGCGGCCCTGGAGCGGATCACCGCGGCCGGCGGCCGGGCCGGGGCCTGGCTGTGCGGCCTGGGCCGTCCGGGCGGCCCCGCCTGGGCCCTCGCCGGCGCCATCGAACACACGCTCGCCGAGTTGCGTCCGTACGGGCCGACCGAGGTGGACCCCCGCCCCGGTCTGGCCCGGCCCGGCGTCGACCGGGACCTGCTGCCCTACCTGGACCCGTACGCCAGCCCGGCCGGACCGGTGATCGGCGCGGTGCCCCTGACCGCCGCCGAGACCGTGGCGGTGATCACCACGGCCGGCTGCGCCCGCATCGCGCCGCTGACCATGTCCCGCCCGGACTGGGTCGGGCAACTCCACGCCCTGGCCGACACGATCGACGACGCACTCCGCCACGCCACACCCGTCGAGCCGGACCCCGGCGCGAACCCCCACCCGACCGCGTAGCCGCCGGCCGTCCGCGTCGGCCGCACCGGGACCTCACGCCCCACGCCCCGCCGCCCCGGTGGGATTCGAGTTCATCGCGACGGTTCGACGCCGGCCCGCTCCCCTGTGAAGCCCACACACCCGCACAACCCCCGATCTCCCCCGAACACCCGAATCGGGCCCCTGACCCGGCCGGGGCATGCGCTCATGCCGGCCGCGACGTCGGTCGGTCGGATGTGGGTTCGGGCTGGTCGGGGGGAATCCGGGTCAGCATTCTTGGGGGACGCAGGAATTCCAGAACGAGGGGCGGGCCGTGGCCGATCGATCCGTGGGTTTGGCTGACTTGGCGGTCCGGGTGCGGGACTCGGACCTGCCTCCCGTCGCGTCCGGGCATCTGTGGTGTACGGGGATCGCGGCGGCCATGGCGTCGTTGGCGGTGGTCGTGGCGGATGTGTACGCGTACTTCGTCTATCGGGACTGGCGGACCGACCTGGCCTCGCGCGTGCACACGTGGGTCGAGCCGGAGGCGTTATCGACCGGCGCGCGGATGGTGCCCCGCGGGAACGGCACCACCGACACGGCGGCGGCGGCCGTCTTCGTCACGAGCGTGACGATGATCGCCCTGGTCGTGTGGTGGACCGTGCTGGTCTCCCGGAACCGCGCGGCCTGGTACGGCCCTTCGCGCGGCTTCGGCGTCCTGTGCCGCTCTGGGCACCGGCGCACGGGGAGTGCCGGACGCGCCGGGATCGGCCCCACCCCGGTGCTGGTGTCGGCCGTGGGGATACTCGTGTTCACCACGCTCACCCGGCTGTTGGGCCTGGTCGGCAAGGACTGGAGCGGGCCGCTCGACGGGCAGATCCGGTCGGAGATGGGTTTCCTGCACTCCCGGATGGTGCTCGCCCTCGCCCACGCGACGGGCGCGCTCCTGATGGCGTTCGTGGTGACGACGACGACGCGACGACACCTGCGCCTGCCGAACCACCGACCGGATTCCGGGCCCGAGCCTGTTCCCCACCCCGTACCCGGCCCTGTTCCCGGGCCCGACGCACCGACGGATCGGGGCCGGTGACGCGTGCCCCGACCGATCGGAGTCGGCCCGCCCCGCCTACCGGTCGGCCGCCGGGGTCTGCCGGCGGATCATGTCCAGGAGCGCGGTGTGGGTTTCCCGGTCGGCCGCGGCGATCAGGCCGGCTGCCCCGGTGTACGGCGGACGGCCGTACAGGTCCGTCACCACGCAGCCGGCCGCCTCGCACAGCGCGATGCCGGCGGTGAAGTGCACGCTGTCGCGCAGATCGCCGTCGGTGACGTAGGCGGCCCGGCGGCCGGCGGCCACCCATGCGACGGCCAAGGTGGTGGACACCACGCGCGGCCGGAAGCCCGCGACGAAGTCGGGGTCGGCGAGGAGCCGGACCGCGCGGAACGACGGCGCGTTGGGGAACGGCGGATCGAGGTTCACATCCACCAGCCGCGACCCGGACGACGGCACCAAGTCCCGGTCCACGCCGTCGAGTCGACCGTGGGCCCCGGAACCGTCGGTCCAGAACACCTCGTCGGCGAACGGATCCGCCACGGCCGCCGCGACGGTCTCGGTACCCACCCGCAGGGCCACGTTCACCGCGACCAGCATGTTGCCCACCGCGTAGTTCAACGTGCCGCACAACGGATCGACCAGCCACCGGCGTTTCGCGTCCGCCGTACCGGTGTGGCCGCTCTCCTCGCCGGTGACCGCGTCGTCGGGCCGCGCGTCGCGGAGGGTGTCCAGGATGGCCCGCTCCGCGTCCAGGTCGGCGGCCGTGGCGAAGTCCCCGGCGCCCTTGTCGAACCGCTCCGGCGACGTCCCGTACATGCCACGCACCACGGCCGAGCCCGCCCGCGCCGCCCGTACGGCCAACCCCGCATCCGTCTCCATCTTCAAGATCGCCATGCGGGGAGCGTACGCGCCGTCCTCGACGAGCCCCCGGGCGGTCAGCACGTCGAGCACTCGGTGGTCGGCCCGTTCCCGTCCTCGGCCCCGACCAGGGGGGTCCCTGGCCCTCCGAGGTCGAGGGCGCTAAGCTCGTGCCGATGACTACTCACTCCGTCAACGGATTGGGGGTCCCCACCGCGCAAGGTGAGTGCTGATGCTCACTGCGATCGCGAATCGGGATTCCCGCCTCACCCTCTGGCTGCGCGTGCGCGAGTTCGCCGTGCCGCCCGCCATGATCGAGACCGCGACCACTCGCCGGCTGGCCGGTGACTGGCAGGCCGCCTGTACCGCCGCAGGCGTCGACGTCGACATCGATCTCCGCTTCGAAGCCCGCACGCGTGGCGGGGAGTTCGCCGCCCGGATCCGGGACGATCTGCGTGGTCTGGCACCGGATCTGCTGCGCTGGCACATGCCGAGGATCGCTCCCGACGGGCTGCTGCGCCCGGGTCTGACCGTGTCCCTGGCGCGGTACGACGTCGGGGAGCGCGGCGGCGCGCGGCCGGTGCACCTGGTGGCCCGCACCCCGCCCGCGTGGGCGGACGCCGGTCAGCGCATCGCCCTCGCCCTGTGGGACGGATCGCACCGCGACGCCGCCGGCTTCCGTCACCATCCGCACCGCCATCCCCATCGACGGTTCCGTCTGGACCTGCACCGACATCTCTGGGACGCCCGCCGCAGCGCCGAGCTGTGGATCCGTTCCGGGGCCGATCGGCCACCCTCCGAGGGGAGTTCGGGTCCGGATCCGACCTCGGCGGGACTGGACCCGACCTCGGCGGGACCGGTCCCGGCCGAGTGCGCCGTCGACCGATGGGCCGCCGAGGCCGCGATCCTGCTCCGGGCCGAGGGACGACCCGCCGGCACGGGCCTGGTCGCGGTGCGCTGCGGGGGCCGTCGCCGACTGGTCCTGCACGTGGTCGCGGACGATGACGGCCCCGAGCCGTCGACGGTACGGATTCCGGCCGTCGACACGCGACCCGGCGGCGACGCCACCGGGCTTCCGGTCCTGCCCGACGCGGCCACCTGGACACCACCCGACCTGGAACTGCTGCGCGCCGGCTTGATCGAGCCGGATCGGCTGCACCCGTTGGTCGCCGCGGCGTTGGTACCGGGCCATGTCCCGGGCGCGGCACCCGCCCGCGCGGACCACCCGTCGGGACGCCCGGACATCGTGGAATGCCGGGGCGCTCGCCACCGGATCGGCCTGGTCGACGGCGTACTCGCACCACTGGACCACGATCCGGCCGAGATCCGGCGCGAGGAGCTGCTGCACGCGCTGACCGGCACCCCGCTGCCCTGCCTCCAGGCCATCGACGCGGCACACCGTCGCCCGGACTGCATCGCGGGTGTCCGTGAACGTCTGGACCACGGCGACATCGCCGGCGCGCTCGCCGTCGTCGAGAGCCTGCTCGGCCCCGACGCACTCCCGCGCGGCGGCCTCCTCCGCGACGAACTGGAAGACGCCGCCGAACGGTTGATCACACATGGGTTGTTCCGAGCGGGCCTGGGCGGACCGGCGCCCGACCGCATCCCGCTCCCGGACCGTCCCCGTCCACGCACCCGCCGCGCCCATCCCCGGAACATGCACCCGCACTGACGCGAAACCGCCGACCGTTCCGGGAACTTCGAGCCGACGCACACCCATGTGCACTGCCGCGCGCACACCCGCGTGCGCTGCCGCGCGCGCTGCCGTGTGTACTGCCGCGCGCTTGTGGGTGCGCGTCTTCGCGTGCCCGAAGCTCCCGCACCCGAACCCAAAAGGTGATCGACCATGCCCACACGCACCCCACTCGACACCACCGCACCCCGCGGCACGTCCCAACTCGAGGTGGCCGCGGAGTTGTTGGCCCTCCTGCGGGACACCGCCACCGAACCCCGTCCCGATATCCAACTGGAGGCCCTGACCCTGGCCGTGGCCGCCGACCTGCCCGTACTGCTGTGGGGTGAACCCGGCATCGGCAAGACCGCCGCGCTCACCCAGCTCGCCGAGACCCTGGACCTACCGCTCACCACGGTGATCGCCAGTGTGCACGAGCCCTCCGACTTCTCCGGCCTGCCCATCGTCGGCGACGATCCGGCGACCGACGGGGTGCCGATGGCCCCGCCGGAGTGGGCCGTTCGCCTCGTGCGCGCCGGCCGCGGACTGCTGTTCCTGGACGAGTTGTCCACCGCGCCGCCCGCCGTACAGGCCGCCCTGCTCCGGCTCGTGCTCGAACGCCGGGTCGGCGCCCTGCAACTGCCACCCGGCATCCGGATCGTGGCCGCCGCCAACCCGCGCGCGTCGGCCGCCGACGGCTGGGAGCTGAGCCCGCCGATGGCGAACCGCTTCGTACACCTCCAGTGGGTGCACGACCACGACGTCGTGGTGCGCGGCCTCGGCGGCACCTGGCCGCGTGCCACCCTGCCCGTCCTGGACCCGACACGACTCGCCGAGGCCGTGGCCTTCGCCCGTCGGGCGGTCTGCGGGCTGCTCACCACCCGCCCCAAACTCGTCCACCTGCTGCCCACCTCGGAGACCCGTCGGGGCGGCGCCTGGCCGTCGCCGCGCAGCTGGGACATGACGGTGTCGCTGATCGCCTTCGCCACCGCGGCCGGGTCCTCCCGCGAGGTGTTGTCCCTCCTGGTCAGGGGCACCGTCGGGGACGGTCCGGGACTCGAACTGCTGGCCGCCCTGGACCGGATGGACCTCCCGGACCCCGAGGACCTGCTCGCCGACCCGACCCGCGCGATCCTGCCCGAGCGCGGGGATCTGCGTCAGGCCGTACTCGACGGCGTGGTCGAGGCGGTCCGCAAACGCCCCGACAAGCCCCGCTGGGACGCGGCCTGGGCGATCCTGGTCCGCGCGCTCGACACCGGCGCCCCGGACCTGGTGGTCGTCCCCGCCACCACTCTCGCCTCGCTGCGCGACCAGGACTGGGAGGTACCGGCATCGATCGAGCGATTGGCCGGAGCGGTGTCGCTGTCCCGGCGCGCGGACCGGGCGGCGGCCCGAACCGCGGTGGCCGCGCGGGCCGGTCGATGATCGCCGCCGCGCCGGGGGCGCTCGATCTGGACAAGCTCTACGCCGCCCGCCTGTACGCCGCCCGCGCCCGCCCGTACCTGGCCACCGCCCTGTACGCGCTGCACGTGGTCGAGTCGCGGACGGTGTCGACGATGGCCGTCGACCGGTACTGGCGGTGCTACGTCTCGCCGGTGTTCGTGGCCCGAACACCGGAGGAGGAATTGGCCTCCGTATGGGTGCACGAGGTGTCGCACCTGCTCCGCGACCACCACGGGCGCGGCGACCGCGTGGCACGCGAGCGCGGGCTGACCGGCCGCGGGGACCGGCTGCGGATGAACCTCGCCGCCGACTGCGAGATCAACGACGACGCGTTCGACGACGACCTGCCCCGGCCCGAAGGCGCCGTGCTGCCGGGCCTGTTCGGGCTGTCCGAGGGCGAGTTGATGGAGACCTACCTGCGCGAGATCGTGATGGGACTGGTCACGCGGGACCTGGCGTGGCTGGATTGCGGCAGCGGCGCCGACGGGTTGGAACGGGAGTGGGATCTGGGGCCGGACGGCGCGCACGGCCTGAGTGAGCAGGAGCGGGACGCGGTTCGGTTCCGGGTGGCGCAGGGCATCCGGGGTCGGCCCGGGCATGCCTCGAAGTCGTGGCGGCGGTGGGCGGAGGAGGTGTTCCATCCGCCGCAGCCGTGGCGGCAGTTGCTGGGCGCGGCGGTGCGCTCGGCGGTGGCCGGCGCCGGCGGTGCGGACGACTACACGTACGGCCGACCGGCCCGCCGTTCGGCCGGCGTACCCGGCGTCGTGTTGCCGAGCCTGCGTCGCAAACCGCCCCGGGTGGCCGTGGTGGTCGATACGTCCGCGTCGGTGAGCGACGCCGAACTGGGCAGCGCCCTCCTCGAGGTGGCCGCCATCTCCCGCGCCGTGGGCGGCCGGCGCGACCTGGTCACCGTGGTGTCGTGCGACGCGGCGGCCCGGATCGTGCAACCGCTGTGCGACGGCGAGGGCATCACGCTGCTCGGCGGCGGCGGTACGGACCTGCGCTCGGGCTTCGCCAAAGCCCTGCGCGGCAGCCCCCGCCCCGACGTCGTCGTGGCGCTGACGGATGGTCAGACCCCCTGGCCCAGCGCCCGCCCGTCCTGCCGCACGGTGGTCGGCCTGTTCCCCCGCATCCACGACTACTCCGCGAACGAGGACGACCCCGACTACGTTCCGGACCTCCCACCCGACTGGGCCCATGTGGTGACCATCGGCCCAACTCCCTGACCGACCCCGGGGGTCCACCGACGTGTCGACCTCGCCGTCCCGGCGTCGCGGTGTCGGACCGGAATGCAAGCATGGGGGTTCCCGGGGTCGTGTCGACGAACCCGTGAACGGTCCGGCCTGCCGAGGAGGTCATCATCAGCGACGCCACCGGCCTGTGCATCGCGCCCCGCCCCGACGGCGGGTGCCGCGCACCGGCCCTGCCCGACGCCCCGGTTCCGCTGTGCGCCGAACACGTGGCCGCCACCTGCGAGTTCGCCCACGACGGCTGGTCCGACGACGAGGAGGAGACCCCCTCCGGCCGGCGCCCGCGCCGACAACCCACCGAGGTCACCATGCTCGGAGAGGGGCTCGTCTACTTCGTCCGCACCGATCGACGGATCAAGATCGGTTTCACCACCGACCTGCGCCGCCGGCCCGACCGGTCCGCCCCGGGCGAGGTCCTGCACACCGAACCCGGCTCGATCGCCGACGAACGCCGCCTGCACGCGGCGTTCCAGGACCTGCGCCTCCGCGGCGACTGGTTCCGCGCCGACCCGCGCCTGCTCGACCACATCGCCGCCCTCAAGGCGAAGGCGACCGCGTAGGTCAGGCGTCCTCTTCGGCCTGCACCGCCGCCAGGACGTGGCGGGCGTTGGTGGTCATCGCCCGGTTGGTTTCGCGGTAGTACGGGAGGGCGATCAGGGCCTGGGACAGGGTGCGGGCCCGGCCTCGGGCCCAGGCCGCGTCGTCGACGTCGAGGGCGTCGCGGAAGGTCCGCCTCGCGCCGGCGGGCAGCAGGTTCCAGGCCGGGAACAGGTCGCAGGCCGGGTCGCCCAGCCCCACACACCCGAAGTCGATCACCGCGGTCAACCGCCCGGCCTCGTCCACCAGCACGTTGCCCGGCATCAGGTCGGCGTGCAGCCACACCGGCGGCTCGTCCCGACCCGCGTCGGCCCGCAGTCCGTCCTCCCATACCGCGATCGCGGCATCGCAGTCGACGCCTTCCTCCGGGATCGCGCGCAATTCCTCGATCGCCGACCGGGTCGAGGCGTCGAGCGCGGAGAGCGGTCCGCCCCGATGGGCCTTCGGCGCTCCCGAAAGCTCGACCCCGCGCATCGCCGCCACGAACCCGGCCAGGTCCTCGGCCAGCCGCTCGGGTGCCCGCAGCGCGCCCGGCTCCGGGTTCTCCCCCGCCAGCCACCGGTACACCGACCACGGCCAGGGATACCCGTCGGCCGGCTCCCCCGCGCCCAACACCTCCGGCACCGACGTCGGCAGCAGCCCGGCAAGGCGCGGCAACCACTCCCGCTCCAGCGTGACGTCCGCGACCGCGCCGCGCACCAGCGGCAACCGCACGACCATCTCCGCGCCCAGCCGGTACATCCCGTTCACCGTGCCACCCGACGGAAACCGCTCCACCGGGAGTTGCGCCCATCGAGGGAACTGCCGGGCGACCAACCGCCGCACGAGGTCGGCGTCGACGGGGTGCATACCGGTGTGCATCCGGCCTGTATTCATCACCCGACCATCCGATCGCCCACCCGCGACACCCGTCAACCGCTTTACCGCCCGCCGCCCGGCATACGCGGCGCGCCCGCGCCCGAGGCGACCCCGCTCACACTCCCCAGCGCGACTGCGCCGCCGCCGCCTCCATCTCGGTGCGGCCCGTCCCGTCCTCGCCTCGTTCGCGCAGCAGTTCGCCGGGGAGGCTGTAGCGGGGGGCGTTCCGCGGATTCCGGCGGGCGTGGCGGGCGATTTCCTCGGCCAGCGTCTCGGCCATCCGCAGCCGAGGGTGTTCGGCGTGGATCGTCCGGGCCTGGGCGTCGTCTACACAGTCGGTGTCCACCCCGAAATCGATGGCGATGCCCCTGCGGGTCAGGTACGACAGCGTGCCGCGGCGCTCGGCGATCCCGGCCGAGGTGTGCAGCGCGATGGCCTCCCAGACCCGGTCGACGTCGGCGGCGGCCACCCCGCCCTCGGTCAGGAACGCCGCGGCCATGTCGGCCCCTTCGACCTCGAATCGTTGCCGCCCCTCGGCGTCCGGGCAGGTCCCGAGGTCGTGCAGCGCGCAGGCCGAGAACAGCAGGTCCGGGTCGAAGTCCGCGCCGGGCCGCAGCCCGTCGTACGCGGCTTGCAACACGGCGAATCGATAGCTGCGGAAGCTGTGCTCCGCGGTCGGCCGCGACGTGCGGGCCCGCACGTGCTCGATCGTCCGACGGGCCAGGGGGTGGTGGGAACGGCGGCGACTGTGTCCATGCCCCGACCGTAGTCGGCGGGTCGACATCGAGAGCAGTGGCACGAATGCCATTGGTCGATAGCATCGTGCCATGGCCCCCACAGCCCGCACCGGGACCGACGCCTCGGTGCCACGCTTGCCCCACCATGTCGTCGTCCTGGCCCAACCCGGCGTCCTGGCCCTCGACTTCGGCATCCCGATCCAGGCCTTCGGCGACTGGGAGGGGAGCCCGTACCGGGTCACCGTCTGCACCGAGCACCCCGGCCCCGTCCCGATCCACGGCGGCCCGTCGCTGCTCGTCGACCGCGGTCTGGACGCCCTCGCCGACGCCGACACGATCGTCGTGCCCGGCCTGGTCCCGCCCGACCCCCCGTCGCCGCCGCTGCGCACCGCCCTCGCCGAGGCCGCCGCCCGAGGCGCCCGCATGGTGTCGATCTGCACCGGCGCGTTCGTCCTTGCCGGCGCGGGGCTGCTGGACGGCCGTCGCGCCACCACCCACTGGCAACGCGCCGCCGAACTGGCCCACCGGTACCCGTCGGTGCGCATCGAGCCGCAGGTGCTCTACGTCGACGAGGGCGACGTACTGACCTCGGCGGGCGTGGCCGCAGGCATCGACCTGTGCCTGCACATCATCCGCGCCGATCTCGGCGCCGCGATCGCCAACCAGCGGGCCCGCGCCCTCGTCGCCGCGCCGCATCGCGCGGGCGGCCAGGCGCAGTACATCGCCCACCCCACGCCGCCCGAACGCGGTGGCGGGCTCGACGGGTTGCGCGCCTGGGCGCTGCGGCACCTGGACGAACCGCTGACCGTCGACCTGCTGGCCCAACGCGCCCGGCTGTCCCGGCGCACCCTCATCCGCCGCTTCCACGAGGAGACCGGACTGGCGCCCATGCAGTGGTTGTCCGACGCCCGCGTGGACCGGGCCCGCGAACTCCTCGAAGGCTCCGACCTGTCCATCGCCGCCGTGGCCCGCCGATCCGGCCTCGGCACCCCCGCCAACCTGCGCACTCTCTTCAAACGCCGCCTCGGCGTACCTCCCAGCACCTACCGCGCCACCTTCGACACGGCCGCCCACCCCGCCCCGGGCACCTTGTAGCACCGGCCGGCCGACGAGTCCAGGCCCCACGCACTGCGACGCCGCTATCGGCAGCACGCTGCGTGACGTTCGATCACGGTGGTGCGGGCGGGGCGCGCGGCGGGCGGATTACGGCATTCGTGGCATGCCGTGGTCCGGCACGGCGCGCTTGCCTCCGAGTCGGTCGTCCCCCGTGTTGGACTCGGCGGCGTGGCGAGGCGGTGGGCGCGCGGACGCATGCGCGCGGCATCGGTCGCGACCGGCATCGGCATCGGCGGCAGTCGTGGACAGGAGCGGTGATGGCACGCGGCACACACATCGAGGATCGGGAGCACGGCCGGCGCTGTCCGCTGGGCGCCGCGTCGGCGCACCCGTGCGGCGGCCCGACCGACGAGCGCGGCGTGCCGATGCTGGGCCGCTCGCCGGCCGTCGGCGACGAGGACGGTCCGCCCGGGTGCGGGGTACACCTGGGCGAGGTGCTGGTGATGCGCGATCCGGATCTGTGGATCGGCGTACTCTTCGACGCGCCCACCGACCGGGTCGGCGACTTCGACGGCGACGCCGGGGCGGTCGCGGAGTTCGCCGAACATCTCGCCCTCGACGTGGCCGACCAGCGCGTCGACGAACTCGACGACCGCGACGGCTTCGTCGCCCGCCCGGTGACCGCGGACGAACTCGACAGGGCGGTCGAATACGCCCTCGGCGCCATCGGCGTCGCGTAATCACGGAAACCCGTACGGTAACCGATCCGCCATCCTCGTTTCGGGACAACGGGCAAGGCACGCGCCCACGCCCCTTCCCGCGCCCCTCCCCCGGCCACCGCCGGCCCGCATCTCTCCGGCGGCTTCGGTGTCGACTGGCGATGCTCCGGACCAACCGCGAAGCTGGAAATCGGACCGGCATTCGGGTGCCCGTCGGGTGTGGCCGCCGAGCGGCGCACCGGTCACCGCCCGATTCCGGTCGCGCGAGACCACAGCGGCACTCAAGACCCGGCCGGCCGTCTCCCGTTCGGCCCGGGTCCGAAACAGCCCACCCGCTCGCGCCGGTTCGTCGCCGGGCGCGCCCGGGTGGCCGAAGGACTTCCGATGGCAGGTTCCTGCTTCACACGCCGGCAGCCCGAGTCCCCCAGCCGGTCCGCGACCGGGACCGCCGGCCGCAAAGCACCCTCCACCGTCGTGACGCCGACCCTGACGATGGGCGTCGAGGAGGAGTTCCTGCTCGTCGACGCCCGCACCGGCACCCCCGCCCCGCGCGCCGAACTCGTCCTGGCCAAGGTCGCCGACACGGACGCCACGCGCCTCGAAGCCACCCGCTACCAGGTGGAATCGGCCAGTCCCGTCGCGCACACCGGACACGAACTGCGCGCCCATCTCCTGCGATCACGGCGCGACTGCACGGAGGCGGCCGCCGTGTACGGGTGTCGTCTCGTGGCCGGCGCCACGCCCGTGATCGCACCCGGCCCGGAGCCGCTGCTCGTCGACGCCCCCAGACGGCACGACCAGTCGGCTCGATACGGCGCCCTGACCGACACGTTCGTCAATTGCGGCTGCCACGTCCACGTCGGCACCCTCGACCCGGAGACCGCCGTACAGGTGACCTGCCGGCTCCGCCCCTGGCTGCCCACCCTGATCGCGCTCGGCGCCAACTCGCCGTTCCGCGACGAACACGACACCGGGCACGCCAGTTGGCGCAACGTCGTCACCACCATGTGGCCCTGCTCCGGCATTCCGCCCCGACTGACCTCCGTGAGCGCCTATGAGCACACCGTCGCCGGCCTGATCACCACCGGCGCCATCAAGGATTCCAAGATGATCTATTGGGACGCCCGCCCGTCGGCGTCCTGGCCGACGGTGGAGGTCCGGGCGCCGGACGTGGCGACCACGGTCGACGAGGCCGTGCTGCTCGCCGTCCTGGTGCGCGCGTTGGTCGCCGACGCGCTGATTGCGATCCGCGCGGGCGAACCCGCCCCCGACATCCCGACGGAGGTCCTGGTCGCGGCCCGCTGGCGCGCCGCGAGGGACGGCCTCGAAGGCATGGCCGTACACCCCGCGAGCGGTGAACCGGTCCCGGCGAACACGATGGTCGACGCGCTGATCGAGCGGGTACGCGACCACCTGGACGCGGCGGGCGACCTTTCCCACGTCACCCGCACCCTCGCCCGTCTGCGCCGCGACGGTTGCGGGGCACGACGCCAACGCCTGGTCTTCGAGCGCCGGCACCGTTTCACCGACGTGGTCCGCTACCTCGCGGACGCCACCGAACAACAGGGCGGGTAGCCCCGGCGTGCGCGCCATCGGCAGCCCGCGCGCCGGCACGCGGCGCCGCTCCTTCTCCTCCGTCGAGTCATGAATCCACGAACCCTGACACCTCCGGGAGTCCCCCATGTCGTCGATGCCCGCCACCATGCCCGCCGGCGAACGTTTCCGGGCCCTGGGACCGCATCATCTGGACGAGATCGCGGACCGTTACGGCCTGTCCGACGACATCCGCGAGACCGTCCGCGCGGTCGCGTGCGTGCTGCCGTTCCGGGTCAACGAGTACGTCCTGTCCAACCTCGTCGACTGGAACGACATCCCCGACGATCCGATCTTCCGGCTCGTCTTCCCGCAACGCGGCATGCTCGACCCGGCCGACGAACGCCGACTGGCCGAACTGGCCCGCGCGCCGGGCGCCAAGGCCGAACTGCAGTCCCTGGTACGGCACATCCGCGACGGCCTCAATCCGCATCCGTCGGGGCAGCGGCAACTCAACGTGCCGCACATGGGGGAGGCCGAGGTACGGGGGCTGCAACACAAGTACCGCCAGACGGTGCTCCACTTCCCCGGGCAGGGCCAGACCTGCCACGCCTACTGCACGTACTGCTTCCGCTGGGCGCAGTTCGTCGGCGACCCCGACCTCCGCTTCGCGGCGCCGACTCCGGACGGGCTCCTGGCCTACCTGGCGGTGCATCCCGAGGTCGAGGACGTCCTGGTCACCGGGGGCGATCCGTTGGTGATGTCCACCGAACGGCTGCGCGCGCACCTGGAGCCGATCCTGGGCGTCGAGACGGTGCGCACCATCCGCATCGGTACCAAGTCGCCCGCCTATTGGCCGCATCGGTTCGTCTCCGACCACGACGCCGACGACCTGCTGCGCCTGTTCGAAGAGGTGGTCGCCTCCGGGCGCAACATCGCCGTGATGGCGCACTTCAGCCATCCCCGCGAGTTGGAGTCCGAGCTCGCCCGCCGGGCCCTCGCCCGCATTCGCGGTACCGGCGCACTCGTGTACTGCCAGGCCCCGCTGATCGCGCACGTCAACGACGACGCGGCGGTGTGGGCTCGGTTGTGGCGGGCCGAACTGGCGTGCGGGGCGGTCCCGTACTACATGTTCGTCGAGCGCGACACCGGCCCGCACGACTACTTCGCGGTACCGCTGGCCCGAGCCGCGGAGATCTTCCGCGGCGCCTATCGCACGCTGCCCGGTCTGGCCCGCACGGTCCGCGGGCCGGTGATGTCGGCGACGCCGGGCAAGGTGCTCGTCGATGGAGTCGAGGAGGACGGGAGCGGCCGGTACTTCCGGTTGCGGATGCTCCAGGCTCGGGAACCGGCGCTGGTCGCCCGCCCGTTCCGGGCACGCTACGACGCCGGCGCCACCTGGCTCGACGATCTCGTGCTCGCCCCGGACACCCCCGCCGACATCGCGGCGGCGGTGGGCACATCCGGCCGCGACGGCACGAGCACCCCCGGCGCCCCGCGCGGGCCCGCCGGCCGGGCGCGGCGGCGGAGCGGGTACGACCTTCGACCGGCGGAGGCGAGGGGGCGATGACCACCTGGTCCACGTCGCCCAACCTGGCGCTGAACGAGGTCGTGGATCGACGCCGGGCAGAGGGGGTGTCGATCGTGCACCTCGGGTTCGGTGAGTCCCGGCTGCCCGTCTTCGCCCCGCTCCTCGACCGGTTGCGGGCCGGGGCGCCGACCAACGCGTACGGCCCGGTGGCCGGTGACCTCGCGGTCCGCGCCGCGGTGGCCGGATACTTCGCCCGGCGCCGGTTGCCCACCGATCCGGAACAGGTCGTACTCGCGCCGGGAAGCAAACCGCTGTTGATGGCGCTCCAGCATGTCGTCCCGGGCGACGTGGTGTTGCCCCGGCCGTGTTGGAACTCCTACGCGCCCCAGGCGCGGTTGGCCGGCAAGACGCCGATCGGGGTGCCGATTCCTCGCGACTTCGGGGGAGTTCCCGATCCGGACGCTTTGCGGGCGCGCATCCGCGCCGCGCGGGCCGACGGGCTCGACCCGCGCATCGTGGTGTTCACCCTGCCGGACAACCCGACCGGAACACTCGCACCGCCGGACCTGGTGCGCCGGCTCTGCACGATCGCCGAGGCGGAGGACCTGTTGGTCGTCTCGGACGAGATCTACCGCGACGTCGTGCACGACCCGAAGGCCACCGAACTGCTCAGTCCGGCGGAGGTGGTCCCGGAACGCACCGTGGTGACCACGGGGTTGTCGAAGAGTCTGGCCCTGGGCGGATGGCGGATCGGCGCGGCACGTTTCCCGGCGGGCGCCCGAGGTGCCGGGATCCGGGCCGAAGTGGTCGCGGTGGCCAGCGAGTTGTGGTCGACCCTGGCCCGACCGATGCAGGAGGTCGCGCGGTACGTGTTCGAGGAACCTCCGGAGATCCGCGAGCGCCTGGCCGCGAGTGCCCGGCTGCACGGGGCGGTGGCCCGGGCGGTGTACGCGCTCGCGGTCGCGGCGGGCGCCGAGTGCCGGCCGCCGACGGGCGCGTTCTACGTCTACCCGGACTTCGAGCCGCTGCGCGGCCCGCTCGGCGCGCTCGGCGTCACCGACTCGGCGTCCCTGCAGCGCCGACTGCTGGACGAGTGCGGCATCGCGGTGTTGGCGGGTCACCTCCTCGGCGACGACCCCGGCGCGCTGCGGTTCAAGGCCGCCACCAGCATGCTGTACGGCGGCACGATCGCCGAACAGGAGGCCGCCCTCGCGGATCCCGCCCCCACCGGACTCCCCCATGTCCGCGCCGGACTCGCCGCCATCGAGGCCGGCTTCGGCACACTTGGCGGCCGCACGCCCGGCGGTTGAACACGCTGTAACCGAACACGCGGCGGCCGAACCCGGCCGTCCCGGTCAGTCCGCCGGCCGGCCGTCGGTCAGCCGGTCGCCCAGCGTGCTTCGGTGGTAGAGCACCCGGCGGCCGGCCCGGCTTCGGGTCACCAGGCCCGTGGCGTGCAGGACGCGCAGGTGTTGGGAGACCGCGCTCGGCGTGACGTCGAGCCGGTCGGCGATCTCGACACCGGCCATCGGCTCCGCGAGGAGGACGAGCAGTTCGGCCTTCGCGGCGCCGACGAGGCAGGCCAGGGCGCCGGCGTCGGGGACGGGTTCCCGGATCCACAGGCCGGCCACGCCGCGACTGGGATACACCAGCATCGGCGGTTCCTCCGCACTGAGCGGCGGCGCGGGTTTGTGCGCGAACACCGAAGGTACGAGGAGCAGTCCCCGACCGGCCGCCGCCACGTGGTGCCGGCCGATCATCCGGTCGATGTACAACACGCCGTTGTCCCAGCGCAGGTTCGGGTGCATGTCGGCGAACAACGACCGCGCGCCGCCGAGGGCCAGTTGCCGGGCGCGGTAGGTCATGTCGGCTTCGAGCAGGAGCCGGATCCGCGGCCACGTCGGGCGGATGGCGATCTCCCAGTAGTGCCGCAGCAGTTCGCAGATCCGATCGCGCAGCGCGGCCACCGCTTCGTCGTCCCCGGCGACCTCGCGCAGCGGGGCGGGGACCGGGTCCGGGGCATGTGTGTCGATCAGGTCGCGGCGGACCACGTCCGGGGACGTGCGCCGGACGGCGGCCAGTTCCTCGGCGAAGCTCGGCGCGAAGCCGCCGGGTCGCGGGGTCAGGTAGTCGGGGAGGGTGCGCCGGACCGCGACGAGGGACAGCAGCAGGTCCGTGTCGAGCCCGGCCAGTCGGTCGACCACCGACCTGCGCCACGGCAACAACCACGCGGACAATCCCGGCTCGCGCAACACCCGCAGGCTGCACACGGTTTCGTGCAGCGGCGAGAGGGCGAACCGCGTGTCGGCCAGATCCTCGACGCCGAGTTCGTAGCTGATCATTAAGCTCCACGCTACATCCATTGGCGCCGGCGTGGCGATGCCGTGGACTACCGGGCATGACAGACACGGGCAACGACACCTCGCCCGGGCCCCGGAACGAGGTCCCCCACCCGCCGGATCCCGCTCCTTTCGCACGGCCCGACGGGCCGGGAATGCCGCGCCGACTGGTCCTGATTCTGGCGCTGACCTGCGCCGTCGGCGTGGGCAACATCTACTTCCCGCAAGCGATCGTCCCGCTGATCGCCGCCGGCCTGCACGAGTCGCCCGACACCACCGCCCTGGTGGTGACCGCGACCCAGATCGGTTACACCCTCGGGATCTTCCTGCTCGTACCGCTCGGCGACCGCCTCCCGAACCGCGCGCTCCTGGTCACCCTGCTCTCCGTCACCGCCGCCGGGCTGCTGCTCGCGGGCTGCGCGCCCGGTCTGAGCGTGCTCGTCGCCGCCGGAGTCGTGATCGGCGCCACCACCGTGGCCGCGCAGGTCGTCGGCCCGCTGGCGGCCGGACTGGTCGCCGCCGAACATCGCGCCACGATGATGGGCACCCTGCTCAGCGGCTCGATCGGCGGCATGCTGCTCGCCCGCACGTTCAGCGGCACGCTCGGCGAGGGGCTGGGCTGGCGCGCCCCGTACCTGGTGGCGGCGGTCGTGGTCGCGCTGCTCGCCGGCGCGCTCGCCCGGGCCCTGCCCGAGACCGAACCCGCCTCGCGCCAGGCGTACCCCGGCCTGCTCGCCGAGCCGCTGCGGCTGCTTCGGGCCGAGCCGGAACTGCGCCGCTCCTGCCTGTACCAGGCGACGATCTTCGCCGGCTTCTCCGCCGTGTGGACCTGCCTGACCCTCCTGCTCACCGGCCCCGCCTACCACCTGGGCGCCCAGGCGGTGGGGCTGCTCGCCCTGGTCGGCGCGGCGACCATGGTCTGCACCCCGCTCGCCGGACGCCTGGTGGACAGGCGCGGGTCCGATCCGGTCAACCTGATCTGCCTGCTCGGCGTGCTCGTCTCGGCCGCCGTCCTGGCCCCGGGCGCCCGGGGCGGCGTCTGGGGGCTGACCGCCCTGGTCGTCGGCACGCTGCTGCTCGACGTCGCGATGCAGTGCGGGATGGTCGCCAACCAGGCCCGGGTGTTCGCGCTGCGCCCCGACGCCCGCGGCCGACTCAACACGGCCTACATGACGTGCGCCTATCTCGCCGGCAGTGCCGGTTCCTGGCTCGGCGTCCGGGTGTACGGCCGGGCCGGGTGGCGGGGGGTGTGCGTACTCGTGGCGCTCCTGGCGGCCGTCGCACTGGCCCGGCACTGCGTGGCGCTGTCCCGCCGTCGCCCGGCCGCGGCCGCCCGCCGGCCGCTCACCAGGTGACCGGCAACTCGGCGACCCCGTACACCGCCGACGAGGCCCGCAGACGCAGCCGCTCCGGCGGCACGGCACAGCTCAGGGTGGGAAACCGGCGCAGCGGCGCGGGGCCGGCGATGCCCGGTTGCGTACGGGCGAGTTGGGCGCCCAGGACACGGCGCGCGTCCTGGTCCCGGCTGACCAGCCACAGCGCGCTGCCGTCGGGTAACAAAACTTTGCGCAGCGGCTGTTCGGCGCGCAGTCCCCTACGCGCCGAGTCTGGACACGCCGTCGGCCCCGGCCTCGGCCCTCGGTCTCGGGCGAGGTCGGGGCCGGGGCCGGGACGGCGTGGGGGTGGGTTCAGTGGGTGGTCGACGCGAGTACCCGGTCGCGATCGGCTGCCAGGGTGGGGTAGTCGATGTAGCCCTCCTCCCCGCCCGTGTACATCAGGTACGCGTCGCGGATCGGGTTGAGCGGGGCGCCGATGCGGAGGCGGTGGACCAGGTCGGGGTTGGCCAGGAAGGCCCGGCCGAGGGAGATCAGGTCGGCGCCGGCCGCCAACAGCCGCTCGCCCGCGTGCCGGCCGCCGTCGGCGGGCAGCGGTCGTCCCCAGCCCAGGTCGGGGTTGGCGATCAGGGTGCCCGTCCAGCGCCGGCGGATCTCCCGGAAGACGGGCTGGTCCGGATCGGCCAACACCACGTGCAGGTAGGCGGGTTCGAGCTCGGCGAGGGCGGCGACCAGGGGCGGGTAGATGGCCTCGGTGTCGCCCTCGGCCATGCCGTTGGCGGGAACTCCGGGCGAGATGCGTACACCGACCCGCTCCGCGCCGATCGTGTCCACGACGGCCCGGACCACCTCCAGGGTGAATCGGATGCGATGCGCGACGGAGCCGCCGTAGGCATCGGTGCGGTGGTTGGTGTTCTGCCCCAGGAACTGGTGCAGGAGGTAGCCGTTGGCGGAGTGCACCTCGACCCCGGCGAAGCCCGCGTCGATCGCGTTGCGCGCCGCGGCGGCGAAGTCGGCGACGGTGGACCGGATGTCATCGAGCGTCATGGCTCTCGGGACGACCGCCTCTCGGAGTCCGTCCGGGGTATGGATCGGCTCCGGAAGCGCGATCGCGGAGGGGGCGAGCGGAGTGAAGCCGCTGTTGTCGGGGTGGCCGACCCGGCCGCCGTGCTGGAGTTGGAGGAACATCCGCCCGCCCTCGGCGCGCACCGCGTCGGTGACGCGCCGCCACCCGGCCACGTGGTCCCGGTTGAAGATCGCGGGGATGTGGGGGTAGGTCAGCCCCACGGCGTTCGGCGTGGCCGCCTCGGCGATGATCAGCCCGGCACTCGCGCGTTGTGCGTAGTACGTGGCCATGATCGAGCGCGGGACACCTTCGGCGTCGGCGCGGTTGCGGGTCATCGGCGCCATCACGAGGCGGTTGGGCAGGTCGAGGCCGCCGAGCCGGGTGGGCCGGAAGAGGGGGCTCGTGGTCGCGTCGGTGTGCACGGTGGCGTTCATGATCGTCTTCGTCCTTCCGTGGTGGAGGTCTTCCACCGGGTGGGTCGAGGGTTCGAGGTCTTCGGGCCGGGGCCGGTGCGCGCCGGCCCCGAGGAGTGCGGTGCGGCCGTCGCTGCCGGTGGTGACGGTGGCGTCGGTGGCGTCGGTGGTGACGGTGGCGTCGGTGGCCAGGAACAGCGCGACACGGGCCACCTCGTCGGGCGAGCCGTGGCGGTCGGCGCGGCGGGGCGGGGCCGCCTTCGTCATGGCGTACACGCCCGTCCCGGGGGTGCCGGCGGCGCTCGTCGACGACGTGGTGAACACGATCGAGCCGCCGTCGTTCAGCAGAGGGAGCAGCGCCCGCACGGTGAAGTAGGCGCCCTTGGTGTTCACCGCGAACTGCCGGTCGGACTGCTCCTCGGTGACCGGCGTGATCGGGGCGAAGAGGCCGACGTCGGCGTCGACGAACAGGAGGTCGATTCGGCCGAGGCGCTCCTCGACGGCGGCGGCGAGCGCGGGAATCGTCGCCGGGTCGGTCGGGTCCGCGTGGACGATGTGCGCCCCGGAGCCGACCTCGGCGACCGTGGCGGCCGGGTGCGTGGGGGTGCGGCCGCTCAGCAGGACGGTGCCGCCGCCCTCCACGAGCCGTTTGGCGATGGCCAGACCGATGCCCGCGGTGCCGCCGACGACGACGGCCCTTGTCCCGCCGTACCTGGTCATGTCCTGCTCCCTCGGGTCGTGTTCGCGGCGTTCGCGCTGTTCGGTGATGCCGGCCGGGGTGCTCCTCGTCGACGGGAACGACTCTGCCCGGAGGCGCTTCGGGGCTGCTTCGGAGGCGCTGAGGGTCCGCTGAGGGTTCGCTGATGCCCGGTATGTACGGTGAACCGCATGCGATACGGGGTGTTGGGTCCGCTGATGGTGTGGAACGACGAAGGGGCGCCGGTCCGGGTCCCCGAGGCGAAGGTTCGGGCACTGCTGGCCGACCTGCTGGTCCACGAGGGGCGGCCCGTCTCCACCGATCGGCTCGTCGACGACCTGTGGGGTGACGAGCCGCCTGGCAACCCCGCCAACGCCCTTCAGGCCAAGGTCTCCCAGTTGCGGCGGGTACTTGGGCGGGAGCGGGTGGTGTACCAGCCCCCGGGCTACCGACTGGCCGTCGACGCCGAGGCGGACGAGGTGGACGCGGACCGTTTCCGATCCCTGGTGGCCGAGGCGCGCCTGGCCGGCGATCCGACCGCGCGCGCCGCGCTGCTCACTCGGGCGCTGGGATTGTGGCGGGGGTCGGCGTACGCCGATTTCGCCGACGCGGAGTTCGCCCGGGCGGCGGCACGGCGGTTGGCCGAACAGCGCCTGGCGGTTGTCGAGGAGCAGGCCGAGGCGCGCTTGGAGTCGGGCGAACACACGCTGCTGCTCGGTGAGTTGACCGATCTGGTGGCCCGCCATCCGCTGCGCGAGCGGCTGCGCGCGGTGCAGGTGCGGGCTCTGTATCTGGCGGGCCGGCAGAGCGAGGCGCTGGCATCGTACGCGGACCTCCGCAGGCTCCTGGCGGACGAACTGGGCGTGGACCCGTCGCGGGAACTGACCGCCCTGTACGAGGCGATCCTCCGCCAGGACACAACACTGACACCACCACGGGGCAATGCCTCACCGGGTGCCGAACTCCTGTCGGGAACCGGCGCCTCATGGGAGGCGGGCGCCCCGCCGGAGGCGGATGCTTCGCCGGAGACGGTTGCCCGGCCGGGGACCGGCGCCTCGCCGGAAACCGGTGCCCTGTCGAGGACCGACGCCTCGTCGAGGACCGGCGCCTTGCTGGAGGCCGGTGCCTCACCGGAGGCGGGTGCCCAGTCGGGGACCAACGCCTCGCCGGAGGCCGGTTTCCTGTCGGGGACCGGTTCCTCGCCGAGGACCGGTGCCTCGCCGGGGTCCGGGGTCCTGTCGGGGACCGGCGCCTCGCCGGAGGCCGGTGCCTCGTCGGGGACCGGTTCCTCGCCGAGGACCGGTTCCTCGCCGAGGACCGGTGCCTCGCCGGGGTCCGGGGTCCTGTCGGGGACCGGCGCCTGGCCGGAGGCCGGTGCTCTGTCGAGGATCGGCGCCTCGTCGAGGGCTGGCGCCTCGCTGAAGGCCGGTGCTTCACCGGAGGCGGGTGCCCAGTCGGGGACCAGCGCCTCGCCGGAGGCCAGTGCCTCCCCGGAGGCGGGTGCCCAGTCGGGGACCAGCGCCTCGCCGGAGGCCGGCGCCCTGTCGAGGACCGGCGCCCCGTCGAGAGCCGGCGCCTCGCTGAAGGCCGGTGCCTCACCGGAGGCGGGTGCCCAGTCGGGGACCAACGCCTCGCCGGAGGCCGGTGGCTCGTCGGGGACCAGCGCCTCGCCGGAGGCCGGTGCCTCGTCGGGGGCCGGTGGCTCGCCGGGGGCCGGTGGCTCGTTGGGGGCCGGTGGCTCGTTGGGGCGTGACGAGGTATCGGGTGGCTTCGGCGGGTTCTCGGCCCGGCTGGGGGGTGTGTCGGGGGCTGGTTCGGTGCCGGTCGTCGGGATGGCGGCGGAGGTGGATGGTGCCGGCCGGGTTCGGTCCAATCTTCCCGCCCCGCTCACCGCCCTCGTCGGACGCGATGCCGATGTGGGTGAGGTCGGTCGGCTGATCGGGGGCGCGCGGCTGGTGACGTTGACCGGGCCCGGCGGAGTGGGCAAGACCCGGCTCGCGGTGGAGGTCGCCGGACGGGTGCCCGCAGACCTCGCCGACGAGGTGTGGCTGGTCGAACTCGCCGGGCAGCACGGCGAGATGGCCGATCTGGTCCAGGTCGTCGCCGCCGCGCTCGGCATCCGCGACGACACCCCCGCCGGCCTGCCCGGCCTCGGCGCGCCCGAGGATCCCGCCGACCGGCTCGCCGCGGCCCTGCGCGATCGGCGCCCGCTGCTCGTCCTGGACAACTGTGAGCACGTCGTGGCGCCGGCGGCCCGGCTCACCGAGGTGTTGCTGCACCGGGTGCCGGGACTGCGCGTACTGGCCACCAGCCAGGAGCCGTTGGGCCTGACCGGCGAAACGTTGTTCCTGGTCGAACCGCTTCGCCCCGAGGACGCCGTGGACCTGTTCGCGGCTCGCGCCGCCGCGGCGGCCCCGGGCTTCTCGCTCGACGCGGCCACTCCCGAACTGCGCGCGTCCGTCGCCGAGATCTGCCGGCGCCTGGACGGCATCCCGCTCGCCCTCGAACTGGCCGCGGCGCGCGTACGTGCCCTGGGCGTACCGGAGTTGGCGGCCCGCCTCGGCGATCGTTTCCGGGTCCTGACCTCCGGACAGCGCGGCGCGCCCGCCCGCCAGCGCACCCTGCGGGCGGTGATCGACTGGAGCTGGGAACTGCTCGGCGCACCGGAACGCATCGTGCTGCGCCGCCTCGCGATCCACACCGACGGCTGCACCCTGGACGCCGCCGAGGCGGTGTGCGCCGGCGACGGGGTCACCCGGGACGAGGTACTCGACCTGGTCGGCCGCCTGGTCGACCGCTCCCTGGTCGTGGTGGTGCCGGGACCGCCGGGCCCCCGCTACCGCCTGCTCGAATCCGTGACCGCGTACGCCCTGGAGCGCCTGGACGAGATGGCGGACCTCGCCGACGTCCGGGATCGCCATCTGCGGCACTACCTGGACCTGGCCGAACAGGCCGAACCACACCTGCGCGGCGCCGAACAACGGGCGTGGCTCGACCGGTTCGACGCCGAGGCGGGCAATCTGCGGGCCGCCCTGGACGAGGCGATCCGACAGGCCGGCGCGGGCCGCCCGGAGGGATCGCACGCGGCGGTCCGCCTGGTCCGCGCGCTCGCCTGGTGGTGGCTGCTGCGCGGCCGACTGGTCGAAGGCCGCCGGGCCCTCGTGGCGGTCCGCGCGATCACCCCGACGGCCCGTACCGCCGGCGCCGCCGCTGCCGCCGCCGAAATCGGCATCCTGCACGACGCGTTCGCCTTGCTCACCGGCGATCGATCCGTGCCGACCGCGTTTCCCGACGCGGCGATCGAGGATACGTCGCGGCGCGCCCGTCTCGCCTGGCTGTACGCCTACGCCCTGTTCAACGGCGGCGATCCCGTCGCGAGCGCCCGCGCCAACTCGCACGCGCTGGTCCTGGCCGCGCGGGACGAGGACCGCTGGTCCGAGGCCGCCGGCCTCGGACTGCGCGCCCTGCTCGACCTGGTCGGCGGCAACCTGGCCGACGTCGCGCACGACGGCCTGCGCAGCGCCGAGCTGTTTCGTGAACTCAAGGACACCTGGGGCGAGTTGCAGACCGTGGCGCCACTGGCCACGATCGCCGAGATCCGCGGCGACTACCCGGAGGCGGTCCGCCGGCACACCGAAGGACTGCGCATTGCCCGGGAGTTGCACCTCCCGACGGAGATCTCCGCGCGCCTGTCCGGGCTCGGCCGACTGGCACTGCTCGCCGGCGACCCCGACCGGGCGCACGACCTGCATCGGCAGGCGCTGGACTCCGCCGTCGAACAGGGTTACGTATTCGGCGAGGTGCACGCGCGGATGGGACTCGCCCTGGGGGCCCGACGGTCGGGCGACCTCGACGCCGCCGAGGCACATCTTTTGCGCATGCTCGACCGGTACGCCGACGTGTCCTCGCGGGCGGGCACCCATCTGCGCCGGTCCGAACTCGGATTCGTCGCCGAACTGCGCGGCGACGCGGACGCGGCCTCCGCACACCACCTGATCGGCCTGGAACTCGCCCACGTCCTGGGCGAGCCCCGGGCCATGGCGCTGTCCCTGGAGGGCCTCGCGGGCGCGGCGGCGCTGTCCGGGGACCCGGACCGTGCCGCGCTCGCGGCCCTGCTCCTGGGCGCGGCCGACGCGGCCCGCCGCAGCGTGGACGCCCCGCTGCCGCCCGGCGAGCGTACCGACGTCGACCGGATCACCGCCGCGGCGACGACCACGCTCGGGCCGCGCGCGTTCGCCGAGGCATACGAACGCGGCGCCGCCCTGGACCCGAACTCGGCCGCCCGCATCGCCCGAACGACGCCGCCCCCCGCGTAACGGACGTCGACGACACCGCGACGCCCGTGCTCACCCGAGGAGTTCGCCGAGGCGAGCCGCCTGGCGCTCGGCGGTCCCCGGCGGGTTCCTGGGGTTGTCCGGATCCTCCATCGACAGCAGGAACAGCCAGACGAGGGCGAGCAGGCGTCGGCAGTCCGGCACGCGCGCGGCCTCCGCGGGGGCGAGGTCGACCCGATCGAGCAGTCGACACACGTCCAGGGACGTGTCCACCCAGCTCGAAACGTGTTCGGTGATCTCCGCGAGTTCGAAGGCCCGATCGCTGCGCCCTGACTCCTCGAAGTCCACGATCCGGATCCGCGCACGTGTCCCGCGCGCTCCACCGTCCGGGCAACCCTCGTAATCCTCCAGGTAGTTGGCGAGATTTCCGTCCCCGGGTCCGAAGACGGCGGGCACCGGCCCGCGACCGAGAGCCCGCCGACCGCCACCACGGTTCAGCCAGTCCACGCCCGCCGCGAGGGCCCGGGCGACCGGGGGTGTGGTGTCGAGCCTCCACCCCGCCCACTCGTCGATCCGGGCGATCATCATGTCCTGCCGCCCCGACCGCACCGGGAGTTCGCGGACGGCCTCGTCCGGGACGGCCGCGTACAGCGTGTTCAGCGTCGCGGCCAGTGCGTCGACGCGCTCGCCCCGGACGCTCGTACCGCGCAGCGCGACCCCCGGCAGTCGGGACATCACCACGACCGGACACGACGGTCGGGAATCCCGGCTCAGCGGTCGCGGCGCGAGGTCGGGCGCGAAGCGGTGCAGCAGGGTCAGCGCGGCCCATTCCCGCCGGTGGTTGTCGTGCGCTCCGGCGCGAAAGGTCTTGACCACCGTGTCGGGTCGGAAGTCGAGGGCGTGGGTGCTCCACGGGCCGTTGGTCGTCATCCGACCCGATCCTGCCAGAGGGGCACACCGGGCGGCGCGGCCCGACGCGGCCCGCCCGCCGGCGGCTCGCCGCGGGTCGGGCGAGGCGCCCACCCACCGTCGACGTGCACGACGGGGCCGGTCACGTACGGGCCGATGAGCGCGAACAGGACCGCCCGGACCACATAGTCGGGCATACCGACCCGGCGGGCCGAGTTGCGCTCGGCGACGTGACGCAGGAACGCCACCTCGTCGGCGCCCATGCCGACCCGGGCGCCGGAGTCGACGATGCCGGGCGAGACGGCGCGTTGACCCGCTGCGGGGCGAGTTCCACCGCGAGCGCCTGGACCGGGAAGGCCGGCGCACCGTTGGCGGTGGCGCCCTCGCCGCGTACACCCGCCCCAGGCCGGATCCGTCGACCACCGCTTTCCTCGACACGCTCACCGAGCCCGCCCGCGTCCCGCCGGCCCACGTGCGTGCCCGACTCGGCCCCGACCCGGACATGGCCCGACGCCCACAGAGCGCCGACCGACCCGGCCGACCGACGTCCGGCCTCCCCGATCCCACAGCACGAAAGCATCATTCGTAGGGGAAACCGGGCTTTCCCACACACGGCGCACTCCGACGCGCGATCATGTCGGCATCCCGGGTGCGGGTGTTCCCGCACACCGGGCACGTCGAGCGAAGGAGTCGCCGGATGGCGTCGTCGGTTGAGGAACTGCGCGTGGCACTGGAACGGGAGGCCGATGAACTGGCTCAGCGCCGCGAGGAATTGGAGACGGAATTGGCCGAGGTGGAGCGACAACTCGAGGCCCGCCGCAACGCGGTCGCGCACCTGACGCTGATCCGCCCCCTCGTCGCGCCCGTACCGCAGCCCCGCAGGGAGCCGAAGTCCGCGCCGACCGCCGCCGCTTCGGACCCCGCACCCGCGCCGAAGGCCGCGGCCGAGACCAGGCACACCACCCCCGCACCGCGCCGCCGCAAGGCCGCGCCCCGCACCAGGACCGCCGCCCCGGCACCGGCCGGCCCGCGCCGGAAGGCCGCCCGTACCCCGAAGGCAGCCGCCCCCGCGCCGGCCGCCGAACGTCGGGTCCGCACCCACCTGCGCGACGAGATCGCCGCGCTGCTGAGCGCGAGCGAGCAGCCGATGAACGTCCGCCGACTCACCGAAGCCCTGGGTGAGGAGCCCACGAAGAGCCGCCTGGAGAGCGTCCGCACCTCCGCCGAGGGCCTGGTCAAGGCGGGCCGCGCGGGCAAGGCCGGCCGGGGCCTGTTCACCGCCGCCGGCTGACCGGACCACCCGCGTCCACGGCGCCGGCCGCGCGCCCGGGCCACCCGCCCACCCCGCCGGCCACGACGCCGACCTCGATCGGCGGCCCGTACCGCTATGCGCCGGGCGGGAGTTCGGGGCCACGGCGGCCCGCCGCGAACACCCGTCGCGCCGGCCCGACACCGCAACTCCCGCCGGCCGTCCGGGCCTTCGCGTCCATTCGCCCCACCCGAAGACGCGCCGGCAGCGCGGCACGAGCCCCTCGGGGCCGGTGTGCCGCGCTGCCGCGTGCGCCGGGAGTCAGCCCTCGGCCGGGAGGTCGTAGACGTTCTCCGGGGTGACGACGGAGGTGACCGCCTTGGCGAACAGCGTGCTGGGCTCGTTGCCGTCGTGCAGGATGTCGGTGTTGAGCAGGATGACCATCGTGGCGCCCTGCTCCGGCAGATACATCGTCACGCTCTCGTAGCCCGGCAGCGAGCCGTTGTGCCCGACCCAGCCGCGGACGCGGAACAGGCCGAGCCCGTAGCCGGCGTCGTCGAAACCCGGCACCGGCACGAACTTCTCCCGCTGCTCCTGCACGGCCGGGGACAGCAGCGTCCCGGTGGCCACCACCTTCGCCCAGCGGCGCAGGTCGTGCAGGTCGGAGATCATCGCCCCGGCCGCCCAGCCCCAACTCGGGTTCCAGTTTGTCGTGTCGGCGACCTCGCCGGTCGGCGTCTGGTCGGTGTACCCGTGCGCGTGCGGCGCCGGGAACTCGGCGCCGCGCGGGAACAGGGTGTGCCGCAGGTGCGCCGGCCCGGTGACCCGCCGGTGGATGAACTCGGCCAGCGGCATCCGGCCCAGCTTCTCCACGACCAGTCCCAGCAGCACGGTGTTGGTGTTGGAGTACTGGAACGCGCCGCCGGGCGCGAAGACGTTCGGGTGCCGGAAGGCGTAGGCCAACAATTCCTGCGGGGTGAACGAACGGGTCGGGTCGCTCAGCAGCGCCTGCACGAAGTCCGGGTCGGCGGTGTAGCTGAACAGGCCGCTGCGCATCTCCGCCAGTTGGCGAATGGTGATGTGGTCGCCGTCGGGCACCCCGTCGATGTACACGGAGATAGGGTCGTCCAACCAGAGCCGCCCCTCGTCGACCAGTTCCAGGAGGGCGGTGACGGTGAACGTCTTGGTCTCGCTGCCGATCCGCATGTTGAGATCGGGTGTCATCGGCGCACCGGTGGCGGTGTCGGCCACCCCCGTCGATCGCACGTAACTGCCCCGACCGGGCAACCACAGACCGACCGTCACCCCGGGCACGCCGGTCTCCCGACGGGTCCGCGCGATCACCTCGTCGAGGCGGGCCACGATCGCCGGGTCCAGGCCGTGCGAGGCATGGTCGCCGGGGTCCGAGGCGTCCACGCGCGGATCACCGGCGACGACGACCGTCGGTGGGGCGGCCTGCGCCAAGGGGCCGGCCAGGGTGAGCGGGACGAGGGCGGAGAGCGCGAACAGGGCGGTGGCGAGGCGGCAGCCGAAGGCACGGCGCATGGCGATATGTCTCTTCCGAAGATGAGGGGACCGGACAGCGAGGGGACCTTGCTCGGCCAAGGTGATCACCCGTCCGCGCACCGGACCGCGCGCCGACCGGCACCGCCCGGCGATTCCACCCGTACGGCCGCCGGCGCCGCCCCCGAACGCCGGCCGAAATCGCGGCGGGGGCGCCGACTTCGCCAACCGATCGGCGCCGCCCCTCGGCCCCGATCGGGCGCCCGATAGCCTGGGGCGCACGCTTCCCGGCCGTCGGGCGTCCGGCTCCACGGATGTCGGTCGCCGAGTTCGCTTCGGTCCGGGAGCGGCCGTGTCGGGACCCGGGACACGTGCCGGTCGCGGTCGTCCCGCGGTCGGAACACGGCCCGACACGACCGGCCCGCATCCCCTACCAACTCGGAGGTTCCCATGTCACAGACGGTCAACTTCAAGGGCAACCCGGTCGCCGTCACCGGCCGCCTCCCGCAGCCCGGCGACAGCGCGCCCGATTTCACCCTGGTGGCCAAGGACCTGTCCGACGTGTCGCTGGAGAACTACGCCGGCAAGCGGAAGGTGCTCAACATCTTCCCGAGCATCGACACCGGCACCTGCGCCGCGTCGGTGCGCCGGTTCAATGCGTCGGCCGCCGACCTGGCGAACGCCGTCGTCCTGTGCATATCGGCCGACCTGCCGTTCGCCCAGGCCCGTTTCTGCGGTGCGGAGGGACTGGACAACGTGGTGACGCTGTCCACCATGCGGGGTCGCGAGTTCCTGGAGAACTACGGCGTCGCGCTCACCGAGGGCCCGCTGGCGGGCGTCGCCACCCGCGCCGTCGTCGTACTCGACGAGAACAACGTGGTCGTGCACTCCGAACTGGTCGCCGAGATCGCCGAGGAGCCCGACTACGACAAGGCGCTCACCGCCCTCAAGTAGTACGTGCCGCGGCGGGCCGATCGTATGACGCATCCATACGATCGGTGCCCACCGCCGCGACGCGGGACCGGATCGCGCCGACATCCCCGGCCGATCCGGTCCCCGGTGTCGGAATATCCATTTCGCGCAAAGAGCCCCGCATCGGCCGCGAATGGTTGATCCGGCGCGCCACCCGATGCCAGGATTTCACCGATTGTCAGCCGGTACGACAACATCCGGCAGGTTCCCCAGGCCGGACGCCGGACCGCCGGAGCGCATCGGTGCCGTACCGTGCCACGTCGTATCGCGCCTCGGCCGGAATTCGAAACGAGTCCCCGATGTTCGAACACGACGCTCCGGCCACGCCACGCGCCGCCTCCCGCACCCGCCGCAGGCCGTGGCGCGTCCTTGTCGTGACCGTGTGTGCGGTGGCCCTCCTGGCGTCGTCGACCGCGTGTGGCGGAGGCGACGACACGAAGGCCGCCGCCGCGCCGCCGGCGAGCGCCGGTCCGCAGACCCCCGGTTCGACGCCGCCCGCCACGAACACCGGCGCCGCCACGCCCACGGCGCCCGCCTCCTCGTCGTCGGTGCGGCCCTGCGTACCGGTCACCGCGACCGACAAGCCCGCGCGCGGCACCCTCACCCGCGACGACCTGCGCTTCGCGTCCCGCGACCCCAGGCCCGTCACCGGCGACGAGGTCTTCGGCCTCGCGCAACTTCCCTACAAGTACGCGGGCGGCACGCTGACCCGGGCCTGCGTGAAGACCGTCGACGACTGCACCGCCGTGGCCGACGACGACGCGACGGCGGCGCGGATCGGACGACTCGGCTGCGAACGCGGCGTCGTCGCGCTCTATGTGGACAAGGCCAACAACGTGCAGACCACGGTCGGCGTGCTCCAGATGCCCACCGCCGTGGCCGCCGCCACCCTCGCCGAGTCCAAGGACGACCACTACAAGCAGGTCGGTCCCCCCGTCGGCTCCGGTGTCGAGGACTTCGAGCCCGACGCGCCCTACAGCTGGACCGGCGAATCGTTGTACCGCTACTTCATCTACGAGATGACCGGCCGCGCGGACGGCGGGAAGCGCGAAGCCGGCGAGGTGGCGCGCCACATCGCCGCCCAGAACGCGGTCTACCACCTCGTGGGCGACTCCCTGGACCGCCGCTCCGACGGCGTCGCGTCATAACACGCACCCGTCCACTCCCGGGTCGCGACGCACCCACCCACTCCCGCTCGGGACGACACCCGTCCCGAGCGGGGGTACGACCCGCGCGTGCTATCCCGCCACCACCGTCGATGCCGACATGGGCTCCCCCGCCCAGATCCGCCGGGACGCCTCCTCCGGATAGGCGGCGACCGTCGGCACGTCGGCGAAGACCCGGGTCGCGCGCGACGTCGGCTCGTACGCGGGCCATCCGGGGTCGCCGTCCCGCGCGAAGGCCGTCCAAGAGGCGCGCATGTGGGCGGACAGCGCCCGGGCCTCCTCGGTCGGGCCGTCGCCGAACAGCAGGGCGGGTTGGCCCCGATCCAGGTTGCCGAACACCAGCGGGACGTCGAGGCCGTGACAGGCGCCGAGGACACCACCCATGCCCGGTGCGGACCAGGTCAGCTCGTACACGTGCGCCCGGCCGCCGCCGGCGATCCGCGCCTCGGCCAGGTGCAGACTGGGCATCCGGAACAGCCGGTCGGAGCGCACCAGTTCGTACAACTCCTCCGGACTCGCCTGCGGATACCCGGCGCGGTACCGGCGCGCGGCGTCGGGCTCCGGGCCGAACACGTCCAGGGCGGTCGCCGCCTGCTCCTCCGTCACCTCGCCGAGCAGCCCGTCGAGCACGGTGAGCAGGCGCTGTTCGTCACGCGTGTGTCCGACGAGGAGCGGTACGTCCCGCCCGACGCCGTCGGCCAGGGCCCGCCACGGCGTGGCCGGCAGCGTGTCACCGTCGACGACCGGCGCGAACGGGGTCGCGCCGTGTGCGGCCCGCCCCCACCGCCCGGCCCAGCGGGTGATCCCGGCGGCCACCGCGTCCCCGGCCGCGGACAACAACTCGGGCTCCACCTCGGACAGTTCGGCCGCCGTGGACCGCAGCCCCAACTCGGCGGCACACGTCGCCGCGACGTCGGCGGCGAGTTCCGGCGTGAAGAACGTGCCCTGCACGCTCTGGGCCACGGCCCGGCCGAACAGCCCGGCCGCGCGCGGCATGGCCGACAACGCCGCGACCGACCCGCCGCCCGCCGACTGGCCGAAGACGGTGACCCGATCCGGATCCCCGCCGAACGCCCGGATGTTGTCCCGTACCCACATCAGCGCCGCGATCTGATCCAGCAGCCCCCGGTTGACCGGCGCGCCCTCGATCAGCCCGAAACCCTCGAACCCCACGCGGTAGTTGAACGTCACCACCACGACGTCGCCGTCCCGCGCCAGCCGCGCGCCGTCGTACTCCGGCAGACCGGACATGCCGACCGTGTACGCGCCGCCCTGGATCCACACCATCACCGCGAGCCCCGCGCCCGGCCCCGGATCGGGCGACCACACGTTGACCGTCAGCCAGTCGTCACCCACCGCACCCCGCGCCAGGTCGGCCATCCCGAGAGCGCCCCCCTGGGGCGGCGGCGGTCCGTACACCAGGGCCGGTCGCACCCCGTCCCATCCGCGCACCGGCCGAGGCGCGGCGAACCGCAGCGCACCCACCGGCGGCTCCGCGAACGGGATGCCCCGGAAGACCGCCACCCCCGCCTCCCGCCTGCCCCGCACCGCCCCGACCGCCGTCCGCACTTCGGGCGGCTCGACATCGGAGGGCTCGGACGGCTCGGAGGGCTCGGCCGGTTCGGATGCGCCAAGAATCATCACGACTGCCTTTCGGAGCGGGTCGGGTGCGCACGGCTTCGGGCCCGAAGCACGGCGGAGGAGCCCGCGTCGCCCCGGACACCCCGGATCATCCCGCCGCACCGAGCCGCGCGCCGGCCATTTACCCCCGACCCCGCCCCCGCGCGTCGAAAGCCGAAACCGGGCGGCGGTGCGGGACGCCCCCTCCTCGTCCCGCACCGCCGCCCGGCTCCGGCCCGCTGTGCCCCTCCCGGCTAGCGCCGGTCCAGCATCGGCAGCCGCGACCTGGCCGAGTGCGCGGCGACCGTGTACCAGAGGTTGACCAGGTCCATCAGCTGGTCCGGGCCGGTCGCCTCGCAGCGCACCGTCAGCAGGTCGACCCGCTCCGCGCCGGGGACCGCAGCCGCGATCTCGGCGGCCAGCGGGATCTGGAAGCCCACCTCGAAGACGAACTTCTCCGGCAGCTCCAGCGGTTCCAGGACCCCGGCCTTCTCCACGGCCGCCGCCGCGCCGGCCCGGATCAGGTCCTGGGCGACGGTCGGGTGCACGTTGTTCGCGGCGGTGAAGCCCTCCGCGGTCTTGACCGGGACGGTGATCACGCCGGGGAAGACCGCCGCGGTGGCGGCGCAGACCTCGTTGTCACCGGTGACCAGCCCGATCGGGACGCCGTGCCGGGCCGCGAGGAGCGCGTTGACCTCGGCCTCGGTGACGGGCTTCCCGTTCAGCCGTACCGAGGTGAAGTCCGACGAGAAGGTGTGCGCGAGCACACCCGGCGCGCCGGCCGCCGCGTGGTAGCCGATGAACAGCGCGACGCCGTGGTTCGCGCCGAGGCCGTGCGCCATGCACTGGGCCTTCGGGCTGCCCAGGATCACCCGGGCGCGCGGGTCCAGGCGCTGGACGATCAGGTTGTCCATCGTGCCGTGGCTGTCGTTGATCAGGACGCTGTCCGCGCCCGCCGCGAAGGCACCCTCGATGGCCGCGTTGGCCTCGCCCGTCATGATCTCCTGCGCCCTGGTGTAGCCACCGCCGCCGCGCACGATCTGGTCGAGCGTGGCGATGCCCGCCACTCCTTCCATGTCGATCGAGATGTATACGTCCATGGAGTCTCCCGTTCGTCGCCGGTTGCCCGCCGCCCAGTGCCGAATGTCCGTCGGGTGCCGCCCGTCGGCCGGCGCCCCTCCGGCGAGCATCACGCACCCCGGCCGCGACGGGCGTCGGCGATTCGGACAGGCTCGGTTGGGGTTCTTTGTCCTCGCGGACGATTCGACCACCGCGCACGCTGCCTAGCGTGAGCGCTCCCCGCGGCAGACCGCCGCCCTTCGAGGAGGTGCCCGACCCATGGGACGACCCACCCCGCACGAGGCCGCCACACCGGCTTCCGGCCGCTCGGACCGCTCGGCCGAAGCGGGTTCGATCGTGCCCCTGCCGACCGCCGAACATCTGCGGACACGCCTCGCGGAGCTGGTCGAGAAGTCGGGGATCCCCGGGGCGAGCCTCGCGGTACGGGTCGGCGATCGCACCGTCGCCACCGCGGTGGGCGTGCTCGACGTCGAGACGGAGTATCCGGCGACCACCGACTCCGTCTTCCAGATCGGGTCGATCACCAAGGTGTGGACCACGACCTTGGTGATGCAACTGGTCGACGAGGGCCTGATCGACCTCGACGTCCCGATCCGTACCTACATACCCGACCTGCGTCTCGTCGACGAGGATGCCGCCGCCCGGGTGACGACCCGTCACCTCCTGTGCCACACCGCGGGTTTCGAGGGTGAACTGTTCGACGACCACGGCAACGGCGACGACTCCCTCGTCCGCCTGATGGCCAGTCTGGCCACGGTCGGCGAGCAACTGTTCCCGCCCGGCGAGACGTTCTCGTACTCCAACGCCGGATTCGACCTGCTCGGCCTGCTCGTCGAGGTGCGCACGGGACTGACCTGGGAGCGGGCGCTGCGCGAACGCATCGTCGCCCCGCTCGGTCTGACGCATGTGGCGAACAACGCGACCGAGTCGATCCTGCTGCGCACCGCGATCGGACACATCGGCGGCCCGGACGGCAGCAACGTCAAGGCCCCGGTGCACCACACCGACCGCAACGGCGCGCCTTCCGGCTCGGCGCTCGCCATGACCGCGACGGACCTGCTGGAATTCGCCGCCGCGCACATCCGGCTCGGGCAACTTGCCGACGGCAAGCGCCTGTTGTCCGAGGACTCGGCGCGGGCGATGCGCGAGCCGCAGGTCGAGATCGGCGGCGACGGTGCGTTCGGCGCGCGGAAGTGGGGCCTCGGCTGGATCCTGTACGACTGGTCCGGCGGCGAGGTCGTCGGCCACGACGGCGGCACGATCGGCCAGAGCGCGATGTTGCGCGTGGTACCGGAACGTGACGTCTCGGTCGCGCTGTTGACCAACGGCGGTGCCCTGTACGGCGTGTACGACCTGATCTGCGAACTCCTCGACACCCTCGCCGACGTGCGCCCGCCCGCCCCGGCGCTCCCGCCCGCCGAGCCGCCGGCCGTCGACGCGAGCTACCTGGTCGGCAGTTACGCGTCGCCCGCGCAACGGGTCGACATCGCCGAGACCGAGGACGGGCTGATCGCCACCATGCGGATGCTCGGCCCCCTGGCCGCGCTGTTGGGCGACGACACGGCGACCGTGCGGGTGGTGCCGACGAGCGAGCGCATGCTGATCAGTACCGAGGCGGTGGGCGGACGACACCAGCAGTTCCTGTTCCTCGGTGAGGGCGAGCGGGCCGAATTCCTGCACGTGGGCCGGGCGATGCGGCGGATCCCGGACACCGGGGCGGAGTAGACACGCCCTAGAGGTCGGCGAGGACCTTCCGGGCCTCGTCGACCCGCTCGGGGCCGGCCGGCAGCAGTGGCAGGCGCACGTCCGGGGTCGGGATACGGCCCTGGGCGTGCAGCACGCCCTTGATCACGGTGGGGTTCGGTTCGCGGAAGAGCGCGGCCGCCAGTCGGGCCAGGGCGTGCCCGAGCGGCCGGGCCCGGTCGAGGTCGCCGCGCTGCCAGGCGGCGGTCAGTGCGACGAAGCGGTCGGTGGCCACGTGTGCCGATGCGAGTACGCCGCCGGAGGCGCCGAGCGCGAGCAGGGGCGACAGGAACGGGTCGTCGCCGACCAGGACCGCGAAGTCGGCCGGGAGATCACCGAGCAGGTCCACCGTCTCGCCGTCGATGCCGCCCTGTGCGAGCTTGACCCCGACCACGCCGGGAAGCCGGCCCAACGCGCGCAGCGTGGCCGCGTCGAGGGGTCGGCCGGTGCGGTACGGGACGTGGTACACGATCAGCGGCAGCGGAGCGGCCTCCGCCAGGTGGGTGAAGTGCGCCAGTACGCCGGCCTGCGAGGGGCGGCTGAAGTACGGCACCGGCACCAGCGCGGCGGCGGCCTGTGGCCGGTGCGCGAGGTCGGCCAGCGCGCGGACACCGGCCCGGGTGTCGTTGCCGCCGGCGCCGATCACCAGAACCGCGTCCCGCTCGGCGCAGACGCGGGCACAGACGTCGATCACGGTGGTGCGCTCGTCGGGGTCGAGCGTGGCGGCCTCCGCCGTCGTGCCCAGGGCGACGATGCCGGTGGCGCCCGCGTCCAGGACGGAGCGGGCCAATTCCGCGAGGGCGTCCACCGCGATGCGGCCGTCGGCGGCGAAGGGGGTGACGAGCGGGACGAGGATGCCGGTCAGGGGTGTATGCCGTTGCCGAGTCATGAACACGAGGGTGGCCCGCACCGATCATGCAGGTCCAGTTCACATTCGTGAAGGTGAGCGTAAGCTGAGCCGATGCTCGACGTCCGCCGCCTGCGCCTGCTGCGCGAACTGTCCCTGCGCGGCACGATCGCCGCCGTCGCGGAAGCCCTCGCGTTCACCCCTTCGGCGGTGTCCCAGCAGCTCGCCACCCTCGAACGCGAGGCGGGCGTCCCGCTGCTCGAACGCACCGGGCGGCGGGTCACCCTCACCCCGGCCGGACACACCCTGGTCGGCCACGCCGAGGTCGTGCTGGCCCGCTTGGAGCAGGCCGCGGCGGAGTTGGCGGACACCCGCGGCGGTCCGGCCGGGCCGCTGCGGATCGGCGCCTTCCCGACCGCCACCCGGGCGATGATCCTTCCGGCCCTGACCTCGCTCGTGCACCGGCATCCGGGCCTGGAGCCGATGGTGGTGGAGATCGACCCGGCCCGGGTCGCCGACGCGTTGCGTGCCGGCGACCTGGACGTCGCGCTGATCCACGAATACGACTTCGTCCCGACGGTCGCCGAACCGGGCATCGCCACCGGCGCGTTGTGCACCGAACCCATGTACCTGGCCGGCCAATCCCCACCGCCCGAGAGCACCCCCACCGACTCGGTGCTCGCCGGCTACCGGAACTCCCCCTGGATCACCGCCACTCCGGGCACGTTGTGCCACGCCATGACCATCCGCGCCTGCCAGGCGGCCGGCTTCACCCCCCATGTCCGCCACCAGGTCGACGACTTCACCACGGTGTTGTCTCTGGTCGCCGCCGCCCAGGGCGTGGCCGTCGTCCCCCACCTGGGCATCCCGGCCCACCCCCGGCCGTATCCCTGACCCGCCTCCCCCTCCACCGCCGCACCAACATCGCCCACCGAGAGGGCGCCACCCACCACCCGGCAATCCAAGCCGCCACCAGGGCCCTACGATCCGCCATCCCCACCGAGCTGACCCCCACCACCGACACCTGATCGCCACCGCCCCGCACCCGGGGGTCGCACCCACCCGTACCGTGTACCTCGGCACGCCCCGGCCGGCGTGCCCCGCGACGTACAATCGCGGTGGTGGTGGAGCGCCGGCCGAGGTTTCGGCAGTGGTGTGAGGGAGGGGTCGGATTGTTCGGATCGAAGAAGAAGCGCGACGATCTGATGGCGCGGCTCAGGCCCGACCTGAGTCGGGAATCGCTCGGCGTCGGGCCCGACTTCCCGGGCGTCGCCCCGAACCCCCTCCTGAGCGGTGATGCCCGGAAGCGCAATGCGGAACTGCGTACGGGGGCGCTCGCGCTCGGCGTTCTCGTCGACTGGCGGGAGGTCAACAGCAATCCACGCGTGGTTTTGATGCTCGACGTGGAGACCGCCGACGGCATCTCGTTCCGCGGCGTCGCGGACGAAGACCTCACGATCACCGAGCTCACCCGACTCGCCCCGGGACAGGCGTTGCCCGTGCGCTACCGGCCGGCCGTCATGGACCACTACGTCGCCCTTGCCCGGGACGCGGACCCCGCCCACGTGCGGCGGCTCTCCGACACGATCGCGAGCCGCAAGCGGACCTGACCCGACGCCATCGGCCCGACCCCCGCGTCGACCGACGCTCGTATCACTCCCGGAAGCCGGAACGTTGTCGCAACCGGGTGGTCATCAGGGCCAACGGGGGCCATTTCAGGCGGCCTTGGCGGGCGACCGCCCGTGCGCGCATCTCGACGATCGGGGCGGTCAGGGGGATCAGCCGGACGCCGGGAGCCGCGATCGTGTCCAGCGGCAGCAGGCCCACGCCGAGGCCGGCCGCTATCATCCCCTGCACCAGATCGAGGCTGTCGGCCCGGTGCGTCACCCGAGGGGTGAAACCCACCATCGAGGCGAGCGTACGGATCACCGTCTCGTCGGCGGTGTTGCGGGAGTTGACGATCCAGTCGTGGGTCTCGAAGCGACCGAACACGTCGAGCGTCGTGCCCTCGCTCGCGTCGGCGTCACCGTCGTCCGGGACGCCCAGCCCCCAGCGCGCGGTCCACAGCGGCGTGGCACGCACCGTCGGGTCCTCGGCCGCCGGCGCCAGGTTGTAGTCGTAGGCCAACGCCAGGTCGGTGGCGTCCTCGGCCAGCAGCGCCAGCGCCTCGGCCGGTTCGTGCTCGCGGATCAGCACGTGCACGCGCGGATGGCTCACCGCCAACTCCGCGACCACCGGCAGCAGATGGCCCCGGATCGCGGTCGCGTACCCGGCGATCCGCAACGTGCCGTTGGGCTCGGCGCCGGGCGACAGGTCGTGGTGTGCCGCCTCGACGGCGGCGAGGATGGTCACCGCGTGCTCGGCCAGTCGGCGCCCGGCCGGGGTGAGCCGGACCCGGCGCCCCTGCGGCTCGATCAGCGCGATCCCCATGTCCCGGGACAACGCCGCGATCTGCTGCGAGACGGTCGAGGTGGTCGTGTTCGACACGTCCGCGACCGCCCGCATCGACCCGAGTCGGGCCAGTTCCACCAGTACCTGTAGGCGTCGGGTCTCCATGTACCACCCTTTCGAAATCCCCGAGGTCGCACGGGCGATTGTCCACGATCGATGAACGATATCTTTCGGATCGGCACGTGGACACGAACGATGCACGGGGCCTCTACTTGCCGCATGAGCATTCCGGATCCCCGCACCCGACCCGAAATCGGACCTCCCGCCGGCGGTCGGCCGCGCCTGCCCGACGCCGCTACCGGGGCGTTGATGGCCGTCGCCGCGATGTCCACCGTGCAGCTCGGACTGGCCCTTTCCGTGCCGCTGATCGACGACCTCGGCGCGCTCGGCACGGTCGCCCTGCGCCTCGCGTGGGCCGGTGTGCTCCTGCTGGTCCTCGTCCGGCCGCGGCCGCGCGACTTCGGCGGCCGGGACCTGTGGGCGTGCACGATGCTCGGCGTGGTGAGCGGGTGCCTGATGCTGTTCTTCATGCTCGCCGTCGCGCGCCTGCCGCTGGGCACCGCGAGCGCGCTGGAGTTCCTCGGCCCGCTGGCGGTGTCCCTGTACGGCTCGGGCGGCGGGCGACGGCGCTGGACGGCCCCGGCCGCCGTCGGCGTCGTGCTGCTCACCGAACCCTGGCACGCGGGCATCGATCCGCTCGGCCTGGCCTTCGCGCTGGCCGCCGCGGCCTGCTGGGCGGCGTACATCCTGCTGACCCAACACGTCGGCGACCGGGTCACCGGCCTGAGCGGGCTCGCCGTCTCGATGCCCGTGGCCGGACTCGTCGCCCTCCTCGCCGCCGCGCCCACCGGCCTGGGTCGGGTGACCTGGCACCTGGCGCTGATCATGCTGGGGTTGGCCGCGCTCGGCGCCGTACTGCCGTTCAGCCTCGAATTCCTCGCGCTGCGTCGGCTGACCACCTCGGCGTTCGGCACGCTGATGAGCCTGGAGCCGGCGATCGCGCTCCTGATGGGCCTGGTGGTCCTCGATCAGATACCCGGTGCGATCCCGGCGGCCGGTGTCGTCTTCGTGGTTCTCGCCGGCATCGGCGCCACCCGCACCGGCGCCCGAACCGCCGCGCCGGACCCCGCCCGCCCCGCCGACCCGCGTCCCGACCCGCAGGTCCGCGTGGCCGGATAGCGGCGCCCGCTACCCCTCGCGTGCGGCGCGCGTCGCGGCCGGTCCGTCCAAGAGGTGTCGCGGGAGGCGGTCGAACGTCGCGTCCGGATCGGCGGCGCGACGCTCTCGCCCAAGGCCGGCCCCCGGGCCGAAACCCAGCCGCTGGATAGGTTGCTAGCATGCTAGCATCTCTCTCGTGGGTGACGAGGATGTGAAGCAGTTCAACGTGTACCTGCCGATCTCACTGATCAAGCAGGTCAAACACCGTGCCATCGAGTCGGAGCTGTCGCTGTCGGCGCTGGTCGCCGCCGCGCTGCGCGCCTACCTCGACGACACCCCGGGTGAACAGGACCCATCGTCCGATAAGGAGAGCTGACATGACGACCGAGGGCATCGAGGCCGTGTTCCTGGAGACGCACAACTGGGGCAAGGCCGCCAAGTTCTTCCAGGGGCTGGGCTACGAGTTGGAGTTCTCGACCGGGCACAACTCCGGCCGACTGCGCAACGGCGACGGGCCGTTCGTGTTCATCGCCGAGGTGCCCGACACCCGGGAGCCCGGGATGCGGCTGGTCCTGCGGGTGCCCGACGAAGACGCGTTTCGGCCCGCCGACGGGGTCGAGGTGGTCACCCCGTTCGAGGACACCCATTACGGGACCAGGGAGATGACCGTCCGCGACCCCGACGGGCGGGAGTGGACCCTGTCGGCGCCGGCCCGGCCGTGAACACCTCCGACGTCGACCGAACGGAGTGACCCGTGCCCGACGAACGTTTCGCGACGCCGGACAACACCGCGCTGCGCGTGGCCCTGTGGCGGGCCCTGCACTTGCGTCTCGATCCGGCGCCGCACGTCTTCGAGGACGAGATCGGCCTGCGCATCGCCGATCCCGACCCGGACTGGCGCGACCGGCCGGACATGGATCCGGACCTGACGCGCTGGTTCCGGGCCGCGATCGTGGCCCGGGCCCGCTTCATCGACGACCTGGTGATCGAACAGGTCGAGCGCGGAGCGGAGCAATATCTCGTCCTCGGCGCCGGACTGGACACCTTCGTCCAGCGTCGGCCGGAAGTCGCGGCCCGGCTGCGGGTGTTCGAGGTCGACCGACCCGGTCCACAGGCGTGGAAACGCCGGCGACTGGAGGACCTCGGCTACGGCGTCCCGGACCGACTGCACCTGGTGCCGGTCGACTTCGAGTCGGGCGCCTCGTGGTGGGACGAGTTGACCGCCGCCGGATTCGACCCGACCCGGCCCACCGTGGTGGCCTCCACGGGCGTCGCCCTGTACCTGACCAGGCAGGCCAACACCGACACGCTGCGCCGGCTCGCGTCGCCGGCCCCGGGCTCCACGCCGGCCATGACGTTCCGACTGCCGCCGGAACTCCTCGACTCCGACGAACATCGCGCCGCGTTCCGGATCGCGATCGAGGGGGCCAAGGCGGCGGAGACGCCGTTCGTCAGCTTCTACCCACCGGAGGAACTGCCGGAGTCGGCCCGCGAGGTCGGTTTCGCCACGGCCCGACACGTGTCGGCGGCCGAGCTCAACGAGCGCTACTTCGCGCACCGCCCGGACGGACCGCGCACCTCCAGCGGCGAGGAGCTGCTGGTGGCGACCACCTGACCGGGCTTTCGCCCGCCCGCGTGCGCGGGCGCGCAGGGTCCGCTCAGCGGCGCGGGCAACCTCGGGTGGCCTCGGTGTGCGCACGCTCGAAGAAGGCTCGGCCGCCGCCGTAGCTCCACGGGAGGTGGAAGCCGTGGTGGTCGGTGGCGTCGAACCGCATCGCGAGTTCGGACCAGCGCTGCGACTTGGCCAACGCGTAGCCCAGCGCGCTGTGATCGGACAGCGCGCTGGGCCGGCGCGGCGAGCCGTCGACCGGGTAGCGGTCCAGGGCGGTGTCCAGGTCCCGTTGCCGGGACTCGGCCAGCCAGAAGGCCGTGTCGTCCGCGGCGCCGTCCCCGTTGCCGTGCGTGTGCAGCGCGTACTCGATGTGCGCCTCGACCACGAGGATCACCAGGGGCGAGCCGTCGGGCGCCTCGGCCGCGGCCGTGCGGGCGAACGTGTACATCTCGTCGTGCGATCCGCACCATTTCTCGCACAGGTACTGCAATGCCGCGTCGTGCCCGGCGCGGTGGTGCGGATCGCGCTCGCGCAACGCCGCCCATCGGGCGTCGAACACGTCGCGCGCGACGCCGAGTCCGCGACAGACCCACAACCACGAGACCCACGGGGTGGGATCGTCGCCGGCGGCCTCGGTCGCGAGCAGGCAGGCGCGGTCGGCGTCGGCCAACAACTCCCGGAAGTCGGCGAATTGCCGCCCGCCCGTGAGGCTCGCCTGCTTCGCGGCGCGCGCGTTCCAGGCCGCGCGCACCATGGCGGCGGCCATCACCACCAGCGGGTCCGCCGATTCGGGGCGCTCGGCACGCCACTTCCACACCCACTCGGGGTGCCTGGCGGCCGCCTCGCCCAACGCGGTCACGGCGACCACCCGCCGTGCCCAGTCCCGTCCCACCCGCTCCAATAACGCGGCGGCCGGCGTGAAATCGCCGTTGCGCGCGAGGCCCTGCGCGACCGCGCGGATCTCGGCGTCGTCGAGCGCGGCGTCCGACACGAACACAGGCACCGGCGCCGACGAACGCGGCGACGTGAAACGACCCCAAGGTGACATGGGCAAGGATCCTATGCGCCATCCTGACTCTCGGTCAGGGGGAGCGGGCGGGAATCGACGAACGTCCACCCGCGGTGCGCCCGAACACTCGCGACAGCGCTCCCACGCCCCGGCCGTGCGGCGGCGCCACCCGGAACACCGGCCGTCGGGGCAGTGGTTGCGACCGGTCCCGGATCACGCGACCGGCGTGCGGCGGCAGTCACCGGTTCCGCGCCTCGAGCACGCGACATCGGCGTCCCGGGGATCAGGTTCGGCGCGACGCCCGTCGGCGCAGGAGCAGCACCGTCAGGCCGGCGCCGAGCAGGAGCGCGGCGGGCAGTCCCGCCCAGAGCAGCGGGCTGCCGAGAACCCCGGACTCGTCGTCCTTCGCGGACGAGTGCACGAGTTCGCGTTCCGGGCGGGTCGGGCCCTTCGAGGCCGGGTTCTCCGTGGACGGCGTCCCACTCGCCGGCACCTTCGATTCGCGCGTGGAATCGAGGGGCTGCGTGCCTTGCGCGTACACCGGGCCGGATTCCTTGGTTCCGGCCACCGACACGTCGACCGCCAGCGACCGCGACTCCCCTTCGCCCTGGGCCGCCACGGCGATGTAGTACCAGCCCGGGAGCATGTCGGCAACCTCTTGTTGCCGGTCGCTGCGGTTGAGGAAGCGCACCGGGCGCGTGGCGAAGGGGTCGACTCCCTTGGCGAAGATGTGCTCGGTGTCCTGGACACCCCACGCGTCCTGGGCCAACTGCTCGCGGACCGGATTGTAGAAGTGGGTCTGCACGCCGACGATCTTCTTCCCGCCGCCGACCCGGGTCTGGAAGGCGAGGCTCTGGCCCCAGTCGAGACGGACCCGGAAGAAGGCCCACTCGCCCGGGACGATGGTGTCGGTGTAGTGGCCGGAGCCGGGCAGGATCGCCGCCGAGGCGAACGAACCGCCGCCGACCACGGATCGATCGGGGCCGCCGGGTTCGGTGTAGAGCGCGATGCCGCCCTCGGCCGGGCCCTGGTCCAGGACTCGGGGTTCGAGCAGGACCTGGAGTTCGAGCGGCACCGGGGGTCCGGTTCCGCGGCGGGTCACCGAGAAGACCTGGCGCCCGGGTCGCGCGCAGCCGTTGCCGCCCTCGCCGGACGCCGTCCAGCTCACGGATGCCGTGACGACCTTGGACAGGTTTTGATCGAGCCCGGTGTCCGTCCGGCAGAAGCTGTTGCCGCGCTCGCCCAGATGCTTCACGTCCAGTGCCTCGAGGCCCTTGACGTTGCTGACGGTGGTGCCCGAGACGTAGGCGGTGTAGCCCGCGGGCACGTCCACGGCGTAGTACCCGACCTCCTTGTCCGTCAGTTCGTCCAGATAACTTCCGGGAACCAGGACCGCGGCGCGGGCCGGATCCGGTCCACCGCCGACCGCGGTTCCGGTCGGTTCGTAGCCGCGCGGCGTGCGCCGGGTCACCGCGGTGAGTTCCCGTTCCGGTGACGCCGCGTTCAGGGCGGAGCGGCTTTGCTCGGTGCCATGCACCATCGGTCGCGGTCGTGAACCGTCCGCCGCGATCGCCAACGTCACGGCGAGCGCGGCGGCGGCCGAACAGGCCGGGAGTGCTCTCGGTCTCATGTCGGGGAATCTAGATCGAATCGCCGTCACCAACAAGCCATTCGCAAGCAGGAACCCGGACGGCCCCCCGTGGCCGGCGCTGGCACGTCCGTCGATCGCGATGCCCGTTCGCCCGGCCGGAGCCGGCCTTATCCCATATTCCCGCAGCGGCGGGGATTCACTGTGCACATCGAAACTCGGATTCGCCGAATCCCCGCCTTGCCAGTGCAATCTGTAACCGGGAAATCGAATCAGCCTCCGCTCGCGCTCTTGTACTCTTGCCGAGAGATTCCGACGCGACCGACCCGGTCTCCGGATGCAGGGCAGGGGTAAAAAGAACCGACACGCTCGAGACCGAGATATCACCATCCAAGGTGCAGTGGCGTACACCTGCGTGCGGTCGTCCGGGACGACATGCACGTTCGAGTCGTGTGGGATCAGCATTCGACGGCAAGCCGATCCAAAGAGTTTGAGGCTGGAGGTGCGATGAGCAAACCGACGGTAACCAATCCGTGGATTACCGCCACTGTCGCCGCCGCCACCGAAACCCCCGAGGTCCCGGACACGCGTCCCTCCCCGCCGCCGGCGACGATGATGCCGACCCGACCTCATCCCGGAGCGGTGCCGCCTCCGCAGGACGGCGGTCTGCCGATCCGGCACCTGCACCCGAACGAGCAGGCGCCGTGGTGGTGGCTGGGCTGTCACGGCGGCGCGGGCGTCGGCATGCTCGGCGCCACCTTCCCCGCCGGTCGCGACGCGCATCGGCACTGGCCGGTCCCCGTGGACGGCACCTTCGCGTCGGTCCTCCTCGTCGCCCGGACCAATGTCCCGGGTCTGCGCGCGGCCCAGACGGCCGCCCGTCAATGGGCCTCCGGGGCGGTGCCCCAGGTGCGGTTGCTGGGACTCGTGGCGGTCGCCGACGCACCCGGCACACTGCCGAAGCCATTGCGCGACCTGGTGAAGCTCGTCGCCGGGGCCTTTCCCCGCACCTGGGCCATCCCGTGGATAGAACCCTGGAGATTCGGCGAGACCCCCCCGATCGCCCAACTCCCGAAATCGCTGGCCAGGTTGGCCGGCGATTTAAGTCACGTCGTTGCGAGAAACTGAGGCCCCGTGGTGAAATCCACTCTGCTGAATTCGTTTCACGGTCTGCACACCTGGGTGACGGACGACAAGACCCCACCGCCGACGCAGCCCCCGGGCAAGAACATGCCGAACCCGAAGAACTATTCGCCTCCCGCCGATCTCACGAACGGCATCGCCAAGGTCGCGGGTATGGTCTCGTACGGCATTCTCGCTTTCTCGTTCCTGGTCGCCCTGGTGTGCACCGGCATGATTTGGAAGGCGCACAAGGACGGCGGTCAGGCTTCCTTCGTCGGGCTCGGCATGGCAATGCTCACGGTGATCGTCTCCGGAAGTCTGGCCACCATCTTCAACTACATCACCTGAGCCACGGAAACGAAGACCTTCGCACCGTGATTCGCGGCCCGATCCGGAGTAGAGCGCATGGCCTGGTTCAGAAAGGAACAGTCGGCGTCGAGTGGATACGACGACGATGAGGGAAGTCGCTTCGCGCAGCCCGGCTTCATCGCATCCGCGCTTGTCATTCTGTTCGTCATCCTCAGTGCCGTCTATCTCGCCGTCGCGGGAAACGATGGGAAGCCTCGGGCGACCGCGTCGCGGCCCCCGGCCGCGCCCGGAGTCGCCCCGGTGACCCTCGGACCGGTGCGGGAGGGCGGCGCGCCCGCACCGAAGGGTTGCCCGTTCATTCCGGCCGCCGAGATATCGCGTCCGGTGCAAGCGCCTGCCAACATCACCTGGCAGCCGTTTCGTACCGTCTCCGTCCCCGCGTCGTCGATCGCTGGGCCGATGATCACCCAGGGCGACGTGGCGCATTGTTATGCCCAGACGCCCACCGGCGCCCTCGTGGCCATCGCGCAGATCACCACTCGCTACGCCCTGGCCGAGAACTGGCTCACCGTGGTCAGCCAACAGGTGTTGCCGGGACCAGGGGCGGACGCCTACTCGCTTCCCCGGATCGAGAAGGAACTGACCTACGGCAGCGCACGTATGCCCGAACCCGGCAGCATGTCGCAGTTCGCGGGATTCAAGTTCGTCAATTACAGCTCCCTGTCCGCGGCCGTGGAAATCGCCCGCCGCCGTCCCGACGGATCGCTTCAGGCGTTCGTGCACACGGTCGTGTGGAAGGACGGCGACTGGAAGCTGGAGCTTCAGCCCGACGGCGGCGACTCGCCCACCGGCCGGGATCTGATCTCACTTGAGGGATTCGTTCCCTGGGGGGGCTCGTAGCCACGTGATTCGGCACATACGACGGCGTGCGCGGGGCAACTCCCCACGCGCTGCCCACAAAACCCGACGCGGTCGGTTCCTCGCGGTCCGCGTGGCCATCGTGGCCGGTCTGCTCATGTCCTTCTTCGCTCTGCAGAGCGAGCACCCCAGCAGCGCGGTGGATAAGTACGACAAGACGTGTGTGTGGTTCCCGGAGAACGCGGCGGGGTCGACCTGGTCGTTCTACTGTCCGAGCGACGACAAGACCAAGCCCGAGGACGAGCACGGCCAATGGAGCGTCTTCCAGCTCCTGGGCGGCGATCGCAACACCATGGACTTCGCGTTGACGAAGTGGCGCTCCGACAAGCTCAACCTGACCGGCAAGGCCCTGGCCGCGGCCGGGCCCCAGAACGTGCCCAACACCTTGACTCGGGAGCAGAACGAGTCGTTCATGTTGGAGGGCGCGGAGAAGGCGCTGAATCCGTGCGCCATCATGGACGGCAGCTGGGGCGGCGGCGGCGAGAAGCACAACGTCGTCTGCGTGGACGTCCGCGCGGATCTGGTGGCCAAGAAGCATCCGTGCGCGCGTGCGCCGGAGAAGTCCCGGGCGCTGTGCATCCAGGAGCACGATGTCTGGCTCGAGTACGCCAAGCCCGCGGCGGGTGACCTTCCGATCTGCGACGCGGGATCCAAGGTGTCGACCTGCCCCGACGCGAACGTCGTCACCCAGAACTCGCAACGCAAGACCGAGGACGACAACTTCCTCTCCAAGCCCATCACGTTCATCCGTGAGCAGAGCAAGGTCGCCGTCCGGTTGACCCTCCTGTGGTGGGTGACCGCGCCGGATCCGCTGATCAGCGACGACCACACCGACTGCGACCCGACCAGCGAGAAGCAGACCGACCGCACGAAACCGGTTCCGTGCAGCCGGAACACCACCGACTTCCTGACTCGGCACACGAATCCGTTCACGTACTTCCTGGCGCTCGCGTGTGTCATCTTCGCCGGGTTCAAACTCGCGTACACCCGCGACGTGAGCTCGGTGAAGGACGTCATCAAGGGCACGCTCACCCTCGTCATGGTCACCGGCAGCGCGATCTTCCTGGTGAACGTGGCAGTCAGAGCCTGCCAGGCGTTCACGGACTGGATCATCGTGCGCGGGCTCAGTCCGGAGGCCGACGGCACGACCACCTCGCAGAAGGCACTCCAGGGAGCCGCGGACCGATTCGCCCAAAGCCTGGAGGGCTTCGACTCGTTCGTGCTCTTCCTCCTGGCCGCGTTGATCATCATCGCGTCCAACATGGTCCAGTACTTCTACATGACGGCCCGATTGTTCTTCGTGATCGTGCTGACCGGGACTCTGCCGCTGACCGCGGCGGCCACCTCGACGGCGGCCGGCCTGAACCTGTTCCGGCGGCACATCTCGTACTTGGTGGCCTTCATCTTCGTCAAGCCCGCCTCCGTGATCATCTTCGTCGCCGGCGCCCGGCTCTGGGCACCGCCGGGCTATGAGGCGCTGGATTACAACGACCAATTCCGGGGCCTGTTCGTACTCGCCCTCGTCACGCTGGTCGGTCCCGCGACCGTCCGGGTCGTCTTCGCCATGACCGGTCCGGCGGCCGGCTCCAACGCGGCCAACATCGGTGCGGCCGGTGCCGTCCTCACGGTGGGCGCGAGGAGCGTCGGAGGGGCATCGAACCTGGTGCGGCACCGATCCCAAGGGGGCAACTGATGAGCAACATCACCAACCAGGACGTCCGTACCTACGGGAACTGGCAGCGGCCGATCTCCCCCGGCCTCGGCCGCCTGGGCTTCATCGGGACCGCGGCAGGCATCGCCGGTCTGCTGCTGGTCATCCTCGTCATGATGGTCTCCTTCGTCGGCGCGATCATCGTGGGCGTGCTCATCGCCCTGTCGCTGGTGCCGATGATCATGCGGGACAAACACGGGCGCAACGGCCTTCAGTGGGCCGTGGCCCGGGTCTCCTGGGGCGCCGGCAAGACGCAGGGAGCCCATCTGTACCGCTCGGGGCCGCTCGGTCGGATCCTTCTCGGTACCTGCAAGCTTCCCGGGCTGGCCGCCGGATCCAAGCTCTACGACGCGCACGACGCCTACGGCCGGCCGTTCGCGATCGTCACGATCCCCGCGACCAACCACCACACCGTCGTGCTCACGTGCAGTGCCGACGGCGCCTCCCTCGTGGATCCCGAGCAGGTGGACATCTGGGTCGCGTACTGGGGCCAGTGGTTGTCGCAGATCGGCCACGAGCCCGGCCTGGTCGCGGCTTCGGTCACCATCGAGGCGGCCCCGGACACGGGCGAACGACTGCGCAAGGAGATCGAGTTCAACATGAGCGAGGGTGCGCCCCCGCTCGCCAAGCAGGTGCTGGAGGAGGTCCGTGAGGCCTACGGAACGGGGTCGGCGCAGATGTCGACCCGCGTCGCGCTCACCTACTCGGGGGCCGCGCGCGGCGCCCGCGCCAAGCGCTCCGCCGAGGACATGGCGGTCGACCTGGGCATGCGCCTTCCCGGCCTGTGCAGCAGCCTGCAGATGACCGGGGCCGGCCCGGCCCGGCCGATGACCGGTCGGGAGCTGACCGAACTCGTCCGGGTCGCCTACGACCCGAGCGTCGCCACGTTCATCGACCAGGCCCGTTCCGAGCCGAAAAGCGATCTGCGCTGGGACGACGCCGGTCCGACGGCCACCGAGGAAAGCTGGGGCCACTACCGGCACGACAGCGCCTTCTCGGTCACCTGGGCGATGTCGGAGGCGCCGCGTGGCGAGGTCTACTCCAGCGTTCTGACCCGCCTGGTATCGCCGCACCCGGACATCATGCGCAAGCGCGTGACGCTGTTGTACCGGCCGCACGACCCCGCGACCTCGGCCCGGTTGGTCGAACGCGACCGCAAGGACGCCATGTTCAAGGCCAAGCAGTCCAAGCTGGGCAACGCCCGTGACTCGATCGCGGTGCAGGCGGCCGAACAAGCCGCTCGTGAGGAGGCGACCGGCGCGGGTCTGGTCCGGTTCGCGATGCTGATCACCGCGACCGTCAACGAGGCGGCGGACATCAAGCTCGCGGCGTCCGCGGTGGACAACCTCACCGCCTCTTCCCGGATTCTCGTCCGACGGGTCTACGGCTCCCAGGCGTCCGCGTTCGCGGCCGCGCTCCCGCTGGGTCTGGTCCTGCCCAATCACCTCAAGATTCCGCAGACCCTGCGCGAAGCGATGTGAGCAGGCCCGGTCACCGGCACACACAGTTCAGGAACCAAGGGAGTTGAGCCCGTTGACGAGTGACACCTCGCTCGGTGGTGGCCCCACCTTCGACCAGTCGGTGTCGGCTCCGTCGTCGGCGGCGCCCGCCGAACCCCGGGGGCGCCGGGGGCGGAAAGCGAAGAAGCAGGCGGACAAGGGCGCCGACGCGGAGGTTCGGCCGCTGATCCGTCGCCCCGGGCCGCGCGGCTACCGCGGCTGGGGACAGGGCACGCCAGGGTATGTCGAGACCCCGCCGGAGTGGCGGGGTACGACCGTGCAGGTCTGCGGCCTGTGGCCGTTCGGGGCCGGTTCGGGCACGCCCGGTGTCGGGGTGCCCCTGGGCCGGTCCCTGGCGGGCGGCGCGACGGTGTGTTGTGACCCGATCAGTTGGTTCACCCGGGCCAACCTCCTGCTCAACCCCAGTGAGTTCGTGCTGGGCAAGCCCGGTCTCGGCAAGTCCACGATCGTGCGACGGCAGGCCCTGGGGCTGGCCGGATACGGCGTCAACCCGGTCGTGTTCGGCGACCTCAAGCCGGACTACGTGGACCTCATCCAGGCCCTGGACGGGCAGGTCATCTCGCTGGGACGCGGACGCGGCTATCTCAACGTGCTCGACCCCGGAGAAGTGACCGAGGCTGCCGTGCGCCTGCCGCTCAAGGCCCGGCAGGCGCTCCTCGCGGAGGCGCACGGCCGGCGGCTGAACGCGGTGGCGTCCCTGGTCACCGTGTTGCGCGGACGACCGCCGACCGACCGCGAGGAGAGCATCCTCAACACCGCGTTGACGGTCCTCAACGACCGACACGACGGCGTACCGGTGATGAAGGACCTCGTGCGGCTGTTGCAGGACGCGCCCGAGGCCGTCCGCGCGGTGGCCCTCGACCGCGGCGACATCGCCCGCTATCGGGACATCACCGAGGACCTGGAGGCGTCGCTGGTGGGTCTCCTGGGTGGCGGCCGGTTGGGCGAGTTGTTCGCGCACCCCACCACCGAGGCCATGCACCACGACCGCCCGGTCTGCTTCGACGTCAGCAGCATCGACGACTCCGAGGGCCAACTCCAGGCCGCCGCCCTGCTCGCCTGCTGGAGCTACGGATTCGGCGCGATCTCGGTGGCCCAGGCCCTGGCGGACGCCGGACTGGAGCCGCAGCGGCACTACTTCGTCATCCTCGACGAACTCTGGCGTGTGCTGCGCGCCGGACGGGGTCTGGTGGACCGGGTCGACGCGCTGACCCGCCTCAACCGTCAGCGCGGTGTCGGCATGGCGATGATCACGCACACCATGTCCGACCTGTTGGCGTTGCCCGCCGAAGAGGACCGGATGAAGGCCAAGGGCTTCGTCGAGCGTGCCGGCATGGTGATCTGCGGTGGGCTGCCGGCCGCGGAGATGCCGCAGTTGACCGAGGTCGTGAGCATGACGGAGTCGGAGCAGCAGATCATCACCGACTGGTCCACTCCTCCCTCCTGGGACAGCGAACTGGGAACCGACTCGGCTCCTCCCGGTCGAGGGAAATTCATGATCAAGGTGGGCGGTCGGCCCGGAATCCCGGTCCAGGTCGAACTCACCCCCTCCGAGTTGCGCATCAACGACACCAACCGCAAATGGACCACGTGACATGGCCGGTCGAAAGCTGCGTGGTCCAGACGCCGGGACGGGATTCGGCGCGCTCGTGGGCCGGTTGGTCCTGGTCCTGCTCGCGGTGGCCTCGGTGCTCGTGTGGAGCGGTCCGCCCGCACAGGCCACCGATTATCCGAACACCCCCGGCAGTCCGACGATCTGCCTCCAGGTGCCCAAGGATCTCCAAGGGGTCTTGTTCCGCATCTACTGCCCGGGGCAGATCGCCTTCGACATGTCCAATGACGCCGACGGCTGCAACGGGAGCAGTAGCGAAGTCCACTACCAGAACATTCCGGACGGCGACATCACCAACGCCCTGCACAACCTGAAGCCTCCGTGGTGCAAGGCGGGAGACGCCAGTTTCCTGGACCACTGGCTCCTGGAGGGCAAGCACAAAAAGAACGGGCACCCCGATCCCGGGCGGATCGAGGAGAATCCGTGCGACGCGATCCCGAAGGAGAACCGGGCGGGTTGCGCCGACATCAGACAGTCGAAGTACCAGGATCTCAACACCCACCCGTGCCTGTGGAAGAACCCGGCCACCGGCAAGCCGATCCTCGAGGTCGAGAAACAGTCGTATTGCCTGCAGGACAATCCCTGGTTCACGGACGGCTACAAACCCCCGGGCCGAGGTGACAAGAACGCCTACGACGCCGGCGACTACTCGGCTCCTCCCGAGGTCTCGGGACCGCTGATGGAGGGTGCGGGGTGGGTCAGTTGGGCCTGCCTGGTGGGCTGCTTCTTCAGCTCCTTCTGGCTGCTTTTCCAATTCGTCGGCGCCCGTCGCTCCGGCACGGAGATGGCCCACGGAACCATCTACGTGTTCATCGGAACCCTGATCGTCGGCAGCGCCTCCTCGATCGTTCAATTCATGATCGTGCCATGACATCCACCCCCCGCGGCGGGCATCGCCGACCATCGAGAGGAGCCTCGTGACGTGAGTGCCACCAATAACAAGCGCGGCCCCAACCCCTACGGCGACATGTACATGATCCTCGCCGTCATGGGCGTCCTCATGGCGGTCACCGGGGCGATGTGGGTGGGAGCCACGCTCACCAGGGCCGAGACCGACCTCGCGCCGCCGCCCCCGCCGATCATCCTGCTCGGCCTGGTGCTGGACAAGTACACGTGGCCGGGCACCGGTGCCACCGTGATCAGCGTCGTCCTGTGCCTGCTCATGGCCGCCGTCACCGCCGGCGCGACCTATCTCGTGGTGGTCTATCGCCGCCGCCTGCTCGTCATCGATCGTGCCATTCCCTATCTGGCCACCCCACGCGAACTCGGCGCGTCCACGACCAAGGGTGTGCGGCGCAAGGCGGACCAGTTCGGCGTGTCCCAGACCGAGGCGCCCGGCCTGTACATCGGCAAGACCGTGCGCCAAGGGCTCGACGTCTGGGGTTCGTGGGAGGACATGCACGTGGACATCTGGGGGCCGCGCACCGGAAAGACCACGTCGCGGGCGATTCCCAACATCGTCGCGGCGCCCGGTGCGGTGGTCGTCACCTCGAACAAGCGCGACATCGTCGACGCGACCCGGGCCTCGCGGGCCCGGCGCGGCAAGGTCTGGGTGTTCGACCCGCAGAACCAGGCCGGCGCCAAACCCACGTGGTACTGGGATCCGCTGTCCTACGTGGGCGGCAGCATCACGCTCGCGGTCAAGATGGCGAGTCGCTTCTCCGGCATCAACCGACCCGGACACGCGCGCAGCGACGCCTACTTCGAGCCCGCGGCGGAGGACCTGATCGCGCACCTGCTGCTCGCCGCCTCGATCAGCGGAAAGACCATCACCCAGGTGTTCACCTGGCTCACCCGCCCCACCGACGACACTCCCGAACGCATCCTGCGCGACGGTGGACACCACGCCTCGGCCGACGCGGTGGATTCGGTGATCACCGCGCCGGATCGCCAGCGCGCCGGTGTCTACGGCACGGCGGCCCAGATCATGTCCTTCCTCGTCGCACCGACGGTGACCGCGTGGATCGAGCCGGGCGACAACCCCAACCGTCCGGCGTTCGACTACAAGGCGTTCGTGCGCGGCGGGGACACGCTCTACATGCTCTCGGAAGAGACGAACAAGATGGCCGCTCCCCTGGTGATGGCCTTCACCGCGGCCATCGCCGAGGAGGCCGAGAACACCGGACGCGACTGCCCGGGCGGCCGGTTGCCGATCCCGATGCTCTTCGTGCTCGACGAGGCGGCGAACGTCTGCCCCTGGAAGGCGTTGCCGGACAAGTACTCGCACTTCGGTTCACGCGGCATCGTGATGATGACCATGCTCCAGTCCTGGGCGCAGGGCGCCGCGGCGTGGGGTGACGTGGGAATGGCGAAACTGTGGGGCGCGGCCAACGTGCGCGTCTACGGGGGCGGCGTCCTGGACACCAAGTTCCTCGGCGACCTCTCGGCCGCCTCCGGCATCTTCGAGCCGGGCACCCGGAGTTACTCCCGCAAGTCGACCGACTTCTTCGAGAGCAACGTCACCAAGGGCTCCCGCACCGAGCCCGTGCTCGACGTACCCGACCTGGCGTCCATGCCGCGCGGTCGCGCCTTCGTGCAGTTCAGCGGAGCGAAACCGGCGTTGATCCGCACGGTCCCGTGGTGGGAGACCGTATACGCCGACGAGATTCGGGCGTCGATCGCCGAATTCGACCCGGGTGCCCAGAACTCGCCCATGGCCCTGAAGAAGGTTTCATGAACGATCCCGACGAATCCGAGCCGCCCGTGGGCCGAGACGACGCGAACGCGGCGCCGCAGCCCGAGAAGATGTTCTTCTCCTCGGTGGAGGTGTTCGTCACCGAGTATCTGGCGCCGCTGCTCCGCCGCCGGCTCAACCGGTCGCTGGCCGTGTGGTGCCCCAGTTGGTGGGCTCATCCGGAGGCCGTCGCCCGACTGACGAGCCTGTGGCGGGCCTTCGAATACCTGCGCCGGGACGCGGCGTTGGGCAGTTCGATCTGGTGGACCCACCATGCCGACCCGCACCTGCGCGTGCTCATGGATCCCGACATCGGGCCGTTCGCCGTCTGCGATCCCAGGGACGGCCACAGCGGCAGCCCGTTGCCGGCCCTGCCCCTGACCCCCGTTCCCCCCGGACTGCTCGATCACCCCGGGTTCCGGGTCGAGGGATCGCTGTTCGAGGACATGCGGCGGCGGGACGAGCACGAGGAACCGCGGGAACCGCGGACCGGATATCCCAAGGACAAGGTCCTGAACAAGAACATCGGCTTCTGAGCCACGAGAAAGGGCAGCCGTCATGGCCGACGAAACCGGCGTCGAAGACATCTTGAAATCCGTCTACAACGTCATCGGGGAAACGATGGGCAGGGCGGAGCAGACGATGGACGTGGTGGGTTCGACGTTGCGCCTCGGTGACTACGTCCCGGGGCTGTCCACCGCCGCCAAGCTGACCAAGGGAATCGCGACCGGGAAATAGCCGGGCCGTTCGTCGAACAACACACAAGGGGCGGGGAAAGGGCGATGAGCAAGAAGAAGAGGAAGACCGGGCTGATCCTGGGTCTTTTCTCGGGGGGCTTCGTGGCCTTCGTCGTCCTGATGGCGACTCTCATCGCCGCCGTCACGAACCCGCTCAACGTGGCCAAGGGTTTCCTGAACATGGCCTTCAACGTCGACGCCGTTCCGGCCGCGTTCAGATCGTTCGTCGCGCAGACCGGAAACGTGTGCCCCGAGGTGACTCCCACGGTCGTCGCCGCGCAGATCGATCAGGAAAGCAGCTGGCGGCCGAACATCGTGAGTCCGGCGGGCGCCGTCGGGCTGAGTCAGTTCATCCCCTCGACGTGGGCGACCTGGGGTGGCGGCTATCCCCAGACCGATCCCCGGGCCAACATCATGGCTCAGGAGCGCTACGACTGCTATCTCGCCGGCGAGGTCCGCAAGATCCAGGCGGGGCAGTACAAGACGTGCACGATGACCATGCACGGCAGGGTCTACACCAACGCGGGGCCGAAGGCCGGCGAGACGCGCGGCGACGTGTTCGATCTGATGCTCGCGTCCTACAACGCGGGCCCCGGCGCCGTCTGTTACTACCGGGGAATTCCGCCGTGGCCCGAGACCGAGGGATACGTCCCCGGGATCAAGAACATCATGAGCAAGTACTCGGCGCCGCAGGTGAAGAACGCCGTGTACACGGGCGACACCAAGACGCTCGCGGGACGCGCCGTCAATGTCGCGAGGCAGACGATCGGCAAGTATCCGTATTCCTGGGGAGGCGGCACCTTCACCGGCCCCAGCGAGGGATTCGCCCAGGGCGCCGGAATCGTGGGATTCGACTGCTCCGGCTTCGTGCGATTCGTCTTCTACCAGGCGTCCGGCGGGGCGTTGAAGCTGCCGCGTACCACGGGTCCCCAGTCGGGCGTGGGTCAGCGGATCCTCTCCTCGGTCGGCCCTCCGAGCAAGGCCGAGGAAGCCAAGATGCAACCGGGGGACGTCATCTTCTTCACCAGTTCGGGCGGCGGGGTCGGCACTTCTGCCACCCACCACACAGCCCTGTACGTCGGGAACTCGACGACGATCAACGCGTACAAGACCGGCACCATCATCAGGGAGGACCCCTTCTCCCGATTCTCGAGGTCGGACATCTGGACGGTCCAGCGCTATTCCGTCACCACCACGGCGCAGGCCTGAGATGCGCGGACCCGTCGTGCTGCTGACGTCGTTGACGCTGGCCGCCTCCCTCGCCGGATGCGGCCTCGGCGGAGGCCGGAACCAGGGCGACGCCCACTCCTCCGGGCGGCCCTCTGCCTCCACCCGAGGATCCGGCGCGACGGCGAGCGCGCCTGCGACCTACCCGCAACCCTCCGTCGCCGCCTCCCCGTTGCCGGCGCTCGTGGGTCGTACCGGCACGCCCTCCGCGTCGCTGCCGGCACCGGCCGAGGTCGACGGCAAGAGCGCGATCGCCGTGGCGCGGGCCACCGCGGTCACGATGTGGACGGTGGACACCGAACTCGACGCGACACGGTGGGACGCCGCGCAGCGCGCCGCGCCCTTCCTGACCCCGAAGTACGCGGAGAGCCTGCGCATGAGTCCGCAGGTGTCGGGCCCCGGCGGAGTCTGGCTCGCCTGGGCCGAGCACAAGTCCGTCACCACGGTGACGGCCGCGTCGGCCGACGACCTTGGCAAGCCGGAGGACAGCGAGACCACGGCCTTCCACGCGTTCACCCTGACCATCACGCCCAAGGGGCGAGACGGCTGGGAGGGTCCGGCCACCACCATGACCGTCTTCGTCTCGCTCGAGCGTGCTTCGGCGACCCAGTCGTGGAAGGTCTCATCGGTACGCGCCGTCGACTGATCGGTCGAAACCGACGATCCCGGTGAGGCAGTGCACAGCCGTCGCCCGAGGGCGGTATCGGCTTGCCCAGTCGAGGGTTGGAAAGGTTGTCGGCCCCATGGCGACGGCCTAGCGTCGTCAGGGAATTCGACGGCGTCCAGACGCCGATCTCGAACATCGAGCACAGCGCAGGAGTACACCTTGGCCTCTCGGCGTGTCCTGAGACGCCGCCGGGCGCTGTCGACGTTGGCCACGATGCTTGTGACCCTGGGCGCGGCAACCGGCTGCACGTCGTTCGGCGGTGAGCAACCATCACCCGAGGAACACAACCCCGTGGCCCCGCCGGCGGCGGTCGCCGCGGCCACGCTGTCGGTGCCGCCGACCTTCGACGGCACCAAGGGCTGGCGCAACGAGGAGACGAACCGCGCCTACACGGTCGCGCCCCGCACCGGTTTCCTGCTCGACGTGTTCGCCGGGAGCGACCGGTTCCCGGCCCCGGAACCCTCGGCGAGCACTGCCCCCGCTCCCACGACAACCGCCGACGGGAAGCCGAACGGGACCGTCGTGATCGCTCGCGGCGCGGACAAGGGCACCGTGGTCTGGTCGTCCGCGCCCCTGAAGAGGTTGCAGATCGGGCGCGCTCCGCTGTTTCGGGTGGTGAACACCGCGGTGGGCGAGGTGGCGGTCCTGGTGCGCTTCGGCGTGGTTCCCGGCGACGGCCTCGTACGCTCGCGCCGACTCACCGTGGTGGACACCTTCCCGGTCTCCTCGTCGGGCAACGCCGTGGCGCCGACGCAACATCTCGAACGCGAGACCCCCGGCGACTTCGGCGCCGTCGAGATCTCGATCGGCGACGGCGGCGTGCTCTTCCAGGGCAACCGGGTGGCGGACGCCTCGGAAGGCGTCATCGAGGCGGATCCCGCCACACTGTGGAATCCGACGACGGGCGCGAGCAGCACCGTGCCCGCGGGGAACCGGCGCCGATCGACCGTGTGCGACGAGGCCGACGGCGACGGCTGCACCGTGCGGGACGTGCCCGTGTCGACTGTCGCCGGGGGTGTACTGACCGCGGAGATACCGGCCCGACCCCAGGGTCGATTCGGTCTCGTCGGCGGCTGGAGCAGTTCCGAGATCGGTCCCGAAGGACGCACGCGCGCGACGCTTCTCGGCACCCTGCCGGGCGCGATGGTGATCGCCTGGGCCGGCGAGGCCGGCAAACCGACACTGTACGCCGCACACGATCCCGGGTCGGGCGCGCTCCTGTTCTCCGGCCCCTGCCCCGCCCCGGGCGGTGGCGAGGTCGACCCGCAGGGGCTGCGATCGTCCTTCGCCGCCTCCCCCAACGGGCGCTACGTCGTGGCGGGTTCGCTGGTGCTCGACCTGTCCGCACGCACGCTCGCGTGCCTGGCCGGCGACCACGACCGCCGGGGTGTCGCGCTCGGCGCGGTCGGTGACGACGGCATCGCGTTCGGCTCGTTGCTCGCCGACGGCCAGGCCCCACGAGCGGAGGACGAGGCGGAACCCGCCAGGGAACCGGCGGTCGTGGATCTGGCCACGCGCCGGATCGATCCGCTTCCCGCGCGAACCGCCGTCCCGGATCTGCTCACGGCGTCGGGCGCGGGGTTGTTCACGCTCTCCGTCCAACGCGAGGAGGACACCACGTCATCGGCCGCGATCGCGATGTATCCGGCGGCCAAGGCCTCGCCCGCGAGCGCCCCGCCCGCGAAGTGAGTCCGTTGCCCACGACTTCGTTGCCCGCCGCCCCAGTGGCCGGTCCCGCCGGGGGCCGGCCGGCACTTCCGTCACAGCATCCGAAGCAAGCGTCGACGTTCACGTCGGCCGACCCCGGCCGTGTACTCGATACCCAAGGATCGTGGACCGGTCCGTGTTCCAGGGAGAAGCCCCATGTCCCAGCGCCCCGCGCCCGACTCGCCGACCCCGTCGTCGGCTCGGGAACCCGATCCCGAGCCACAGTCCGCCCCGCCGCGTGAAAGCCGCCTGTCCCGCATCCCCGGGCTGTCCCGCCTGCGCCTGGACCGCAACCGTCCGACCGCGATCGTGGCGATCGGCGCGGCCGTCTCGGTCATCGCCGCCTCGGTCGTGGTAGGCATCGGCGCGGCCGGAGCCGACTCCGACCTCTCGGACGTGGGCGCGTGGCTGCCCAGCGGCTCCAAGAACCTCGTCGTGCACGTGAACGGCCTGACCGGACGGGTCGACGCCCGGATCACCCTGCCCGGCGGCCAGGACCCCACCACCTTGCAGGTGAGCACGGACGGCAAGACCGTCCTGGTGCTGAACAAGAAGACCGGGCAGCTCAACCAGATCGACCCCCGCCAACTCACCGTCGCCCAGACCTCACCGGACGGAACCCCCAACCAGGACATCGCCACCGGAGGCGGGAACGCGTGGCGGATCAGCCCCGGCAAGGGGGAGGTGCAGCGCATCGACCCGCGACCGACCACCGACGCCGCCAACGCGCTCGGCTCCTTTGCCACGATCGGACCGCCGATCGTCTTCGAGGACGCCCAGGGAGGGCGCATCCCGCTGGGCAAGAGTCAGGCGGACGCCGACGGCACCCTGTGGGTACCGCTGTCGGCCACCGGTGAGGTGGTGCCGATCCAGGGTTCCGACCGAGGCGCGCCGATCAAGGTCGCCGAGCCCGGACATCCGCTGCTGTTGACCCTCGTCAAGGCCGCGCCGCCGGGCAACGAGGGCGGGCGCAAGTCCGGTGCCGACCGGGTGGTGGTCACCGACGTGACCGCCGGCAAGGCCATGACGCTCACCCAGACGAGCGTGGCGAGCACCTTCAAGCTGCCGACCGAACTGACCAAGGGAGCGCCCGACCGGTTCCTGGTGCCCGGCGTCAGCGAGGGCGCGGTCGTGCCCTTCCTGGCCTCCGACACCGGCTCGTTGGCCCTTCTCGACGTCAACAGCGGTTCCATCCAGGCGGCTCCGATACAGACGCAGAAGCACACCTACGGAAGCCCGTCGGTGCTCGGCGCCAAGGTCTACGTGCCCGACTTCGACACGGGCGCGCTGCTCGTCTACAACACGGTCCAGGCCAGGTTCGAGGAGCCGATCAAGGTCACCGGCGCCAAGGGCACGCTGGAGACGTACGTCAGCAACGGCCTCCTCTGGGTCAACGACCAGAACAGTGCCGAGGCGGCGGTCGTCGACGTCCAGGGTCGCATCCATCGGATCGGCAAGGACGGCGAACCCGGCGCCGACGGTGTTCCGGGCGACCAGGCCACTCCCACCGTGACCAAGCCGCCGGGCGCCGGCGCGACCTCCGCCCCGCCCTCGACTCCTCCGTCCTCGCAACCGCCCGCCGAGGACCAGCAGTTGCCGGGCGGCGGCGAGGCGCCGCCGCAGGACGTACCCGGCGACGATCCGTTCCCGCCGCCACCCCCGCACGACACGAAGCCCAAGCCCGACCCTCGGCCGCCCACGGAAGAGACTCCGCAACTGCCGGTGCCGCTGCCGAGCAAGACCACGCCGGCCGACCCGGGCGAGACGCCCGAGCCGCAGCCGACGAAGACGGCCGGGACGCCCACCGCCCCGGGTACGGCCTCGGCGTCCGCGACCTCGTCCGCGCCGGGCACGACCGAGCCGACCGGCACCACGAGTCCGACAGGTACCACGAGTCCGACCGGCACGACGAGTCCGACCGGCACCACTCCGCCCCCGACCACCCCACCGACCACCCCGCCCGAGATGAAGGCGCCCGGCACGCCCAAGGCCACGTCGAGCCAGGGGAAGATCACCCTGACCTTCAGTCCGTCGGAAGGCGCCAAGCCCACCCGGTACACCCTGGGCAACGTGACCGCCGGTCTCAGCGTCACCCCCGACGCCGTCGCTCCCGGCGGCACGATGAAGTTCACCGTCTCGGGAGGCGAGTGCGGCAAGGAGTACAAGTTCTTCGTCACCGCCGAGTTCGCCGGCCAGAAGAAGATGAACTCCGGTTGGTCCCAACCGATTCAACCGTGTGTCAAGCCGCCCAAGCCGGAGAACGTGAGTGTCACCGTGGCAAGCGGCGGGCACGGGGCCACATTGAAGTGGACGCTGCCCAAGGGCACCGACCCCAAGACCACCTACCAGGTGAAGATCGGCGCGAACACGTACGCCGTCTCCGGGACCTCGTACGTGGCCAAGGGCCTCAAGAACAGCCAGAAGTACGCCGTCACGATCACCGCGAAGAACGCGGCCGGCAGCGGCTCCGCCACCACGACGATCGACCTGACGCCGCCGAAGCGGACCTACAACGTCGGTCCCAACCGGAACAACTCGATCGGCATCGGCATTCACGCCGGGCCGCGGATCGACGCCGCCACCCGCAGGGGTGAGATCGGCAGCAACTACACCGGCAGCATCACGGTGCACTGCCAGACCATGGGCCAGAGCGTGACCCGCACGGCCACCAACGTGCACAGCGCCGTGTGGGACCGGGTCGACTACAAGTCCGTCTCGGGCTACGTCAGCGACCTGTACGTGCGAACCCCCAATTCCGACAGGGGAAAGTTCTCGCCTCCGCTCTGGGAGTGCGAGTAACACCCCGGTTTCACCCATCGTGTGATCACTCGCGGGCGGCGGGCTCTCTCGCCCGTCGTCCGCCGTTCCACCCATCTGGAGCACCGTGACCCAGCTCGCCACCCCGGCGAACGGCAACCAGCCGGCCGAGGCCCCCCAGTTCCACGCCGGCGACGCCCTGCGGCTGTTCCGAGAGTGCTTTCGCGCGCTCGGAGACAACATCGAACGTGTCGTCGTCGGCAAGCGTGATGTCGTGGACCTCGCGCTGATCGCCCTGTTCGCCGAGGGCCACCTGCTCGTCGAGGACGTCCCGGGCACCGGCAAGACCACGCTGGCCAGGGCGATCTCCGCGTCCATCGACGCGTCGTGGCATCGCATCCAGTTCACCCCGGACCTGTTGCCGTCCGACATCACCGGTGTGTCGATGTTCCGCCAGACCACGAACACCTTCGAATTCCTTCCCGGACCCGTCTTCGCCCACGTGGTGATCGGCGACGAGATCAACCGCGCCTCGCCCAAGACCCAGTCGGCGATGCTCGAGGTGATGGAGGAGGGCCGGATCACCGTCGACGGGACCACCCACGAGGTCCCGCGCCCGTTCATCGTCATCGCGACGCAGAACCCGGTGGACATGTCCGGCACCTATCCGTTGCCCGAGGCCCAACTCGACCGCTTCCTGATGCGGGTGACCGTCGGCTACCCCGACCTCGCCTCGGAGATCGCCGTCGCCTCGGGCGCGGGCGGCGGGGCGACCATCGAAGGGCTGCCCGTGATCGCGACGGCGCGGCACATCCAGGAGTTCGTCCAGGTGGCCCGGCACCATGTCGGCGCGGCGCAGCCGGTCGTCGACTACGCCGTGCGGCTGGCCCGCGCCACGCGCGAGAACGTGCACACCCGGCTGGGCGCCGGTCCGCGCGGCAGCGTCGCGCTGGTCCGGGCCGCGCGGGTGCGGGCCGCGTCGCAGGAGCGCAACCACATCCTTCCCGAAGACGTGAAGGCGCTGGCCCGACCGATCCTGACCCACCGCCTGCTGCTCGCCCCGGACGCCGAACTGAGCGGTGTCACGGCCGCCGACGTGCTCGACGAGATCCTCGACCGGGTGCCGGCGCCGCAGCCGACCGCTGCGAAGGGTCACGGTTGATGCTCTCCACCGGCGGTCGCGGAATTCTGGCGGTCGGCGCGATCCTGTGCGCGGTGGGCTGGGGGCTCGGGTACGGCGAGGCTCGGGTGCTGGGAGTCGCCGCGTTGGCCGCGGTCGCCCTCGCACTGGCGTGGACGGCGCCGCGTCCGTCGGTACGGGCCCGGCGTACCGTCGTCCCCGCCAAGGTCGCCCGCGGCGACGCCGCCCACGCGGTCGTCGTACTGGTCAACACCGGGACCCGGCCGCTGCGCGGGCTGCGTGCGGAGGACCACGTCGCGGGTGAGCCGGTGTATCCGGCCACACTGCCGGCGGTGCCCCCGGGAGCCGAGGTCGGCGCCCGCTACCCGCTGCCCACCCATGTCCGCGGCCGGGTCTCGGTCGGCCCCATGTCGCTGGTGCGCGGCGATCCGCTCGGCCTGAGCCGACGCGCGCGCGAACACGGCGCGGTCGAGACCCTGTTGGTCCGACCGCGCACCGTCCCGTTGCCGGTGTTGCCGGCCGGCCGCACGCATCACCTGGAAGGACCCACGTCCGACACGGCCGAGGACGGCACGCTGACCTTCCATTCGTTGCGCGAGTACACCCTCGGCGACGATCTGCGGCGCGTGCACTGGCGTTCGACCGCGCGTACCGGGGTCATGATGGTGCGGCGCATGATCGACGTGAGCCTGCCGGCGACCACGGTCGTGCTGGACACCCGCGTCGGGTCGTACGCCGGCCGACCACCGTGGTCGACGTCGGCGGAGACGTTCGAGGTCGCGGTCGAGGTGGCCGCGTCGGTGGCCGCCGCGGTGGCCGGGAAGAATTTTCCCCTGCACGTGTTCACCGGGGCCGGGCCGCTCACCGGCGCGCAGGATCGCCAGGCCGGTTCCGGACGCCTGCTGGATCTGTTCGCGGTGGTCGAGGCCGACGCCGCACACTCGCTGCGCGACACGTTCGAGATCCTGGAGCGCCGTCGCGACAGCGACACGCTCGTGGTGGTCACCGGCGTCGGGTCGGCCGCCGAACTCGAGGCGCTGGGCCGGGTGACGCGTCGTTTCGACCGGGTCGTGGTGATCCGGGTGGCCGCCCCCGGAGGCCCGCCACCGGCCGCGCTGCCGCTGCCCGCGCAGGTGACCAGGCTGCTGGTCACCGACCTCGAGGAACTCGCGCGCGCGTGGCACCGCGAGGCGGTGCGATGAGCGGCCCGGGTATTCGCCGTCGCGGGTGGTCGCTGGTCGCGACCACGTGCGCCGCGCTGTGTGTGGGGTTCGCGTTCCGCCGGGTGTTCGGCACGGGCGAGGTGATGCTTACCGCGATCCTGTCCGCGATCGTGCCCACCCTCGTGGTCCTGGCCTGCTCCGGCGGCCCCAAACGGTTCGTGACGGACGCGGAGAAGGCCCGCGCGACACGGCCGTTGTGGCCCTCGCTCGTACTGTCCGCGCTGGCCTGGCTCCTGGTCGTCTCCGCCTCGCTCTTTCGCGACCGCGCGGTCGGGCACGTGATTCCCACTCCCGCGGGCATGCGCGACATCGCCGCCGCCGTCGTCGACGCGCCCAAGTCGATCCTGACCACCGTCCTGCCCGCGCCCGCCGACGGGGAACTGCTCGTCCTGGTCTCCGCATGCGTGTGGGTGGCGGCCCTCGCGGGCGCCGAACTGGCCCTGCGCACCGCCACCGTGTCGCTGCCCGCGCTGCCCGCGCTGCTCGCCCTGATCGTCCCCGTCATCCTGGGCGTCGGCGGTCCCGGTTCCAATCTCCCGATCGTGGTCGCCATGATCGGCGCGATCGGACTGCTGCTGTTGATCCGGGCGCCGGAACGGCTGCCGGCGCTGGGCACGGCTGTGGTCGGCGTGCCGATCGTGATCGCCCTGGCGTGTGTCGCGGCCCTGCTCGGCCCCGACCTGCCCGGCACCCGCACCAGGCGCCCGCCCGATCTGCGCGACCTGGTCGCGCTGCCGCAGCCGGAGCGGTTGACGGGCATCAGCCCGCTCGATCGCATCTCCGCGTGGCTGATGTCCCCCGACCAGCCGATGTTCAGCGTCGCCGGGCCCAGTGCGCCCGATCGATACTGGCGGCTGACGGTGCTCGATCGCTACGACGGGTCGAGTTGGTATCCGGTGCGGAACCTGCGCGCCACCGCCGGCCGCGTCCCGGAGTCGCCCGACGGTCGACCACCCGTGCTGTCCACGGTGGTCAACACCGTGACCGTGCGCGACCTCGGCGACATCTGGCTGCCGGGCACCGATCGGCCGACCGAAGTGGACGCGCCGGGCCTGCGGTTGCGGGTCGACCCGGGCAGCGGGGTGATCGCGAGCGGCTCGGGCCTGCGCTCGGGCACGCGCTACCGGATCGACACGCGCGTTCCCGCGCTGGATCCGGACCGCCTCCAGTTCCTGCCCGCGGCACAGGATCCCGCGAACACGGCCCTTCCCGAGAGCGACGCGATGGGACGGCCGATCCCGGCCCTGGAATCGTTGCGGGCCAAGGCCACCGTCGCCACCTCGGGCAGCACGTTCCCGTACCAGCAGGCCCTGCGCCTGGCCCAGTGGCTGCGCGCCAACCACCGTTACGACATCTCCGCGGTGCCCGGTCACTCGTATCGCAACCTCCAGTTCTTCCTGGAGACGACCAAGGAGGGCACGTCGGAGCAATTCGCCACCGCCTTCGCGGTGATGGCGCGCACGCTCAATCTGCCCAGCCGGGTGGTCGTGGGCTTCTCCGCCGGGCGCGAAGGCGCCAACGGTGTCCGGGAGGTGCGCAGCGGTGACATCGTCGCGTGGCCGGAGGTCGAATTCGAGGGGGTGGGCTGGGTGCCGTTCTTCCCCACGCCCGGACAGGCCACCGACTCGGGCGCCCGCAAGCAGGCTCCCGAGCAGAAGACGCCCGCGACCAGTGCGCCGGCCAAACCGGTCACCCGTGCGGAGAAGGACCGGGAGATCGCCGGGCAGGCGCGCTCGGGCCCCGCGCCGGACACCGCGAGCCGCACCACCGCGCACGGGGACGGTGCCCGGTGGTGGCTGCTCGTCGCGGCGGGCGCGGGTGCGGGCGTCGTCGGGTATCCGGCCGCGGCCGCGATCGGCCCCGTCCTGGCCCGGCGCCGACGCCGCCGGGGCGGGCCTCGTGAGCAGGTCATCGGTGCCTGGCGACAGATCAACGACGACCTGGTCGGGGCGGGGATGCGTACGAGCGGGTCGCTCACGGTCGGCGAGATCGCCGACTACGGCGCGACCCGACTGCCCCCGGAGGCGGGCGCGCGACTGCCCGAACTGGCCTCCCTGGTCAACGACATCGCCTATGGGGATCGCAGGGTCGAACAGGCGGACGCGGATGCCGCGTGGCGGGATCGGGCGATCGTGGCGGGGGCCGTACGCCGGATCGACGGCCGGCCCCGGGCGCACGTCCGGGCCTACCGCAGGATGCGCCCGCGTTCGGTGGCGCTGGTATTTCGATCGCCCGACAAAGGACGAGAGTGAGTTCTGACGTGACCATCGACCGACTCGGCACCTCGGACCCCGCGGACCCGCCCCGGAGTGACCCGTCGAGCGGCGGGCCGACCCTGCACGAGCCGAGGTGGTGGGGCCTGGTCCGCGACCAGGCGTCGGCACCGCCGCAGGAGGCCCCCGCGGAGGTCGAATCGGGTCCGACGGGACTCTTCGCGCCGCCGGCCGCGGAAACCGACGCGGGACGCACGCAGTTCATCGCGGCGGTCGGCGCGGTCGGGTCGTCAGGGGTGGCACCGGTGGCACCTGCGCCGGGCGACGCCCCGGCGGCACGGGAACAGACGGTACCGGCGCCCGACGACGAGCCGGCACCCGAACGGACCGTGCCTGCACCCGCGGACACCCCGGCGACACCCGAACAGGTCGTTCCGGCGCCCGAGGACACCCCGGCGACACCGGAACAGCCCGTGCCCGAGCCCGGGTCCGAGCCCGAACCCGTGCCCGCGTCCCACGACGTCGACACGGCGCGAGAGCGGGGGGCGCCGGAAGTCGGCGGCGGCGAGGCGGCACCCGAGCAGGTGGCACCGGTTGTCGGCGATGTCGCCGCGCAATCACGGGAGTTCGCCGCGCCGACCCGCGAAGTCGAGACAGGCCCCGAGTGGATTCCGGCGGCGAAACCCGTCGCCGACGTCGCCGAGTCGATCTCCGCTCCTCCCCCGCGGCCGACCGAACCCCCGTCGAGCGCCCCGGAATCGGCGGGTGACGTACCGCGGTCGCAGTGGTCCCCCGCGGACCCGGGCGAGACGTACGCGCCGCTGTCGCGGGCGTTGGATCCCGCCGCCGAGCACCGACCGATGCCCGTCGGAGCCTGGTCGACGGCTCCGGAGCCGGGCGGCGAGGCGGAGCCCGGACCGCGCTCCGACGTCAAGTCGCCGCTCACGCTCCCGATTTCGGAGCCGGAGCCGGAGCCGGAGTCGGGCCCGGAGCCGGAATCGACCGAGTCGTTCGGATGGGACTTCCAACAGGCTTCGACCGAGCCCCACGAGTGGTTTCCCGCGCCCAAGCGCCGTCCACGCTGGGTCGTGTTCGTGCTCGCGGGCCTGGTCGTGCTCGTGATCGCCTCGGTCGGCATCATCGTCCTGGCGTCCCGGGAGGAGAAACCCGTCGCGGCACCGCCGACCACACCGCCGGCCCCGGCCACCATGATGGCGCCGGACGCGGCCGCGCCGTACCGACCCCAGGCTGTGTCCGTCAAGTCGTTCGAGGGGCGCCTGTTGGTCTCCTGGAAGGTCCCGGAGCGCACCGACCTCATCGTCGGGTATCTCGTCGTCGCGCAAAGCCGTGACGGTGCCGTACAAAAGACCGAGGTGCCGCGCGCCGGGGAGTTGACGGCGGTGTTGGCCGGCCCCGAGGTCGGCGTGAACTCGTGCGTCGTGGTCACCACACTCGTCAGCGGCGAACCGAGCATGATGATGTCCCGCTCGGACCCCGTCTGCCCGCGGCCGGCGCCGACCAGGTCCGGCGGCCCGGCGACCGGAGGCACCGCGACACCGAACGCATCGGGAGGCTCCAGTGAGTGAGTACGCCGCCGTCCCCGCTTGGCCCGTGATCCTGATCGAACTGGGCCCGAACGACACCGTGGAGATCGGCGGGGTCCCGGTCCCGGTGGACCCCGGCCGCAACCCGAGGGATGTGGCGTTGGCGGTCGCCGCGGAAACCGCCGGAGTACTCGGTCGGGCGGTGCGGGTGCAGGCCGTCGAGCCGGACGGCACGACGTTCCCGTTGATCGTCGACTCGGAAGGCAATGTCGTCCAGGCCGGGGATCCCACGCCCGTCAAACCGGCTCGCCGCGGGTTGGGCCTGCGTCGCGGGAGAACCGGTGCGGCCGCCGGGCCGAATCATCCGCGCGCGGGGGCGGCTTCGGCTCCCGGGATCCGGCCCACCCCGCCGCGGGCGCCGGAGCACGAACCACCGGCATTTCCGGGCCTGTCCGGCGGCGCGGAGCCGTTGCGGTCACCGGTGGACCCGCCACCGGCGCCGACACCCGCGGTGTTCACTCCGCCGCCGGCGCCGGTAGGGGATGCCGACGCGTCGCCGGTCCCGCCCACGAAGGATGCCGAGGACGCGTGGCCGTACGAGGGCGTTCGTCGGGACGTGGTCGAGTCGTCGTACATGCCCACGCCGACGCCCGAGCAGCAACGCGCTCTCGGGGTGATCGCCCGGGCACTCGACCAGGGTGAGCCGGACCGGGCCCTGATCGTCGCCAAGACCATGGCGAGGGCGGCCTCGGCCTCGGGCGACATCGGCGCGGCCGTGGCCACCCGGGAACTGTACGCCTACCTGGCCCTGTTGGCCGACCGGGCCGACCTGGCGGCCCGGCTCTACGACGAGGCCGTCGCCCTGTTCGACCCGGGGCTGGTGGATCCCAGCGGCTGGCGGGACCGGTTGGCCGAGAACGCCCGCTGGTGTCGGTCGCGGGCGGCTCTCGACCGGGTGACGCGGGCCTGACGGCCCGCGTCGGCTCAAGAACGCGGCGCGGGCTCGGGGTGGGCGGTGGTCGTGGTGTGGGCCGCCGCCCGCAGGGCGAGCCACAGGTCGATCTGGGCGGCGGGGCAACCGATCAGCCCCGCGCCCAGGCGTTCCTCGATCCGGACCAGGCGCTTGCGCACGCCCGGCCCGGAGATCGCCAGCGCCGCAGCGGTCGGCTCGATCCGGGCGTCGAGGTCGAGCCAGGTCCGCAGGGTTCGCAGATCGTGGGATCCCGCGTCCGAACCGAGCGGGCGGACCAGATCCTCGGCCCAGGCCCGGACCCGAGGCAGCGCCAGCAGATTCTCGACCGTCACCGCTTCGGCGACCGTCCCGTTCTCCTCCCCACCGATTCCGACCCCGCCATCCCGGTCGCCCGCACCGTGCAGCGCCAGGATGCGCAACGCCAGGGACAGTTCGGCCCGAACGGCCAACGAGTCCAGGTTCGCGTCCAGCAGCGCGGCCACGCTCTTCAGCCGTGCGATCAACGTGTTGCGGTGCAGGTGCAGTCGGCGTGAGGCCCGGCCGCCCAGGCGCAGCCAGGTCTCCAGGGTGGTGGCCAGTTCGTCGGCGCCCGGGTCGGCGCGTCGGGCGGGTCGGTAGGCCCGCAACGGCGCGAGTCGCCGCCGTGCCCAGGCCACACCGTCGGGGCCGATCAACTCGTCCGGCGTCGCGTGTTCCCCGAACCCGACCACTCGATCCACTCCGGCCGGCGCCCGCGACACCGCGCGCGCGGCCTGCTCGTAGGCCACCGAGGTGTGTTCTAGGGCGAACACGTCGCTGACCCCGACGAGGACGTCGTCGAACTCCCGGCTCAACCGACCGGCCAACCGGTGGGCGGTCTCGGGCCGTTCCGCTCCGGCGGCGCCACGCTCGCCGAATCCGGCCGGCGATCCGTACGCCGGTACCAGGAACACCAGGCGATCGGCGTGCGTCAGGTCCGGCGCCCAGCGCACTCCGTCGCCGGACAGGCGGTGCGCCGCGCGTTCGATGCCGCGACGGCGCTCTTCCGGGAATCGGACCACGAGCACGCCCACCACGTCGGGCAGCGGGGCACCCATGGCCAGTGCGACGTCCTGGGCCGTCGAGGTGTGCCCGGTGCTCAGCAGTCGCAGCACCGCCTGGCGACTGCGCGTGTCCGCCTCGGCGCTCCGACGACGCTCGGCCGTCGCGCGCTCCGCGTTCCAGGCCCAGCCGAGCACGGGCACGGTGTCGGCGAGCAGGACCTGCGTCCGCTGCCCGGCCCGGACCGGGGCGACGAGTTGCAGTGTGCCCCGCGGTGCGTCGCGCTCGCCGCCGATCCCCAGCGCGATCGTGTGCCCGATGCCGGATCGCGGTGCGACGTCGCGGCCGGCGGGGCTCGCGGCCTCCCCGAACGCCTCGTGCTGGACGGCCCCTTGGTGGTCCACGATGCGCATGTGGGCGCCGGTGCGGTGGGCGAGCCACCGCAGCAGGTCGCGGGTGCCGTTCGGGCCGGCCGCCAGGCGCTGCGCGGTGAGCAGGTCACGCACCCGCCGATCGCTCGCGTGCTCGTCGTCGGCGTCCGGGTGGAACGGGTTCGGGTACGCGTCGGTGGGCGCCTCCGCGAGCGGGCCGACGTGCGCGAGACGGCTTTCGTCGAATCCGGGGTGATCGGTCGCACGCGAGTGTTCGACGCGGCTCTTTTCCGCGTACGTGGCACTCATGGCCGCCGCCCGCACCGCGTGTCGGTGGGTGTACCCGTCGAAGCCTCCCGCAGGAGGACCCTGTCCTGCTCGCTCATACCCGCCCCGTTCATCCGGCCGGTCGCGGTGTGGACGTGGGTCGGGCGGTCCGGAAGTACGGGACTGTGCGCCGTGAACGCACCCGAAGCGTGTTCCGCCGCGGTCCCCGTCAACCCGTCACGCCTGCCGGCCCGGCCGGGATCATTGCGTTTTCGCAGCCCTGCGGGCCTCCGCGCCGTGTAAGGCGCATTGCCCAGGATTTTTGACCGGGTGGGAAATCTCGATAAGGCCGAGCGGGTTACCAGAGTTTGGTATACCTTTCGGTAACTTCGCTGCGAGGGGCGTGTTTCCGGGGCACCGTCACCCGGGCATCGAATCCGGCCCGCCATTCGTTCGGCTCGGTCGCGCGGATTTACCGACAGCAAATATAACGCGACTGCTTCGAAATGTCGCGCGTCCGGCGACTACAGCGGGATACGCCGTGGAATTCGTCGGCGGAACGTCGGTCACGAATGGGGGGACATCGCCCGCACGAAGTACGGGCTACCGGCGCGTTTACCCGTGGAGGTTCACCGCCGGCCGCGGACGCGCGCTTCGGCTACGTTGCGGGCCATGACATACGTCACCGACCCTCGGGTCGACACCTACATCGAGGCCCTGCCCGAGTGGCAGCAGGCCATTTGTCGCGAAGTCCGGGACCTGGTGCACGCCGCCGACGACGAGGTGGTCGAGACCATCAAGCGCACCGTCCGGCCCTACTTCGTCCTCCAGGGCAACATCTGCGCACTCCTTGCGGCCAAGGACCACGTCAACGTGTTCCTGTACGACGGCGCCATCGTCCCCGACCCCGAGGGGATCATCACCGGCGGCCACGACAACAAGACCGCCCGTACGGTGGCCGTCCGCGAGGGCGAGACCGTCAACGGTCCCGCCCTCAAGGCGATGTTCGAGCAGATCATCGCCAACAACCGCGCGGGAGGTTGGCGCAGGCTCAAGCGGTGATCCGGGCAACCCGGCCCGACTAACGACCGATCATGAACGCGTCCGGGCGCAGCGCGCGATCGACGACGCGCACGTCGCCCACCCAGGCGTTGACGGTCTGGTCGAGCTTGCCGTCGTACGCGTAACCGCCCAGCATCCAGGGGAGGTTGAGCGTGGTCAGGCCGTTCGCGCGGGCCGTCGGGTTGCGCACCACCGGGCAACCGTCGATGTACATCGTGGTCTGCCGGGCGTCGTTCACGACGGCGACGTGCCACCAGGCGTCCGGGGTCAGCTCGTGGCTCCAGTTGGTGGCCGAGCCGTCGCCGTCCAGCGGGTAGACGCACCACTGGAGTTCGCGTCCGCCCGACAGGCTCAGCGTGACCACCGGCTCCTGCGGGTCGCCCTTCGGCTTGCGCGCCTCGCCGCTCATCCCCCAGCGGCTCAGCAGCGCCGACCACGCGTCCTTGCCGCCGTCCCAGTCGGCGGGCAGCTTGAAGAACGCCTCGACGGTGTATCCGGAGCGGAACGTCGCCCGGTTCAGCGGTGCGTCGGTCGCCGTCTGGAAGTGGCCGCCGCGCAGCGGGGACTTGCCGCCCGCGATCCGGACGCTGCCGTGTCCGGGCTGGTCCGGGTGGTGCTGCCCGGACCAGCTCACCGACCCGGCCGCGGCGCCCGGCGCCGGGATCAGGGTCAGGTCGTTGCCGCGCCCGGACAGGTCCTTGACACGCTGCCCGCCGGGCACGGGCGCGCCGTCCTTGTGCGAGCCGTCGAAGCGCCAGTAGGCGACCGTGCCGGGCACCACCATGCGGGCGGCCGGGCGGGCCGGGCGCTGGGGTACCGGCGCGAAGCGCGCGAAGCGCTTGTCGAAGTCGACCGGCACCGAGAAGTAGTCGTCGGGTCCGGTCAACTCCATCTCGCGGCGTTCGAGTTCGTTGAGGTCGCGGCTGTTGCGACCGAGGATCCACGGGGACAGCGTCTCCACGTCGATGGTGTCGCGGTCCAGGTCGAAGTGGTAGAGCCGGATCATCGCGGCGCCGCCGAAGTAGCGGTTCTGGTAGTTGGTGATGTGCAGGTGTACGTCGTTGCCGGCGTCGTTGCGACGCGTGCTGCGGCCGGCCGGCCAGTAGTGGCCGTTGAGGGTGAGGAAGATCTGGTCGTTGCCCTTGATCAACTCGTCCCACAACCGGCGGCCGTGGTCGGAGAATTCCGCCTCGCGACCCGGGACGTCGGCGGAGACCAGTTCGTGGCTGGTCAGGATCACCGGCGATTGCGGGTGGTCCGCCATCACCTTGCGCGCCCACGCGATGCTCGCGGGCGAGGGCCGCCAGTCCAGGGCGAGGACGAGCCATTCCCGTCCCCCGGCCTGGAACAGGTGGTAGGTGTTGTAGCCGTCCGGGGTGGCCCCGCCGAACGAGCGTTTACCGCGGAAGCGTTGCGGGCCGAAGGTGTCCAGGTACGCGGACCGGCCGCGCCGGTCGTCGGTGTTGGAATCGATGTCGTGGTTGCCCGCCAGCACGCTGTAGGCCACGCCCTTGCGGTCGAGCACCTCGAACGCCCGGCCGATGCCGTCGAATTCGGGCTTGCGGCCGTTCTGGGTGAGGTCGCCCAGGTGCGCCATGAAGACGATGTTGTCCTGGCGCGCGTGTTCCAGGATGTACCGGAACGACGCCTCGATCGGCGCGGTGGTGATGCTCGGCTCGTCGAACATGTACTGCGTGTCCGGCATCACCACCAGCGTGAATCGCCGACTGTCGCGATCCGGACGCCACGCCGGCATGCCCTGCGCGTCCACCGGCGCGTCGGCCGCCACACCCTCGGCGCCGCCGTCCGTCCCGGCCGCGGCGGCCGGTGAGATGCCGACCGCCCCCACCGCGGCGGCACCGGCTCCGGCCAGCGCCGCGGAGCGCAGGAACGCCCGCCGGGCGGGCCCGGACAGGGGCGTGACGGGCTGGGGGCAATCGTCGTCGTGCTGCTCGCACATGGTGCTTCTCCGGGCGCAGGCGGGGTGGGGCATGCGCACCGTATGGGTCGGAAAACCCACGAAGATCATCCACACCGCCAACAACGGCCGACGACCGCGTGAATTCGCCGCCGGCGCACGGCGATGCTCCACCCGCCGTGTCCGCGCCCTCACCCGGCGGGAGGAAACCCTCGGGGTCGGGACGACGCACCGTACCGCCGGCCGGGTACCCCTCTGCTACGGTTTCCGGCATGAAGCGCGCTGCCGTCTCGACGACGACGCCGGAGAGTGTCCCGGCGCGCTGACGGATGTCTGGTCAAGAAGCCCCGGGGCGAGTGCCCCGGGGCTTCGGCTTGGAGTCACTCGCCCGACATCAGCGAGGAGACCCCCATGTACGACCACCGCAGACTCGGCCGCGAGTTGGACCTGTTCGACACCGACCCGCTGATCGGCGCGGGGCTGCCCTACTGGTTGCCCGACGGCGCCACCGTGCGGCACACCCTCGAGGAGTACATCCGCGGCGCGGAGCGCCGGGCGGGCTACCGGCACGTCTACTCGCCCGTGCTCGGCAAGCGGGAGTTGTACGAGATCTCGGGCCACTGGTCGCACTACAGCGACGACATGTTCCCGCCGATGGACCTCGGCGGCGAGCAGGTGGTGCTGCGGCCGAGCCTGTGTCCGCACCATGCGGTCATCTACCGCTCGCGCCCCCACAGCTACCGCGAACTGCCTTTGCGCATGGCCGAGTTGGGCGGCATGTATCGCTCCGAGTTGTCCGGCGTGCTCGGTGGGTTGACCCGGGTGCGGGCCATCCGGCTCAACGACGCGCACATCTTCTGCACCCTCGACCAGGTCGCCGACGAGGTGCGGGCCGCGTTGGAGATGATCCGCCGCGCGTATGGGGTGCTCGGCATCGAGGCGAGCCGCCACCGGCTCTCCCTCCCGGGCCCGGGCGGGAAGTACGTCGCCGCGCCGGAGAAGTGGAGTCGGGCCACCGCGTTGTTGCGGGACGTACTCGACCGCTCCGGCCTCCCGTACGAGGCGGTGGAGGGGGAGGCCGCGTTCTATGGCCCCAAGATCGACATCCAGGTCACCGACGCGGCCGGCCGGGAGTCCACCCTGTCCACCGTCCAGGTCGACTTCCATCAGCCCGAGCGGTTCGACCTGCACTACATCGGCGCGGACGGGGCCCGGCATCGGCCGGTGATGATCCACCGCAGCATCATCGGCAGCGTGGAACGGGCCGTGGCACACCTGATCGAGCAGCACGGTGGGGCCTTTCCCGCCTGGCTCGCGCCGACCCAGGTGGTGGTCCTGCCGATCACCGAGGCCGAGTGGCCGGGCGCCGAGGAGGTGGCCCGCCGCTGCGCCGACCTCGGACTGCGGGTGGAGGTCGCGGGTCCGGAGCGGGGCAGCCTCGGCGCCCGGATCCGGGAGGCGCGCCTGGTCCCCTACCAGGCCGTGCTCGGCGCCCGCGAAGCCGCCGCCGAGCACGTCGCCCTGCGCCTGCGCGACGGCCGGCGGCTCGACGCACGGCCGGCGCACGACGTACTCGCCCGAATCGCCGCCCTCGTCGCGGCGCACGCGAGCGAACTGTGGGAGGAGAAGGCCCCGGAGGTGTAGGTCCGACGGGATGCGGATGCCTCGCGCCGCCGCGGTCGCCGCGGTGCGAGGCACCCGAACCCCCGCGTCAGATGTCCAGGAACCGCACGTCGGCGGCGTTGCGTTGGATGAACCCGCGCCGCGCCTCGACGTCCTCGCCCATCAGGATCGAGAAGAGCGCGTCGGCCTGTGCGCCGTCCTCCAGCGTGATGCGTCCGAGGACCCGGTGGTCGCGGTCCATGGTCGTCACCCGCAACTCCTCCGCGTTCATCTCGCCGAGCCCCTTGAAGCGCTGGATGCTCTCCTCGCGCAGCCGCCTGCCCTCGCGCCGGCCGCGTTCGACGAGCATGTCGCGTTCCCGATCGGCGTAGGCGTATTCGATGTCGCCCCGACCCCAGGTGATCTTGTACAGCGGCGGGCGGGAGAGGTAGACGTGGCCGGCCTCGATCAGCGGGCGCATGAAGCGGAAGAGGAAGGTCAGGAGCAGGGTGTTGATGTGCCGGCCGTCGACGTCGGCGTCGGCCATCAGGATGATCCGGTGGTAGCGCAGCCGGTCGATGTCGAAGTCGTCGTGCACGCCGGTGCCGAAGGCCGAGATGAGGGCCTGGATCTCCTGGTTGTCCAGGATCTTGTCGACGCGGGCCTTCTCGACGTTGAGGATCTTGCCCCGGATCGGCAGGATCGCCTGATACTCGGGATCGCGGCCGGACTTGGCCGAACCTCCGGCGGAGTCGCCCTCGACGATGAAGATCTCGCAGGCGGCCGGATCGGTGGACCGGCAGTCGGCGAGCTTGCCGGGAAGGGCGATGGATTCCACCAGGCTCTTGCGGCGGGTGAGATCACGCGCCTTTCGCGCGGCGAGCCGGGCGGTCCGGGCCTGGACCGCCTTGCGGACGATCTCCGTCGCGTCGACCGGGTTGCGGGCGAACCAGTCGGTCAACTGTTCGTGCACGGCCTTGTGTACGTACGTCCGCGCCTCGGTGTTGCCCAGCCTGGTCTTGGTCTGGCCCTCGAACTGCGGCTCGCCCAGCTTGACCGAGACGATCGCGGTCAGCCCTTCCCGGATGTCCTCGCCGGGCAGGTTCTCGTCCTTTTCCCGCAACAACCGTCGCTCGCGCGCGTAGCGGTTGACCACACCGGTCAGCGCGGCGCGGAAACCCTCCTCGTGCATGCCGCCCTCGCGGGTGTGGATGGCGTTGGCGTAGGAGTACACCCCCTCGCTGAAGCGGGAGTTCCACTGCATCGCGACCTCGACGGACACCGACTGCTCCGCGTCCTCGGCCCGGATGGAGACGACCGACGCGTGCACCGGCTCGCCCTTGCCGGCGTTGAGGTGGGTGACGAAGTCGACGATGCCCCCCTGATAGCGGTACACGATGGACCGGGCGGGCTCGTCGGTGCCGGGCGTGGGTGCGCCGTGGCGTGCGTCGGTCAGGGTCAGGGTCAGGCCCCTGGTGAGGAAGGCCATCTCCTGGAGCCGACGGGCCAGGGTCTCGAACGAATACTCGGTGGTCTCGAAGACGTCCGGGTCGGCCCGGAAGGTGAGCGAGGTGCCGGTGTCGGAAACGGCCTCGTGCCGGACCAGTTCGGTGACGGGCACGCCCCGGCGGTAGTCCTGGGTCCACCGCCGGCCGTCGGCGCGGATCTCCACCGACAGATGCGTGGACAGCGCGTTGACCACGGACAACCCCACGCCGTGCAGCCCGCCGGAGACCGCGTAGCCGCCACCTCCGAACTTGCCGCCCGCGTGCAGCACGGTCAGCACCAATTCGACGGCCGGTAGCCCCTTCTCCGGGTGCAGCCCGACCGGAATCCCGCGTCCGTTGTCCACGACCCGTACGGCGCCGTCGGCCAGGAGCGTGACATCGATGCGGTCCGCGACCCCCGCGAGAGCCTCGTCGACGGAGTTGTCCACGATCTCCTGCACCATGTGATGCAGCCCGTGCTCGCCGGTCGAGCCGATGTACATCCCCGGTCGTCGGCGCACCGCGTCCAACCCGTCCAACACCGTGATCGCGCCGGCGTCGTACGCCGGGCGCTCCCTCCCGCCGCCGTCGTCGGTCGACGCGACGGCGGAAAGGCTGCCGGAATCAGTCACAGGGCCCTCTTTTCTGGCATCACGAATCACGCTCCCGCCGCGATGGCGGGAGCGGTCGTGTCGTCGGGTGATACACCGGCCCCGGACAGGCCGAACAAGCCCCGGGACGCAGGGATTTCCTCGCCTCGGGAACCAGTCCAGCATACCCAATGTGGACCTGAACACCAGATCTTCAGGGCCTCTATACGCCTTTCTGGGCGCCTGAAATCCCAGGAGGCAAATCCCCCTACCCAAACCAGCCTTTCAGGCCGCCAGATCGCCGTACAGCCCTTCGAGCCGATGCGGGTCCACCCCGCCGCCAACCACCCGACCCGGCACCCGGCAGGATCGTTCCCACCGCGGCCCGGCCGCGGTGAGGCACCACCCGTCCCGACTCCGCGGAGGCTTCGCACACATGACCGACAACAGCATCGACCACGGCACCGACCACGGCACCGACACCTGGACGCGGCGCATGGACGATCTGTGGGCCGACTTCGACGCGCATCGGCCGGACGACTTCGTGGCCGCCGTTCGAGCGCTGGTCGACGAACGGCCCGGCGACGACGCGATCGCGGCCTACTGGATGGGGTCGGCGTACGACTCGACCGGCTACGAGGCCGAGGCTGCGCCGCACTATCGGCGCGCTTTCGCCCTCGGGCTGCCCGACGACATGCGTCGCCCCGCCACCATCCAGTTCGCCAGCACGCTGCGCAACCTCGGTGAACTCACCGAGAGCGTCGCGTTGTTGACCGCCGAGCGGGAAGCCGGATCCGACCACCTCGACGACGCCCTGGCCGCCTTCCTGGCCCTGTCCCTGGTCGACTCGGGGCGCGAACGCGAAGCGCTCGGCCTCGCCCTGGGCGCCCTGGCGCCGCACCTGCCCCGCTACACCCGCTCGGTCACCAACTACGCCCGCGCCCTGATCGAGAACGCGGAGCCCACGACGGCCGGCTGAGCGTCACCCACGCGTGCCCCGGCGGGATCGCGTAGCGCGCGTCGCCCGGCCCACGAAGATCCCGGCGGGCATCGACCGGGCAGGCATGCCTCGGTGGGCTTCACGGTCGTTACCGCCGGTTCTTCAGGTGATGCGGGTGCGTCGACGCCGGCGGTCGCGCATGGCCCTCCCGCGACCACGCCGACGTGCCGTTCGCGCCGGTCGGGCCCGTCGCGGCGCCCCTCGCGTCCCGGCCCACCCGCCGCAGCCGCGCCCGAGCCCGGCGCCGATGACGACTGCCCCGAGCATGCGGGCGTCCCCGAGCACTCCCTGTCCTTCCGCTGTAACTCCGGCCTCCGGCCCTCCGGGGGCCCGCGCTCATCCCCGTCGCCGCTCCCGGCCGCGGCCCGATCCGGCGCGCCCGCCGGCGCCGGCCGACCGCACTTTGGTGCGCGACCCTGGACGACATGAGCGACAAGGCACACGGGCGCTTCGACCTGGTCGTCGAGGCGTACCGTCCCGGTGACACATATCGGCTGGCCATGCTCGCCGACGGCACCTACCGTCGACTGCACGACCGGGGCGAACTCGACGCCCTCGCCGCCGAACTGGGCCTGGACCCCGCCGACCGCGATCGGGTCGCCTGGGAGGGCGGCGACGAGTGGCCCCGGCACGACGGCGGGTGACCCACCCACGGCCGTCGCGCACCGCGCGCCGCGCACCACGCACCGCGCGCCGACGACGAGGCGACGTTCGAACCGCATGATCGATCGCGGTCGTTCCCGGTGCGTCGAGAGGCAACCGAGAACCAACCGTAAGCGAGTCTTTACGCGCCGTCGGAGCTTCTCGAAGCCCACGGACGACTTCTGCCGACGCGCCGTCGGCGCGATGTCGCCCCCGCGCCGCCGACATGGACACACTGTGTAGCCGCATGTTTCCGGTAGGTAACTTCCACGCCGGCGCCCGCACATGACACCGGCCGGCCGTCGAGGGCATACCTCCCCCACCCATGCCCGCCTCCATCCCCCCTCCGGTTGTCCGATCGGGCGGGCCCGCGGCGGCGTGCGGCGCCGGGCCCCGGTTACCCGTGGTAAACCTCACCCGCCGCAATGGGCCACCCCACGTTGGCTCGTATTCACCTGTTCCCAAGACGGCTCGCGAACCTAGTTTTCATTTCGCCTTCAATGCGCTATCGGGCAAATGTCGAGCCCGGCACGAGTCGCAATAGGCGGCACGACCGTGATCTTCCCGGTCAAGAATGATCACGACTTCGAATTGCACAGAGAGCCGAACCCCAGGCGCCGTCACGGCGTTCTTCGGCTCTCCGGCCGTTCGCCGGAATCCACCGCGCGAAACGGCCGCGTCGGCTCGTCTCGGGCCGTTTCGGCGGGTGCTTCCAGGTCCTTGAATACGTCTTCACCTGCACCGATGGCGCCTGCAACTCGCGCCCTTCCCCGTAGCGCCGGTCACGCGCGGGCGGTGTCGCAGCGGTCCTTCACGCCCTGATGTATGTCGATCTTCAGGCATATCCGACGGAATCTCATTATTCAACCGGGTTTACATAAATCCCCCGACGAGGACGAGTCATGACCCGTATGAGAACCACTCCCGGACCGGTGAACTCGGTCGTCGCGCCGGGGGCTTCGCCCCCGACGGCTCCTCTCGACAAGTCACCGATCCGCGTACTTCCCCATTTCTTCGAGCGCTCCTGCGACCGCAATCCGGAGGCCGTCGCCGTCGTCTGCGAGAACACCTCGTTGAGTTACGCGGAGCTGGATCGCCGAGCCAACCGCTTGGCGCATCTGCTCCGAAACCGCGGGGCCGCTCCGGGCCGCACGGTCGGAATCCTCCTGGAACGCTCGCTCGACGCCTACGTCGCCCTGCTCGGCGTGATCAAGACGGGTGCCGCCTACGTCCCCCTCGACCCGTCGTTCCCGGCCGAACGAGTCGCCTTCATCGCCCGGGACGCCGACCTGTGCGACCTGGTCAGTACGTCCGAAATGCGCCGGCGCACCGCTGAGGCGACCTGCCCGCTGCTCGAACTCGACGTCGTCGCCCCCGACTTGGCCCGACAACCGGACGATCGGCCCGACGTGCGGATCGAGCCGGGCTCGTGGTCCTACGTGATCTACACCTCCGGGACCACGGGCCGCCCGAAGGGCGTGGCCGTATCGCACGCGAGCATCGCCAACTTCCTGCACGTGGTCACCCCGATCTACCGGGTGAGCGCCCGGGACCGGGTCTACCAGGGACTCTCGATCGCGTTCGACTTCTCGGTCGAGGAGATCTGGCCGGCCTGGATCGCCGGGGCCACCTTGATCTCCGGTCCCACCGACGGCGGCCGGGTCGGGCAGGGGCTGAGCGACTTCCTGCTGGAACACCGGATCACGGTGCTGTGCTGCGTACCCACTCTGCTGACCACCATCGAAGGCGAATTCCCGCTCCTGCGCAGCCTGTTGGTCAGTGGCGAGGCCTGCCCGCCGGACCTGGTCCGGCGCTGGTCGCGACCCGATCGGCGCATCCTCAACGCCTACGGACCCACCGAGACCACCGTCACCGCGACCTGCGGCGAACTGAGCCCGAACCGGCCGGTGACGATCGGCGTACCGCTGCCGACCTACCGGGTCTACATCCTCGACGAGCGGTTGCGCCCGGTCGACGAGGGCGCGGGCGGGGAGATCTGCGTCGGCGGTCCGGGCGTTGCGGTCGGCTACGTCAACCGTCCCGACCTGACCGCCGAGCGATTCGTGACCAACCCGATCGAGGCCGAACGCGCCGATGTGCCGAGGATCTACCGCACCGGCGACCTCGGCCGGTTCACCGCGACGGGCGAGATCGAATACCTCGGCCGGGTCGACACCCAGCTCAAGATCCGCGGCTATCGCATCGAGGCGGCCGAGATCGAGGAGGTGCTGCGCGAGGACCCCGCGATCGAGAACGCGGTCGTGACCCCGCTGGAGCGGGACGGCGTCGTGCAGGACCTGGTCGGCTACGTGACCCTCGTCGGCGGCGGCGACGGGGCGTCGGCCCCGGCTTCCGACGCGTTGCGGGCCCGGTTGCGGGTGGCCTTACAGAGCCGGTTGCCCGCGTACATGATCCCCTCCTACGTCGAGGTGCTGCCCGAATTCCCGTTGCTGGCCGCGGACAAGGTCGACCGTGCCGCGCTGCCCGCGCCGGCCTCCGCGCCGCTGAACCGGCGCGCCGGTACCTCCGTCGCGCCCGAGACGGCGCTGGAGCGGCATCTGGCCCGGGCCTGGGCGGACGTGCTCGGCGGCGCGGAGATCTCCGTCGAGGACGACTTCTTCTGCGACCTCGGCGGCCACTCCATGGCGGCGGCCCGGCTGATCTCCCGGCTGCGCCGGGAACCGGAGTTGCGCGGCGTGGCGATGGGCGACCTGTACGCCCACCCCACCATTCGCGGCCTGGCCCGGCACGTCGAGGCCGAGGCGGCGGCCGAGGACCGGGCGGCCGGTGCCGCACCGCGGCCCGCCACCCCCGCGCCGGCGCCGCTCCGGCACCGCAGCCGGCGGGTATTCGCCTGCGGTGTGGCGCAGTTCGTCGCGCTGTACGCGTGGCTGCTCGCCCTGGGCCTGCCCGCGGTCGTGCTGCTGTACCGGCTGTTCCTGGCCTGGGACCTGCCGATCCACGAGCCGGCGCCCGGCGGCCTGCTCGACCGCCTCACCCACCTGTACCTGCCCGGGTTCATCGCCCTGGAGGTGGGGTGGCTCGTGGGGAGCCTGCTCGTCACGCTGTTCGCCGCGCGGTTGTTGATGCTCGGCGTACGTCCCGGGTGGTATCCGCTGTGGGGCGTGACCTACCTGCGGTTTTGGCTGTACGGGCGGATGCTCGCGTTCAGCCCGCTCGCGTTCCTCACCGGATCCCCGCTCCTGGCCCCGTGGTTGCGGCTGGTCGGCGCCCGGGTCGGTCGCGGCTGCCATGTGTCGGCGGTACTCGGACTGCCCGCGTTCGTGGAGATCGGCGACGGGACGAGCATCGGCTACGGCGCACGCGTGCAGCCGTACGTGGTCGAGCACGGGTGGTTGCGACTGGCGCCGGTCCGCATCGGCGCCGGATGCTTCGTCGGGACCAACAGCGTCGTGCTCGCGGGCGCGGTGATCGGCGACCGCACCTCGGTCGGGGAGCAGTCGTTGGTTCCGGCGGACCACGTGTTGCCCGCCGACGAGCACTGGGCCGGCTCACCCGTCACCCGTCAGGAGGGGGCGCCGGCCCTGCTCGACGCGATGGCGGCCGAGGACGACGGCCGCGCCTGGCCGCTGCGGGTCCTGATCGGCTTCGGCGCGGGCGCCGTACTGCTCGCCCTGGTCCCGCTGTTGGTCGCCGGCACCGCCGGCGCGCTCGTGGGGGTCGTCGCCTGGCGGTACGGCTTCGGCTGGGCAATCCTTGCCACACTCCCGGCCGGGCCGCTGGTGGTGCTGTTCACGTGTGTGCTGGTGCTGGTGGTCAAGCGGGGACTGCTGCCGCGCTCCCGGGCCGGCATCCATCCCGAACGCAGCGGCCTGGGCGTGCGCAAGTGGATCGGCGACGGCATGATGACGGCCAGTCTGACCCTGACCCACGCGCTCTACTCGACGCTGTACCTCGTCCCGTTCCTGCGCCTGCTCGGTGCCCGTACCGGACGCTGGTCCGAGGTGGCCACGGTCAGCTTCGTCGACCCCGAGATGCTGATCATCGGCGAGCGCAGCTTCGTGGCGGACGTCAGCGTGGTCGGCCCGGCGGTGTTCCATCACGGGCGGATCGCGCTGGCCCCGGCCGAGATCGGCGCGCGCAGCTTCGTCGGCAACGGCGCGCTCGTTCCCGGCTCGTGCCGGCTCGGCGAGAACAGCCTGCTCGGCGTGCACTCGCTCGCGCCGACCCGGCCGATCGATCCCGAGACCACCTGGCTCGGATCGCCCGCGATCTTCCTGCCGCGCCGCGAGGAGAGCCGGGAATTCCCGGCCAAGTTGACGTACGACCCCAGTCGGGGGCTGATCGCGGCCCGGCTGGCGATCGAGTACTTCCGGGTGACGCTGCCCGCCACGATCGCCGCGCTGGGCGCGCTGGGCAGTCTGTACGCGGCCGTCCGGCTAGCCGAAGCGTGCTCGCCGTGGGTGCTGTTCCTGCTCGGTCCGGCCCTGTTCCTGGCCGTCGGAGTGGGCTCCACGCTGGCCGCGGTGGTGCTGAAGTGGCTCGTCGTCGGCCGCTATCGGGCCAGGGTCGAACCGCTGTGGAGCATCTGGGTGCGGCGCACGGAGCTGATCACCGGGCTGTACGAGAACCTGGTCGTGCCCAGCCTGCTCAACATCCTCACCGGAACCCCGCTGATGGGCCCGGTGTTGCGGCTGTTCGGCGCCCGGATCGGTCGGCGGGTCTGGCTCGGCACCACGTATCTGACCGAGTTCGACCTGGTCGAGGTGGGCGACGACGCGGCGGTGGCGGAGGTGACGTCGCTGCAGACCCACCTGTTCGAGGACCGCGTGATGAAGATGTCCGAGGTCCGGATCGGCGCGGGTGCCTCGGTCGGCACCCGGTCCGTCGTGCTCTACGACGCGCGGGTCGGCGCGGGCGCCTCGCTCGACGCACTGTCCCTGGTGATGAAGGGCGAACACCTGCCCGACGAGACCCGGTGGCGTGGCATCCCGGCCCGCCCCGGGTGAGGCATCCCGTTCCCGTTCCCGTCCCTGGTCCCCCAGTCCCATCCCCCATGTCCCGTAGTCCCCATCGGAGATCCCCATGACGCTTGCCCAGGTCACCATGACCGAGCCCCACGTGGCGTGCGACCTACCCGGTCCGCGCTCCGCCGAACTGCTCGCGCGCCAAGCCCGGCGCGAATCCAACGCCCGTACGTATCCGCGTAATCTGCCCATCGCGCTGGCCGAGGCCGCCGGCAGCTTCGTGCGCGATGTCGACGGCAACGTCTTCATCGACTTCCTCGCCGGCGCCGGCGTCCTGTCCCTGGGCCACAACCACCCCGAGCTGGTCCGCTCCGTCACCGCGCAACTGGGCGTGCTCACCCACGGGTTGGATTTCCCGACGCCGGTCAAGGACGCGTTCCTGGAGGCCCAGCTGTCCATGCTGCCCGCCGGGATGCGCGAGCGCACGAAGGTGCACTTCTGCGGTCCCACCGGAGCCAACGCCATCGAGGCGGCGATCAAGCTCTGCAAGATCGCCACCGGTCGCGGCGACGTCGTCACCTTCCAGGGCGGCTTCCACGGCAGCACACACGCCGCCATGGCGCTGACCGGTCTGGTCTCGGCGAAGCGGCCCGTTCCCAACGGCGTGCCCGGCACCCACTTCTTCCCGTTCTCCTACTGCGGCCGGTGCCCGCTGGCCCTGAGCCCCGACACGTGCACCACGAACTGCGTGGGCTATCTGGAGCGTTCGCTCACCGACGGCAACGCCGGCATCCCGCTGCCCGCCGCGGTGCTCCTCGAACTCGTGCAGGGCGAGGGCGGCGTGGTGCCCGCGACCGCCGACTTCGTCCGCCGACTGCGGGTGCTCACCCGGGAGTTGCGGATCCCGCTGATCGTGGACGAGGTACAGACCGGCTGCGGGCGCACCGGCACCTGGTTCGCGTTCGAGCAGTACGGGATCGAGCCGGACGTCGTGGTCGCCTCCAAGGCGCTCAGCGGCATCGGCACCCCGATCGCGGTGATCCTGTACGACGACGCGCTCGACGGTTGGGCGGCCGGCGCGCACATCGGCACCTTCCGCGGCAACCAACTCGCCTTCGCCGCCGGCGTCGAGGCCGTGCGCATCGTCCGGCGCGACGACATCCTGGGCAACGTGCGTCGGCGCGGCGCGCAGATCGCCGAACGACTCACGCCGCTGATGGCCGACCCCTGGGTGCGCGAGGTGCGCGGCCGGGGCCTGATGTGGGGCATCGAGATCGCGGACCCGGAGACCGGGCTGCCCGCCGCGGAGTTCGCCCGCGCGATCCAGGCCCGGGCGCTGCGCCGGGGGCTGATCGTCGAACGCGGCGGACGCGAGGACTGCGTGGTGCGGATCCTCCCTCCGCTCAACGTCACCGCCGAGGTCGTGGACACCGCGTGCACGATCCTCGTCGACGCCGTCGAAGCCGGTCACCCGTAGGCCCATCCGCACCGGGCCACCGGCCGACCCGGCGCCGACCGGCCGCCCGTCCGGGGCGGCCTCGAGGAGACCTCACTCCATGGTTCTCATCGTGCAGAAGTACGGCGGCTCCTCGGTGCACAGCATCGAGCGCGTCAAGCAGGTCGCCGAACGCGTGGTAGCCACGCATCACGAGGGTCACGACGTCGTCGTGGTGTTGTCCGCCATGGGCGACACCACCGACGAACTGCTCGACCTGGCACGGAAGATCTCGCCCTTCCCGCACCCGCGCGAGCTGGACATGTTGTTCACCTCGGGCGAGCGCATCTCCAACGCGCTGGCCGCGATGGCGATCCGCGACCTGGGCGCGCGGGCGTGCTCGTTGTCCGGCCCGCAGGCGGGCGTGTTCACCACCGCCGAGTACGGCAGGGCGCAGATCGTCGAGGTGGTCCCGCATCGGGTGCGGCGGGAGCTCGACCGGGGCCGCATCGTGTTGGTCGCGGGATTCCAGGGCCTGAGTCGGGACACCGACGACATCACCACTCTGGGCCGCGGCGGTTCCGACACCACGGCCATCGCGCTGGCCGCCGCGCTCAAGGCCGACGTCTGCGAGATCTATACGGACGTGGACGGCGTGTACAGCGCGGATCCCCGGATCGTGCCGAGCGCGCGGCTGCTCTCCCATGTCACCTACGACGCCATGCAGGAGATGGCGGCGTCGGGGAGTCGGGTGCTGGCCCTGCGCTCGGTCGAGTACGCCCGCCGCTGGGGCGTTCCGATCCAGGTCCGGTCCTCGTACGGGGACAAGCCCGGAACCACCGTGTCCGGCGCGCCCGGCGATGCCGGCGCGGAACCGTCGCGGATCACCGGTGTCGCGCACGACCTGTCCGGTGCGAAGGTCACCGTGCACGGGGTTCCGGACGGCGCGGGGGCGGTGGGCCGGCTGATCCGCGCGGTCGGCGACGCCTGGGGCGAGATCGACATGGTGGTGCGAAACGCGGCACGACCGGACGAGCCCCGCGCCGATCTGACGTTCGTCGTACCCGAACAGGGCGTGGCCGCCGCGCCGGCCGCCCTCGACGCGGCGCGCGACGAGCTCGGCTTCGAGGGGGTGAGCCACGACGCGGACGTCGGCAAGGTCTCGCTGATCGGCACCGGGATGCGGGCCGATCCGGGGGTCACCGCGACCTTCTGCGAGACGCTGGCGGCCGTGGGCGTCAACATCGAGATCATGTCGACGTCGGAGATCCGGATCTCCGTCCTGTGCCGCGCCGCACAGGTGGTCGACGCGGTGCGCGCCCTGCACACCGCGTTCGACCTCGACACGACGGAGGAGGCCCTGGTCCACGCGGGTTCGGGCCGCTGATCGCGCAACCGTCGAAGCCGCCGGCGCCGGGAGTGCATCCTAGCGCCGGCGGTCACCAGCCGTGGCCCTTGATGGTGGGGTGCGCCCGCCAGTAGTCGACCAGTTCGAGGAAGGACGGGTCGCGCACCACCGCGAGCCACTGGTCGCCGGTGATCGGCGGAAGGGCGCGGGACTCGGGGTGGGCGAACGCGGTCAGACCGACCTGCGCGTCCCGATACCGGAACACCGCCGACGGGCCGGTCGTACCGACGCCGGCGGCCGGCAGGTCGGTCCGCGCGGGGAAGTAGACGGCGACCGCCCCGCCGCCCGGGAGCGGCCCGTCGACGCAGCCGAGATCCTTCTCGCGCTTGTCGGGGGGTCGGCACCACGGGGTGTACGGGTCGACGCTCATGTCCGGAACCAGATGGACCACCCCCTTCGGCGGATGTTTCGCGACTCGCACGGTGTCGAGGTTCAGCCCGACCCGATACTCCCTGCCGTCGGCCGTGATCCGGTAGTCACCGAACGTGGCCTCGCTGATGGCGACGGCGGTGGTCGGCGGCAGATGCCGCTGGAGTACTTCCGCGACCCGCTGCCGAAACGCCTCGCGCTGCCGGATCAGCGTGGGCGACAACTTCGCGTTGTACCGGTCCCCATAGGGATCGGACAACACGGGGTACACCCGATCGGCCGCCGCCAACACCGCCCCGTCGTCCGCCGGCCCCGACCCGCCCGACTCCCACGGCCGCCACACCGCCGCGCCACCGACCACGACCGCCGCCACCAACCCGGCAACCGCGACCCGTCCACCCCTGCGCATCACCCGTACACCCCCGCCGTCCCTCGAAGTCACCTCGCTCCGATGCGGCGGGACCCGGATCGGTTCCACCTCGAAGATCCCGGACTCGCGCCCGTTCGTCGTTCGCTACGCTGCGCGGATGGCGACTGACGGGGGTTCGGGGGATGCAGGGGACGAACAGGCGCCCGTCCGGGGGCGGTTGGGGTCCGAGGACAAGTCGGTCAAGGTGCTTCACGGCCTCGGGTCGGCCGTGTTGCTCCTGTCCGAATACTGGCGGTCGGTGATCGACGGTCTGCGACCGGGGGCCGCGCCGCCGGACCGGGTGCAAGCGCTCGCCCGGGCGGCCGCGTCGATGGCCGACAACGGGTTGCACAAGACGGCGGCGGACCTGTTCGAGACGGCGTCGTTCGGGCAGGAGCGGGCGGCGCTGTGGGCGGCGGTGTGTTGTGCCCTGGTCGTGCGGCTCAACCGGCACGGGTCACCGGAGCTGCAAAAGGCCCTGTCCTATGTCTCCGCCGCCTACTGCACGTTGGCCGTCCTCGTCGGCATGTACTACCTGTTCGCGTCCGGGCCGATCGTACTGCTCGCCCTCGGGATCGGCCTCGGGGTGATGCATACCGCGACTCGCACATGACGCCGCGTGGACGGGGGTTCGGCTCGCGCGTCAGCGATTCGGATGGGTCGCGCAGACCAGCGTGGTGTCATTGTGGGCGACCCAATACCAGTAGTACGTACGGTCGTTGGCCACCCTGGCGCACGCACCCGCCCGGACGTCGGCCGGGGCCCGGTAGACGCCGGTGACGGCCAGGAGCGAGTCGAAGCTCGCCGGGATGCGCGCCGCGTCGCAGTCGATCCAGGTGAAGAGGTTGGCGGAATAGCGCGGGGAGTTCTCGGTCCCGCCCGAGCGGGAGACCAGGAAGCACTGGCCCTTGCGGAACTGCCGTTCCAGGCACAGTTCGACCTCGCGGTAGCGCCAACTGGTCACCCCGGGGTCACTGATCGGGCAGTTCGTGGCGTTCACCCCGGCCACGCGCACGAACGCGCTGTCCGCATCGCAGTCCACCGCACGCGGGATGTCGGTGTTCCAACCGCTGCCGCGCTCCGTCCCGGTCTGCCACGCGTTCAGACAGGTCCCCTTGTGGGCCACCGCCGCGAACGCGTCCGCACGCGGGTCGCGCACGGGAGTCGGCACCGAGCCGCCGGGCCGGGAGTCGCTCCCGCTCGGCGTCCGCCCGGGTGTCTGCCGGGGGTCCGCCGGCAGCCCGCGCACCGTCGGGAACCCCGTGGGCAGCCTCGCCGTCGGCGCCCCCTTCGTCGCGGCGGCCAACGCCGCCGGCGCGCCCCCGGCTCCCTTGTCGTCCTCCAGTACGCGGGGCAGCACGAGCACCGCGAACAGCAGCGCCGCCACCAGCAGTACGAGATTGCCCTGCTGCCGCTTCGAATCCCCGACCCCCGTCATGCCGGGCCATGGTACGGACCCGACCCCGAAGTCGGCTATCTCAACAGCCACTTCCGGGTCAGCTGCAGCACCTCCCCGCGGCTGTACGGGCCCTGGTCGGCGGCGACGAAGTGCATGCCGATCCGCAGCGAGAAGGCGAGCAGGCAACGCACCTCGACGTCGCCCGGGTCGGCGCAGAACGTCCCGAACAACGAACGCAGGTAGTCCATCCGGCGGTTGTCCACCCGGCGCAGCCGCTCCGCGACCGCCGCGTCGCGCCGGGCCCAGTCCCGCACCGCCAGGTCGGCGGTCGTACCCAGGACCGGCCCCTCGCTCGTGGACGCGAGTTCGAACAGTCGATCCAGTCGGGCCCTGGCGTCGCCCCCGCCGGCCTCGACCCGCTCGATCACATCCTCGGTGACCGCGCGCTCCCACGTGTCGAGCATCTCGGCGAGCAGCGCGCCCCGGTTGCCGAAGTGCCCGTAGAACCCGCCCTTGCTGACGCCCAGTGCCTGCGCCAGCGGCTCGATCCGGACCGCCTCGGGACCGCCCGCGGCCAGCGCGCGCAACCCCTCCTCGACCCATCTGCCGCGCGGTGTACGGGTCACGCCCACGATCCGGTTCCTCTCGTTCTCGCGTCACGCCCCGCCGTACGGTGTCGTACTCGTGGGTGCCGGCCTGCATCCATACGGCATCGTATGAACAGTGCCGGGCATCGTGCGCCCTCGGCCCCCGGCGCGTCGAGGGCACCGGTGGGCCGGCCCGGGGCCCTCACCCGTGCCGGGCGTCTTCCGGCGAGCCGACGTCCGGGACGCGCGCGGCCCCTTCGACCGGCTCCTCGACCGCCCTCTCGACCGACTTGGCCGGGCGGGGGCGCGCGGCGACGATCAGGACCACCGACGCGACGATGATCGCGCCGCCGAGGTAGACGTTCGGGCCCACCGACTCGCCCGCGATCGCCGCCCCGAGCAGCACCGCCACCACCGGGTTGACGTACGCGTAGGTCGCCACGGTGTCGTTGGGCAGCACGCTGTTGACGTACATGTACGCGCTGAACGCGACGATCGACCCGGCGAACACCAGCCAGGCCAGCCCCAGCCACGAGGCGGTCGAGATGGCGGCCACGTCCAGTTGCCCGAACTCCCCGCGCAGCGCGGCCAGTACGAACAGCGTCACCCCGGCCGTGATCATCTCCAACGAGGTCACCACCAGCGGATGCCGGGGCAGCGGCGCGGTACGCGCGTACACCGAGCCGCCCGCCCACAACACGCACGCGATCAGGACCATCACCACGCCGCCGATGTGCACGTCGCCACCCGGGCCGCCGACCAGGACGCCGATGCCGATCGTGCCCAGGAGCAGCGCGAGCAGGACCGCGCCCGACACCCTGGTCCGGGTGGCCAGCGCGTTGATCAGCACCATCCACACCGGCACCGTCGCCACGACCAGCGCGGCGAAGCCCGAGTCGAGATGTTGCTCGCCCAGGCTCACCAGCCCGTTGCCGCCGACCAGGAGCAGCCCGCCGATGATCGCCGCCGAGCGCAGGTGCGGCCAGGTGGGGCGGTGCGCGCCGCGGGCGTGTCGCGGGCCGACCACCGCGAACATCAGCAGGCCCGCGACCAGGAACCTGGTCCCGGCCGAGAGCAGCGGCGGGATCGTCTCGACCGCGTAGCGGATGCCCAGATAGGTCGAGCCCCACACGATCCACACGATCACGAGGGCGACCCACGGCAACAGCCGATCCCTCTTTTGAGGAGACAACACGACCAGCACACCTCATTAAATTAGGAGATCCATGCTGCTAACCTTTTTTAGAGTAGGTCAGGCACGATCGCCGGAACAAGGGGCTTTTCCATGACGCGGCAGCTCGACGAGATCGACCGGGCGCTCCTTCGCGCACTGAGCGCGGACGGCCGGCGCACCGTGCGCGCCCTGGCCAAATCGGTGGATCTGTCCGAACCCGCCGTGCGCGAGCGGATCCAACGACTGGAGCGCGACGGGGTGATCACCGGCTATCACGCGGAGTTGGCCCCGGCGCAGGTCGACGCCGGCACGGCCGCGTTCATCGCGCTGCGCTTCGACGCGGGTCGGGCGGCGCGCGATCAGGTGGAGGCGGCGATCCATCGCGAGCCCGCCGTCCTGGAGGCGCACGAGGTGGCGGGCGAGGACTGCTTCTGGATCAAGGTCCGGGTGGCCTCCACCGCCGCGCTCGCCGACACCCTCGACCGGATCCGCGCGATCCCGGTCATCCGCGGCACGGGCACCACCATCGTGCTGCGCACCGTCTTCGAACGCCCGCTGCTGTCCGCCGAATCCACGGCCGGGGCGGCCGACGAGGCGGAGCCGGCCGCCCGCGCGTAACGCCCGCACCTCCAGGCCGCACCACCCCCCGCACGCCGGCGCACGGTCGGAGCTTGGCGCAAAACATACCTGCGCGCCCTTTGCGGATAGTGATTGGCTGACTTCCGTCGGTTATCACGGTGGGGTGAGGAGTCGCGCGTGATCATTCAGCTGTACGGCGAGTGGACCCAGCGCTCGGACACGTCGGCGAACTATGCGCGGGCGGTGGCCGGCTGCCAGGACGTCGCGGACCGGCAACGGAAATATTTCACCGCCGACGGACAAGAACATGAGCGTTCCATGGTCAACAAGGGCCTCGCCCTCTACATCGACGTCCCGCACCACCTCCTCGGCTTCGACGACTCCGGCGCCCGGGGCATCGCCGAGATCAAGCCGAACAACTGGGACAGCGGCTTCCTGAGTTTCGCGGTCGGCTGCCGCCGCACTTGGACCGACGGAGTGGTCGCCGCACCCGAGTCGGTGTTGTGGGCGGCGATCCACGCCTACTGGGGCGTACGGGTGCCGGAGTACGCCGACGCGTCCGCCCGGGAACGGCAGGCGTACCGACGCGGACACCTGCCGTCCGGGGCGAAGGGGGTGCCCTCCATCGAGGACCTGTCCGGCCTGATCGACTACACCAGGTGCCGCCGATCCGGACCGGCCGTCGTGGTGGCGGGCCGACACGTGGAGTTCGAGGAATCCGCGGACCGCCAGGAGGAGTTGCCCTTCCTGGTCGCACTCACCGACCCGCTGCACCAACCCCCGCTCACCGGCCCGTACAGCTACCGCGGCGACCACGGCGACACGGCCCGCCTGGCCAGAGTCCGCAAACTCGAACCCCAACCCCGCCCGAGCCGCCGCTGACCGGCCCGGGCCCGCCACGCCGGCGGATCAGTCGACCAGGTGCGCGACCGTCGGCACCACCAGGCCGAAGAGGTCGGCGATGATGGTCAGGCCTGCCGACTGGAGTGCTTCGGCGGGGGTGCCGGCGCCGTCAAGGGCGGGCAGTGCGCGGGTGGCGGTGGCTTCGGCGACGACGGTGGGGCGGTAGCCGAGGTTGAAGGCGCCCTGTGCGGTGAAGGTGACGCACATATGGGTCATGAACCCCGCCAGGATCAGGTCGGGGCCGGCGTCCAGGTCACGGAGCGTCCGCTCCAGGTCGGTGCCGTGGAAGGCGTCGGGAACCTGCTTGACCACGACCGATTCGCCGTCGACCGGCGCCACTTCGCCGCTGATCGCGCCGATCTCGGCACGGATGTCGTACGGGGTGCCCGGTCCGCCGTCGTTGACGACGTGCACGACGGGCGTACCCGCCGCACGGGCCGCGGCGAGCAGTCGGGCTCCGGCGGCCAGGGCCGGTTCGACGCCGTCGAGGGCCATCACGCCGGTGCGGTAGGTGTTCTGGAAGTCGATCATGATCAGGGTGCACTCGCCGCCGAGGCGGGGCGGCGTGTTGTCGAGGCCGATGACTTCGCGCAGGGTCGCGGAGGGGTGCATGAGTGGGAAGTGCCTTTCGTTCGACGGTGGTTGCCCGGTCTTCGGGCATGGTTTTCGGGCATGGCTTTCGGGCATGGCGAAGCCGCCGGGCCGCGCGGGTTCGTTGCCGGGGCTCAGGACACCGTGCGGAAGCGACGGCGGTAGCCGGCCGGGGTGGTGGTGAGTTGCTTGCGGAAGGCCCGGTGCAGGGTTTCCACCGAGCCGAATCCGGTGGCCGCCGCGACCGCTTCCAGGGGTTCGTCGGTGCTCTCCAGGAGCCGGCGGGCCGCCTCGACCCGCGCGGCCTCCACGTAGGCCGCCGCGCCGGTGCCGGTCTCCTGCCGGAAGACCCGGGCGAACTGGCGCTCGCTCAGGCACATCCGCCCGGCCAGCGCGGAGGCGGACAGGTCGTGGTCCAGGTGCTCGGTGATGTACACCCGCAGTTCCTCGATGTCCCGCCGGCCGGTCGCGGGCCGGCTCAGCGGCACGCTGAACTGGCTCTGGCCGCCCTGTCGGCGCAGATACATCACCAACTGCCGGGCCACCGCGAGGGCCAGGTCCTCGCCGTGGTCCTCGGCCACCAGGGCCAGCGCCAAGTCCATGCAGGCGCTGATCCCCGCCCCGGTCCAGACCCGGCCGGAGCGCACGAAGATCGGGTCGGCGTCGACCCGTACCTCGGGGTGATCGGCGGCCAGTTGCGCGGCGGTCGACCAGTGCGTGGTCGCCCGCCGCCCGTCCAGGAGGCCCGCGGCGGCGAGCACGTGCGCGCCCACGCAGACCGACGCGACCCGGCGGGCGTGCGGCGCGGTGGCCGCGACCCACGCCACGACGGCGTCGTCGACCAGGGCCACCGGACCGTCCGGGCCCATCGCCACGGCGCCGGGGACGAGCAGCGTGTCCACCGCGGCCCCCACCTCGGCGAAGGCCACGTCCGCGAGGATCCGTACGCCGGCCGACGTGCCGACCGGGCCGGCCTCGGGGCCCGCCAGGCGGACCACGTACCCCGCCGCGCCGGCGGTCTCCCGGTTGGCCAGCGCGAAGACCTCGGCCGGGCCGGTGACGTCGAGCAGGTCGACGTCGGGGAAGACCGCGATCACGACGCGGTGTGGAGTGGACATGCGTCCATCGTGGCGGTCGTGCCCGATGGCCGCAATGACGGGTATCTGTCACATTCGGCCATCGACGCGTCGAGGCGGGGAGAAGCCGCGCACGAACGTGGCGGGCGCGTCCGGGAGGCCCGGAGCGCGCCCGCCACGTGACGGTCATCCGTGGCCGGCGGCGGCCAGGAGGCGGGGGAAGCGGTCGTTGGGTCTACAGATCTCGCCGAGGTCGGGGTCGTCGACCTCCTCGATGCCCGGCTCCACCCGGGCGACATACGCCTCCGGGTCGCCCGCGCCCTGGGTCTCGGCGGGAGCCGGCGTGGGCCTGGCCGCGTGCAGCCGGCCCGCCCAGTGGTGGGCGTCCTGCGGTTCGCCCTCGATCCGGTGGTGCAGGGTCAACAGGCGCATCGCCTCGACGTCGTCGGCGCCGGCCGCGTACCGCCACCAGAACGCCGCCGGCGCGGGCCGCCCGGTCAGATACAGCAGGCACCCGAACACCAGCGCCCCGTCGGCCTCGCGTTCGTGCACGAAGTCGCCGAGGAGGGGGCCGGTGGTCGGCCGGGCCACCACGGCCTGGCACAGCTGTTCCAGGTGCGCCGCCGCCGCGTTCTGCGCGGCGTGCGCGTCCGCGAAACCGGTGCCGCGTTGTGAACCGATGGTGCCCGGGCGGACCAGGGCGGCCAGCAGTTGTTCCTGGACGATGCGCTCGGCCAGACGGCGGGTCGCGGCGCCGGCGTCGTAGTCGGCGAAGGCCGCGTCCATGTCGCGGCGGCGCTGTTGGAGGGCGTGGTCGAGGGCATTGAGGTGGTTCATGTATTCGGTTCCCGAGGGTGCGATGGGGACGACGGGGTGGGGTCGGGATGCACGTGGCGGGCCCGCTCCAACGCGGTGGCGAGTTGTTTGCGGGCCGCGTGTACGTGGCTGCGGACGGTGGAGATGGTCACCCCCAGGTAGTCGGCGACGTCCTGGAGCGGCAGTTGCATGACCAGGTGCAGGCGGGCGCAGGTGGCCCGCTTGACCGGCATCGCGGCGATGGTGCGATCCAGGATGTCCAGGTGGGGCACCATCGCGGCCGGGTCGCCGTTGCCGGTCGAGACCATGTCGGGGGCGCCGGGCGCGGTGAAGTCGACCAGCACCTCGGGGGAGCGCCCGCGCCGTCGCCGGATGTCCACCACCCGGCGACGCAGGATCCCGAAGGCGAGCGCGAGCGGCGGACTGGGGTGGCGCACGATCTCGGACCAGCGTCGGGACAGCGCGAGCAGCACGTCGGCGACCGCCTCGTCCGCGTCGTGCGCGCAGCCCAGGCTCTTCCAGGCGTGGTCGATCAGGGTCTGCTGGTGCTCGCGACAGAACCGGACGAAGTCCGCGGGCGCGTCGATCACCGGACCGCCGGGGGCGGGGCGCCGGCGGTCCACGGTGTCCCGGACCAGGTCGCGCCGCAGCCGGCGGTCCTCCAGGGCGTCGGTGAGCATCCGGAACGCGCGCTTGACGGGCGGCGCGGGCTCGCGCAGGACGTCGTCCCAACGTTGGAACAGGGCGAGCAGCACGTCGGCGACGATGTCCTCGGCCTCCGGGCGCGAGCCCAGGTGGTCGTAGGCGAAGCGGGTGAGCGTGAGTTGGTGGCTGTGGCAGAAGGCGACGAAGTCGTTGCGCAGGAGGTCCACCAGGTCCACGTCCACGGCTTGGGCCTGCTCGGGGTGTCGGGGTTCGGTCATCGTCCGCCGCCCTTTCCGCGCGCGGAGTGTGTGCTGCGATACCCGTGGCCGCAGTGGCGGTGCGGCTCGGGAAGCGTGAAGCCACGCATCAGGGCACCGAGCGGCGCGCGCACGACGACGACCAACACGCCTATGACCAGCCACAGTTGTCTGGCCTCGGGGCCGAGGATGTTGTTCAAGGCAGCGGTTCCTTCCGTGAAGTCCGGCGTGGACACCGCCGGGCGCGCCGGCTGTTGCGCCCGACGGTGTCCACGAGACCCGAAGGCCTCTCACCCCCTACCTCGCCGGCCGACCACCCGCCGTCCAAGCCGGAACCGCAAAATCTCGCGTACCGCGTCCGAACGACTACGCGTTGTCGCCCCACCAGGCCGAACGCCGCCCGGTGTTCGGATCGGTCTTGGTGAACCCGGCTCCATCGCGTCGATCCGCAACCGCGGAAACGCCTTCGCGTACCGGGTAGGGTTCCGGCCGGTGGCCGGTGGGTGCCGCTAGGCGTGTGCTTCCACGCCGTAGAGGCGCAGGCCCCGACTGCGGTAGTTCTTCAGGGCGTTGACGTGGTCCTCGGACGAGGTGTGCAGCCAGACCCGGCGCACGAACGGGGCGTCCGGGAGCGGCGGGGTGGCCCACGCCCGACGGAGCACCAGGGTCAGGGCCCAGCCGCCCAGGCCCTTGCCGACGTATTCGGGGAGCAGGCCGAAGGTGACCACCTCGACCACGCCGCCGGGCTGCGGTTCGAGGTTGCCGATGCCGGCGCTCTCCCCCCGGTAGGTGATCAGCCAGGACTCGCGCAGCGGGTGGGCGGCGCGAAGTTCGGCCCAGTCGCGGTCGGTGCGCTCCGTACTGCGCCAGCCGTAGGGCGCGCCGATGCGCGCCTGGAGCGCGTACACCTCGGGCGAGGGCTCGACCCGCCGCAGTCCCAGTGCCTCGACGGGCCGTGACGGCCGCAGTTCGTCGGGCGCGGTCATCTCCAGATACATCAAACTCTTGCCCATTGCGACAGGCTATCGAGGCTCGCGGACAGCGAGGCCGTCGCAGGGACGCCCGCTCCAACGAGTGATCCCGGCAGAGCCGTTCGGGTGATCTGCCACCGAATGGCCGCCTGTGCACGGCGCCCGGTCACCAGGCGACCGGGAGCGCGAGCGGGAAGCGCCAGATGGACACCGTGTTCCACCGCACCTGCTCGGCCGGTACGGCCAGTCGCAGATCCGGGAAGGCGGCCAGCAGCGAGCCGATGCACACCTCCATCTCCATCCGGGCCAGGTGTGCGCCCAGGCAGTGGTGGGTGCCGTACCCGAACGCCATGTGCGAGGCCGGCTTCTCCCGGTCGAAGTCGAGTTCGTCGGGCCGCTCGTACACCGCGCCGTCGCGGTTGGCGGTCAGATACGACACGTGCACCGTGTCGCCGGCCCGCACCGTGACGCCGTCGAAGTCCACGTCCTCCAGGGCCACCCGCGGGATGCCGACACCCTGGCGGAAGGGGATGAAGCGCAACAACTCCTCCAGGGCCCTGGGCAACCGGTCGGGATGGGCGCGCAGTTCGGCCAGGTGGCTCGGATGGGTCAGCAGCGTGTAGACGATGTTGCCGATCTCGTAGGTGGTGGTGTCGTGCCCGGTGACCATCAACAGCATCACCAGCACCGCGAGTTCGTCCTCGTCCAACATCTCGTCGCCGACGCGGGCACTCGCCAGCGCGCTGATCAGGTCGTCGCCCGGTTCGCGGCGCCGCGCGGCGGACAGCTCGGCGAAGTAGGCGCGCAGACCGGCCTTTCCCTCGGCGGCCACTGCCTGGTCGGCCGGCTTCATCGACATCATCGCGATGGCGTGGCGACGCATCCGGGGCCGGTCTTCCTCCGGGACGTCGAGGAGTTCGCTGATCGTGCGCAACGGCAGCTGCCCGGCGAACAGTTCCATCAGGTCGGCCGGTGCGCCGCGCTCGGTGATCCCGGCGAGCAGTTCGTCCACCACACGCTGCGTCCACGGCCGCAGCTTCTCCACCTGTGCGTTGCCGAACGCCTTGACCACCAGTCGGCGAACCCGGTTGAGGGTGGGCGGGTCCATCAGGTTGATCGCCTCGGACTGGGCGATCGGCGCCGGGGTGATCCGGGGGAAGTCGGTACCCACCAGCGCCGCCCGACTGAACCGCCGGTCCGAGGTGACGAGGCGGACGTCCGCGTGCCGGGTGACCAGCCAGCAGCGCCCCTCGCCGTACGGCATGCGGACCCGGGCGACCGGCGCCTCGGTGCGCATCCGGCTCATCGTCGGATCGGGCTCCAGGGCCTCGTCGTGCCGGAACGGGCATGCCCATACCTGCTCGTCGGTGGTCATCGTGTGTCTCCCAGTCCACGGGGGCGCGTCGTTCTCCGGCGATACCGGCGACATGTGCCCTCCACGATCGGCGCGCGGGCGTCCCGAACGCGTGGGGCGGCGGTCCCGCACACGTCCCGGTCCGGTCCCGACGCCGGTGTCGGGTGCGGTGCGACGCGGCCGGCGCCGCTCCCGGCACGTGGCCTGCATTGGCCTTACGGCAGGTCGATCCGGCCCCTACGATCGGCCGATGACCACGATTTTGATCATCGGCGTGGGGGACATGGGCGAGCGGGTCGCCGACGGCTTGGCCGCCGGCGGTCCCGGACGGCGCCTGGTATTGGCCGGCCGCTCGACCGAGGGCGACGCGGTGGCTGCGACGGTGGCCAGTTCCCGTGACTGCCTCGTCGAGGCGGTCCGGCTCGACGCGTCCCGGTCGGAGGAGGTGGCCGGACTGATCGACAAGCTCCGCCCCGACCTGATCGTGCACTGCGCGTCGCTGCGCAGCCCCTGGGCGCTCGCCGGCCGTACCGATCCCGCCGCCGAGGCGGTCGTCGCCGCCGGCCTCGGCCTGCGGCTGCCGTACCAGCTGCCGCTGATCCTGTCCGTCATGCGGGCCACCCGTGCCGCCGGGTACACCGGCCCCGTGGCGAACCTGTCCTTCCCGGACGTGACCGGGCCGGTGCTGGCCCGCCTGGGCCTGGCCCCCACCGTCGGGCTGGGCAACGCCGCGATGGTCCACCTGCGGGTGCGGGCCGCGCTGCGCGCCGCGAACCCCGATCGGCCGCTGCCGCTGATCCGCGTCCTCGCCCATCACGCGCAGGTGATCGGCGTCATGGCGGCGCGGCGGCCCGCCGACCCGGACCTGGCCTGCCGGGTGCATCTGGGCGAGGACGGCCTGCGCGACGACGCACTGGCCTACCAGGCGCCGCCGCTCGCGCCCGGCCTGCGCCACAACGCGGTCACCGGCGCCGCCGTACTCCCGGTCCTGGAGGCGCTGTTGCCGGGCGCCCGCGCGCTGCGCCACTCCACCGCCGCGCCGGCGGGCCGGCCGGGCGGATACCCGGTCCGGATCGTCGACGGCGTCGTGTCCCTGGACCTGCCGCCGGGCCTGGCCGAGGCCGACGCGATCGCCTTCAACGAACGCCTCGCCGCCGGCGACGGCATCGACCGGATCGACGCCGACGGCACGGTCCGGCTCACCGCCGCCGCACACCGCGCGGTCGCGGGCATCGCGCCGGACCTGGCCGAACCGATCGCCGTCGACGAGATCCCGGCCCGTGCGGCCCGGCTGGACGCGGTCCTGGCCGGGGCCTGATCGCGGTTCGCCTCATCAGGCCTTCGACCTGACCTCCCACAGGTCCGGGAAGACCGGGTTGAACAGGGTGGAGCGCAGATAGGCCGCGCCGGACGAGCCGCCCGTGCCGAGCTTGGCGCCGATGGTGCGCTCGACCATCTTCATGTGCCGGTAGCGCCACTCCTGAAGGCCCTCGTCGATGTCGACGAGGGCCTCGCAGACCTGCGCGGCGTGTCCGGTCTCGTCGCGGTAGACCGCCTCCAGGCTCGCCTGCACATCCGGGTCGGCCCGCCACGCGAGACTCGGATCGCGGTCCAGGACCCGCGCGGGCACCGGGTAGCCGAGGGCGGCGAGGTGGCGCAGCAGCGAGTCGAACACGGACGGGCGGTGTGCGGCGGCCTTGAGCCGGTCGTCCCGGTCCAGGTCGTAACCGCCGAACTCGCGGCGCCCGAGCACCGCTTCGAGCTCGCGGAACTGGGCCGACTGAAACCCGCTGGAGGTGCCGAGCGCGTCCCGGAACGACGCGAACTGGCGGGGCGTCATGGTCTCCAGGATGTCGAGTTGGCCGACCACGGTCTTCAGGATCTTGGCCACCCGCCGCGCCGTATGCAGCGCGCCCGCGCTGTTCCCGGTCTCCAGGTGCCTCTGGAGCAGCGCCACCTCGTGCAGGATCTGCTTGAACCACAGCTCGTAGACCTGGTGGATGACGACGAACAACATCTCGTCGTGCGCGTCGGTGGCCGGCTGCTGGCAGGACAGCAGGGTGTCCAGCCGCAGATAGCTGCCGTACGTGATGTCTGCGGTGTCTGCGGTGTCCACCGTGTCTGCGGTGTCCGTGCTGTTCGGCGCGTCGCTCATCGGCGCGTCCTCTCCTCGCGGGCTGTCAACCGTTCCGATGGGCTCGGAGACGACGGGCACCATCCTGTGCCGGTCGGGGCCTTTCAGGAATGGCCGACACACGGAAACGCGCGGGTCGGATGTCATGATCACAACACGTTGTGCGGGGTCGTGCTTATGTTCGTAAACCCTGCCTGATGGGGCTGCGAAGCGGGCCGCGAGCCGGGGTGCGGAGGCGGCCCGAGCGCCGTCCCCGCACCCGCCGTGCTCGCGGTGTCAGGGCCTCATCGCACCAGCCGGACCACCCGCTCGTGGGTGTGCAGCAGCGCCTGGACGTTCTCCGGGAACCGGGCCGCCGCCACCGCGTGGGTGAGGGCCAGTACCCAGGCGTCGTTGCGCACCTTGCTCCCCCGGTCCGCCAGGCCCAGCTGCACGTTGGCGTACCGCAGGCCCTTGAGCACCTCGCGGATCTCGGCGTCCGCGTCGGCGGCGCCCGCGATGTTGCCGTACGCGTCCCAGATCGTGTTCGTCGCCACCGCGCCGTACAGCGTGTCGGCGATCGTGTTCCAGCGGGTGACCGGCCCGGTCACCCGCATGGTCAGCGGATTCGCGAAGCTGCGTACGCCCGGCGTGGCCGGCTGGTGGGTCGGCGCCGGGTGCGGCGCGGGCACGACCGGGATCGGCGCGGGGATCGGGATCATCGGCACGGTCGTCCACGCGGTGTGCCACGTGGTGCCGGGAGCGGCCGGGTCGGTCTGGTACATCTGGAAGTAGTAGCGCTCGTCCGGGCTCGGTATCGCGTCCTCGGCGTTGCGCGCGTAGTTCTCCAGGGTGATCACGTCCGACCCGTCCGCCGCGACCACGCCCGCCCAGTGGTCGCCCCAGGTGCGGCTGCTGAGCAGGACGGGGTTGACGCCCAGGGCGGTGGGTCGGTAGAAGTCCGTCTGGGTGGGGTAACTGCCCTGGGCCAGGCCCACGGTGGGGGCGGTGACGACCAGGCCGACGGTCAGGAACGCCTCGCCCACGGCCGGGGCGACGTGGTCGTTCAGGCCGAACGTACGCAGGTCGGCGGTGAACCCGGGGGTCGGCGCGTGCGCGGCCGCGCCGTACGCCGAGGCGATCGTGCGCGCGGTGTCGGCGACCGTCACCAGGCTGGTGTCGTCGAGCACGGGAGGCTGCGGCGGGGGCAACAGCGCCCGGGCGACGTGGTATTCGATCATGTGGTGCGGCGGTACGTGCGGGTCGTTCTCGAAGCGCGGCGCCGGAAACGGCGCGGCGATCACGTGGGACACCATCTCGTTGCACGGCTGATTGCACTGCATGGCCAGGCCGGTCACCCCCGAAACGTGGTTGCGCGGCAGCACCCGCAGCAGGGTGTTCGCGCCGATGGTGATCCGGCGCTGGTTGGGTCCGGGCGGGTCGGCCACCAGGCGGAATCGCGAATTGATCAGCGCCAGGCGGGCATTGCTCGCGTCGACGATGGCCTGCGTGGCGTAGAAGCACTTGGGCTGGCGCAGTCCCAGGTCGCAGTGCTCGACCGCCATCCGCTGGTTGTCCGACACGCGCAGGGTCACCGCGGCCGGATCGGTCGCCTCCAGTCGCACCACCGGCGCGGCGCCGCCGGTCATGAACGACTGCCCTCCGGGCGCCTTGGCCTGCACGATGAACGAGTCCTGCGGCTGCACGGGCGCGTGGTGCGCGCCCCCGACGACCACGAACGGCGCCCCGCCGCCCGCGGCATGCGGTGTGTAGAACTGCGTGACGGCTCGGCCGCGCCCGGTGCCGGGTCGTGGCGCGCCCGGGATTCGCACCGGCAGGCCGAGGGCGATCCGCCGCCCGGCCGCGATCGCCTCGGCCTCCAGGGCCGCCGCCGGCCCGCCGGGCCGCACCCGGCCGTACCGCTGCTGCAACACGTGCGCCAACTCGTGCCCGATCAGCTCGCGCCCCCGGGCGCTGTACGGGTCGTAGTCGCCGGGCCCGAACGCGACGTCCGCGCCGTGCGCGCAGGCGGCTCGACGTGTCCCGAACCCGCCTTCGCCCAGTATCCCTTCGTGGATCCGCACCCCCGCGAATCCGGTGCCGAACAACTCCTCGAACCCGCCGCGCACGCCCGGCGCCATGCCATGCCCGCTGCTCATCCCAACCCCCCAGGTCGGTCCGATCCGACAATGGCCCCGAAAGTAGGCGTTCCGGTACGGGCTCGGCGGCGTTTCGCGCACACCCGAGGGAACCTGCGGCGAGATCCGGCCACGATCGGCCGGGGCGGGAGGGGCGGGGTACGACGGGTGGGGCGGACTCAGTCCTCCCAATCCCAGTCGAGCGACTCGCCGGTGAGGTCGTGGTGGACGCTCGCGATCTGCCCGACGTGCACCCCGGGCAGTCCGGGCCGCCAGGCCGGGAATGTTTCGGGCTTCGCCCACAGGGAGCGGTAGTACGCCCGGCCCCGACTCACCACCCAGTGCGCGACGTCCTCGGCGCCGTCCTCCGAGTCCGGCAGGTACGGGGTGAACGGATCGTCCGGCAACTCGACCACGGCGTCCAGGAATTCGCGGTGGAAGCGGACGAGGTCGGCCGGGTCCATGGCGAGCAGGGCGGCGTCCACGCCCCCGGGGTCCCGGCACACGTCCTCGACGCGCTCCCAGAAGGAGTCCGGGAGGTGGTCGGGCGGGGGCGGGGGGCCGTACGGTTCACGCGGGGCATGCTGCCAGGCGGACGAGACGACCGGCGCGCGGGGGCCGGCCGAGGCGCCTCGTCGTGGTCGCGCGGGTATGGAAGACTGACCGGATTCGATCCCGGTCGCCCCGCGATCAGCCCACGTACTCCTCGTAGTCGGTCACCCTGGTCTGCGCGTACTTCGGCAACTCGCCCACCACGCTCGCGAGTTCCCTGGCGCCGTCGGTCCGGTCGTCGATCGCTCGGCCGACGACACGACCGGAAGATCGCAAACCCCACACACGCGGCCTACCGACCCGCCCGTCCGCGAGACCGGCCCACCCGGCCCCGAACCGGGCATCGGGGCAGGGCGGATCGGCGGCGCGGATCGGGCGGGGCGGTACGGGGTGCCGGCGCGTGTCGCCGCCCTACTCGGTGCGCAGCGCCGTGGCCGTGCGGGTTCGGGCCGCCCAGGTCGCCGGGAGGAGGGCGCCGAGGGCCGCGATGGCGACGCCCGCCAGGCCCAGGAGGGTCAACTCGGGAAGGTCGTACACGTCGAGCACGCTCGGCGGCAGGTTCGTGCCGGCGGCGTGGCCCATCCTCGGCACCACGTAGCCGTGCAGCGCGTAGCCGACCGGGACTCCGATCAGGCCGCCGGCCACACCGATTCCGACCACCGAGGCGAGCACGAGGCCCACCGTCTGCCGCGGGGTCATCCCGAGCGCCTTGCAGACGCCGAGGTCGTGCACCCGCTCCCGGGTGTCGAGCACGACCGAGTTGAGCACACCCAGCCCCGCAACGGCGACCAGCATCAAGGTGAGCAGCGCGGCCATCGCGTCCAGGACCAGGATCAGGCCGTCCCGGCCCGAGGACGCGTCGCGGCCGAGCACCGCGCCGCCCAACGGCTCCACCACCCGGGCGAGATCGGTGGCGTAGCGGTCGCGGGACACGCCGGGCTTGAGGCCGATCAGGTACACGTCGGGGCGGGCCGAGGCGAAGGAGGCCATGTCGGCGTGGATCCGGGTGCCGTCGTCCGAGGTGTCGAAGGCCTCGCCGACGATCCGCAGGCCCTGGGCGTCGCCCTGGTGGGTGACCCGGATCGTGTCGCCGATCCGGGTGCCGGTGCGGGCCAGGAACCGGGTGGGCACCACGACCTGCCCCGGGCCGTCGAGCCAGTGCCCGGCGATCATCGGGTAGCCGCCGGGCCGCGAGTCGCCCTGGTACAGCGCGGCCCGGACCGCGCCGGGGATGCCGGTGACGGTGACGTCGACGGATGCCATGCCGTAGCTCGTGGCGGTGCCGGGCGCGGCCACCACCGCGTCCCGGATCCGCGCCGAGTCGGCGGGGGAAGGACCACCCCCGGCAGAGGCGTTGCCGCCGCCCGGCCCCGCGCCGCCGGCGGGGGCGTTGCCGCCCGCCGGGCCCGCGTTCACCCCCGGGCCCGCACCGCCCGCCGGCGCCCCGCCCGGTCCGCCCGCGCCGCCGGCGATCACCGTGACCGCCGCCCGGTTCTCCGGGTCCTGCGCGTCCCCGACCGCGTTCAGCGACGCGGTCAGGCCCACCGCGAACGTCGCCGCGACGGTGCCGAACACCACCGCGAGCACCATCGCGAGGCTCCGCACGGGGTGCGCGAACGGGCTCGCGAGACCGTACGTCAGCGCCCGGGGCAGCGGCAGCCGCCCGGTCACCCGGTACGCCCACCGTCCCCGCCCCGTACGCGGCGCCCGGCCGACCGCGATCGCCTCGATCGTACGCAGCCGACCCGCCCGCAGCGCCGGCACCAGCGCGGCGACCCCGACCACGACGAGCGCGCCGACCGCGACCAGCACGTCCACCCACCAGGCCACGGACAACGAGGTGTCGTCGTAGAGCTGTTCGGTGTCCGCCAGGAGCGGCAGCGCCATCAGGTTCCCGAGCACCACGCCGAGCCCGATGCCGACGGCGGCCGGCACCAACGCCTGGGCCACATAGGCGCGCACCACCTCGCGCGGGGTGAAGCCGATCGCCTTGAGGATGCCGATCCGGCGCAACCCGGTGCCGACCGCGCCGCTGACCACGCTGCCGACGATGATCACCGACATGGCGATGCCGAGCACGCCGAACGCGGTCAGGAACGGGATGGTCGGCGCGGCGTTGCCGTCGGCCGCGCGCTTGGTGTCCAGGTGGGATCGGGCGCCCAGGAACGCCCCCGCCGGCACCGCCGACTCGATCTCGGCCCGGCGCTCGGCGACCTTGCCGTCCGTCCCGGCGGCGGCGAAGCGATAGAGCATCTGCGACCCGGCCGGCTCGTTCGTGGACGCGAGCGCGGCGACCTGGTCCGGAGTGACCCAGGCACCGGCCGTGCGGCTCACCGATCGGGCGACGCCGACCACGGTCAGGATCGGCGCGCCGGGGGCGTCGGAGCCGGTCAGGGTGGAGCCGAGGGCCATGTCGGGGCCGGCGAACTCGGTGGACAGTACGATCTCGCCCGGTTTCTCCGCCCAGCGGCCCGAGGTGAGGTCGAGGTCGTCGACGGCCGCGTGCGGGCCGGCGCGACCGGCGACGGTGAGCGCCGGGAAGTGCCCGCCGCGCCCGTCGGTGGGATGCATCGTCGCGGTCGGGTACGGTCCCGCGCTCACGGTGACGCCGGTCAGGTGCCCGGTGGCCGCCAGGTCCGCCGCGCCCACCCTGCCCGGGTCGAACTGGGCGCTCAGGTGCGCCCCGTGCTGGTGGGCGAAGGCGTGGTCGAAGGGCGCGTTCGCGGCGACCACGAGCGAGCCGGCGACCACCGCCGAGGCCACGGCCATCATCGTGGCCAACGCGATCACCACGGTCTGCACCCGCCGCCTGGACACCCCGGAGCGGACCACCCGGCCGAGCGCGCCGCCGAGCCCGATCATCGGATCGCCTCCGCGTGCGGGTCGAGCGCCAGGTGCCCGTCGACGAGGTGGATCGCCCGGCTCGCACACGCCCGGGCCAGCGCCGGATCGTGCGTGACGAGCACGATGGTCTGCCCGTCGCGGTGCAACTCGGTCAGCAACTCCCGCACGTCCGCGCCGGAGGCGCTGTCCAGCGCCCCGGTCGGCTCGTCGGCCAGCAGCAGTGCGGGCCGGTTGACCAGCGCCCTCGCCACCGCGACCCGCTGGCGCTCCCCGCCGGACAGTCGCCCCGGGTAGGCGCGGGCGTGCTTCGCGATGCCCAGCACCTCCATCAGCTCGTCGGCCCGCGCCGCCGTCTTGCGTCGGCCGGTTCCGGTCAACTGCGCCGGAAGCCGGATGTTGTCGCTCACCGTGAGGTCGTCGAGGAGGTTGAAGAACTGGAAGACCATGCCGATGTGTTCGCGGCGGAAGCGGGCCAGCGCGTGCTCGCTCAGCCCGTCGATGCGCTGCCCGGCCACGGTCACCGTGCCCTGGCTCGGTCGGTCGAGGCCGGCGATCAGGTTGAGCAGCGTGGACTTGCCGCTGCCGGAGGGACCGGTCACCGCCAGCGCCTCGCCGCGGGCCACGCCGAGGTCGAGCGGGCCGAGCGCGGGCGCTCCGCCGGCGTCGTAGCGCTTGGCCACACCCGCGAGTTCGATCACAGGGGTCATGGGAGTCGTCCGTCCTTGGCGTTGTGGGAGGGGCGTGTGTCTGCCGGCCCGGCGACGCTAGGGGCGCGGGTGCTCGCGGCGCGTCGGCCGCCGCGCCGACATCCGGCCCTTCCCGGGAAGGATCCGCGGGCGGGGTCATCCCTGCGACGTACGCCGCTCGGCCCGGGGCACCGGTCGTGCGGGGGGATGCGGCGGCCGGCGGGCAGGTCGCACAATGGGCCGGTGTTCAGGGACGATTGGCGCCGATGGCGCGGGCAACTGGGGGTCGTGCTGCGCCCTGATGCCGAGCCGGCGCCGCTGTCGCGGCGGGCGCGGTACGCCGATCTGTTGCTCGCGGTGGTGCTGACCTTGATCGCGCTGGTGGTCGCGGCGCGCTATCCGGACGCCGGGCCGGGGCCGATCGGTCCGGTGGGCGATCAACCGATGCCGCCCGAGCCACCGGAGCCGACGGAGCCGCCGCTGCCCTGGTTCGCGCCGCCGGAAGAGCACGGACTCGACCCGGGGGCCTGGCCGTTGGTCGTGCTGTCCGCGCTGCCGCTGGCGGCCCGGCGCCGGTATCCGCTGGTCGCCTTCGCGGTGATCCTCGGCGCGACGGTGCGCATCGGCGAGGACCACGCGTCCTGGATCAACGTGACCACCTGCGTCCTGGCCGCCTACAGCGCCGTGGTGCACAGCCGCTATCGAAGCCGCGCGGTGGTCGTCCTGGGTCTGGCCGCCGTGCTGGCCGGCGCCGCGTTCCGGGACACCGCGCCGATGTTGCCCGGCTGGTCCAGCCCGGGGGTGGTGATCCTGATCGCGGGCGCCCTGGCCGGTCTGGTGTTGTTCTGGCAGCGGCAGCTGGCGGCCGGTCGGCAGCGATACGCCGACCTCGAACGCGCCCAGGCCGAGGCCACCCGCCGGGCCGTCGAGGAGGAACGATCCCGGATCGCCGCCGAGTTGCACGACGTGGTGACCCACAATGTGAGCGTGATGGTGATCCAGGCGGGGGCGGCCCGCACGGTGATGGACGCGGCGCCGGAACGATCGAAGGCGGCGCTGCTCGCGGTCGAGGCCGGCGGGCGGGCCGCGATGGCCGAACTGCGCCACGTGATGGGGCTGCTCGCCGCCCCCGACGCCGAACGCCCCGACGAACTCGAGCCGCAGCCGGGCCTGGACCGGCTCGACGCGCTGATCGACCGGGTCCGCGCGGCCGGGACACCCGTACGCCTGGCCGTGTCGCTGCCCCCCGAGCCGCTGCCACCGGGAGTCGACCTGACCGCCTACCGCGTGGTGCAGGAGGCGCTGACCAACACGATCAAGCACGCGCCCGGCGCCGACGCGCACGTGACGATCGGCTACACCGGAGAGCGGCTGGAGATCGAGGTCACCGACACCGGTGTCGCGCCGGCCGGACCGACACCGGTCGGCGGCGGCAGCGGGCGGGGCCTGCTCGGGCTGCGCGAACGGCTCGCGCTCTACTCCGGCGAGTTGACCGCCGGACCGACGCTGACCGGCGGCTACCGGATCCGGGCGCACATCCCGTGGCGGACGGCGTGAGCGGGGCGCCGCTGCGCGCGGTGATCGCCGACGATCAGGCCCTGGTGCGCACCGGGTTCGGGATGATCCTGAGCGCGGACGGCATCGAGGTCGTGGCCGAGGTGGCCGACGGCGCCGACGCGGTGGCCGCGGTCCGGCGTACCCGTCCCGACGTGGTGCTGATGGACATCCGCATGCCGCGCATGGACGGCATCGAGGCCACCCGCCGCATCCTCGCCGAACGCCCGGACGGCGCCGACGGCACCCGGGTGATCATCCTGACCACCTACGACCTCGACCACTATGTCTACGCCGCGCTCACCGCCGGCGCGAGCGGCTTCCTGCTCAAGGACGTCACCCCCGAACACCTGGTCGCGGCGGTACGCCTGGTGCGCTCCGGCGACGCCCTGCTCGCCCCCACCATCACCCGGCGCCTGATCGAACGTTTCGCCCACCGCGACGAACCCCCCGCCGCGCTGCACCGCGACCTCTCCGATCTCACCCCCCGCGAACTCGAAGTCCTGCGCCTGCTCGCCACCGGCCTCAGCAACGCCGAACTGGCCGACCGCCTCACCCTGAGCCCGACCACGATCAAGACCCACATCGGCCGAATCCTCAACAAACTCGACCTGCGCGACCGTGTCCAAGCGGTCGTCCTGGCCTACGAATCCGGCCTGATCTCCCCGGGATCGCCCCCCTGACCCGCACCCCCGACCCGCACCCCCGACCCGCCCCGCCGGCGCGACCGCCGCGCCCGTCCCCGGCCGGAAATCACCTGCGGGGAAGGGCCGTTCGGACAGGTCCTACGCCGGTTTGCCGGCGCGTAGGGAGTACATCAGCGGGACCCTCGGGGAGTCCGCCGGGTAGCGGTAGATGCCCGACCGTTCCTCCAGCGCGGGAAAACGGGCGAACAGGGTGTGGTCGTGTTCGTGCAGGAACTCCAGGCGCAGGCCCGTCGCGGTCAGCGCGCTGACCACCTCGCCGATGCCGTGCTGCCACTCGACCGTGACGTTGGCGGTGGTCTCGGCGC